>JBFGDZ010000016.1:0-32055 GCA_041580375.1 Candidatus Polarisedimenticolia bacterium
CCTACGCCATGAAGATCTGCAAGATCATGGACATGGCGATGAAGGTCGGGGCGCCGATCGTCGGGCTGAACGACTCCGGCGGGGCTAGGATCCAGGAGGGGGTGGTCTCCCTCGCCGGGTACGCCGATATCTTTCTGCGCAACACGCTCGCCTCGGGCGTGGTTCCCCAGATCTCCGCCATCATGGGCCCGTGCGCCGGGGGCGCTGTGTACTCTCCCGCGATCACCGATTTCAACATCATGGTCGAAGGGACCTCCTACATGTTCATCACGGGCCCCGACGTCATCAAGTCGGTGACCCACGAGGACGTGACCAAGGAGGAGCTCGGCGGAGCGATGACTCACGCGTCCGTGAGCGGCGTGGCGCACTTCGCGGCCGCGGACGACCCCGGCGCCCTGTCCCTGATCCGCGAGCTGCTCTCCTACCTGCCGTCGAACAACATGGAGGATCCGCCGCGCCGGGAGGTGAACGACGACGCCGATCGTGAGGAGGGCCGGCTCGACGCGCTCATCCCGCCGGAGCCCAACAAGCCGTATGACATGAAGGAGATCCTGCGCGCCGTGCTGGACGAAGGGGTGTTTTTCGAGATCCACGAGCACTACGCGCGCAACCTGGTCGTCGGGTTCGGACGCCTGGACGGCGGCGTCGTGGGCATCGTGGCCAACCAGCCGGCCGTGCTCGCCGGAACCCTCGACATCGACGCCTCCCTGAAGGGGGCCCGATTCGTGCGCTTCTGCGACGCGTTCAACATCCCCCTCGTGATCTTCGAGGACGTGCCGGGGTTCCTGCCGGGAACCGATCAGGAGCACCGCGGGATCATCAAGCACGGGGCGAAGCTCCTCTATGCATTCGCCGAGGCGACGGTCCCGAAGATCACCGTGATCACGCGCAAGTCGTACGGCGGCGCCTATTGCGTGATGGGATCGAAGCACATCCGCACCGACTTCAATTTCGCCTACCCCATGGCGGAGATCGCGGTGATGGGGCCCGAGGGCGCCGTGAACATCCTCCACCGCCGGGAGATCGCGGCGTCGGACGACCCCGAGACACTTCGTCGCAAGAAGGTGGAGGAGTTTCGGGAGAAATTCGCCAATCCGTACATCGCCGCGCAGCGCGGCTTCATCGACGAGGTCATCGAACCGCGCGCGACGCGGGGCAAGGTGATCCGGGCGCTGCGATTACTGAAGACCAAGAAAGACATCATGCCTCCGCGCAAGCATGGGAACATCCCGCTCTAGGAAGGCTGGCGGCCGGGCGCCGCGGCGGACCGCCTACCCCGGTCGGGGCGCGCGCCGCGGAGCCGCGAAGCGATCCGCGGTCCGGGCGGCCGACATTCGAACCGTCCTGATCGCCAATCGCGGCGAGATCGCCCTCCGGGTGCTGAGGGCGTGCCGCGAGATGGGCATCTCCCCCGTGATGGTCTACTCGGAGGCGGATCGCGACACGCTGCCCGTCCGCCTGGCCGACGCGGCCTTCGCGATCGGGCCGCCGCCCGCCGCCTCGTCCTATCTCGACGCAGATGCCATCCTCGCCGCCGCTCGCAAGGCGAAGGCGGATGCCGTGCACCCCGGATACGGGTTCCTGGCGGAGAACGCCCGGTTCGCCCAGGCGGTCGCCGAGGCGGGACTGCGCTTCATCGGCCCGCCGCCCGCGGCCATGCGCCTCGTGGGGGACAAGGTGGAGGCGCGCCGACAGATGGCACGATCGGGGATCCCGGTGATACCCGGCATGTCGGAGCGCGCCGCCGGGACCGACGCCTTCAGGTCGTTCGCGCGCGAGGCGGGCTATCCGATCCTGCTGAAGGCGGCCGCCGGGGGCGGCGGCAAGGGGATGCGCGTCGTGCGCGACGAGCGGGATCTCGATTCGGCGGTCCGCGCAGCCCGATCCGAGGCCGGCGCCTCGTTCGGGGACGACGGCATCTATGCCGAGAAGTTTCTGGAGGGTGTCCGGCACATCGAGGTTCAGGTTCTCGCGGACGAGCACGGGCACGCCGTTCATCTGGGGGAGCGGGAGTGCTCCACGCAACGCCGCCACCAGAAGTTGATCGAGGAGGCGCCGTCCACCGCGCTCGACGGGGCGGCGCGCCGGCGGATCGGAGATCTCGCGCTGCGCGTCGTGCGGGCCTGCGGATACCGCAATGCCGGCACCGTCGAGTTCCTTCTCGATCGCGAGGGCAAGGCGTATTTCATGGAGGTCAACGCCCGCCTCCAGGTAGAGCATCCGGTCACCGAGATGGTGACCGGCCGGGATCTGGTCCGGGATCAGATCGAGATCGCGGGCGGCGAGCGGCTGGATCTCGATCAGGATCGCATCGAGCCCCGGGGCTGGGCGATCGAATGCCGCATCCTGGCGGAGGATCCGCTCCGCGGGTTCTGCCCGTCACCGGGGCGGGTGGCCGCCGTTCGCCTCCCCGCGGGGCCGGGCGTGCGGGTCGACACGGCGCTGCAGGCCGGCGACGAGATCTCGCTGCACTACGATCCGCTCATCGCCAAGCTGATCACGTGGGGGCGGGACCGGACGGAGGCGATCGCGCGTATGCGCGGCGCCCTGGACGAGTTTCTGATCGGGGGCGTTCACACGACGATCGGGTTCCACCGTGAGATTCTCTCGGACCCGGGGTTCGTGAAGGGCCGCATCGACATCGGCTACGTCGATCGGGTCCTGCCCGACATCGCGGGCCGCCTCAGGACGATCGGTCCGGACGCGGAGATCGCCGCCATGGCGGCGGCCATCTCCGCGAGCGAGGAAGCATTCCGCGTCGCGGAGCGTGAGAGGGCCGGAAGCGTCGATCCGTGGGCCATGGCGGGCCGGCGCGCTCTGATGGAGTCGCGGTTCATCCGCGCGCCCCGCGTCTGAGGGCGGAGACGGGCGATCATGCGCTACCTGGCCACGGTGGGAGAACGGGAGATTCCGGTCGAGGTGATGCGTCGCGGGCCCGGGCGCTACACCGTGCGCATCGACGGCCGTGAGCGGGAGGTCGAATGGCGCGGATCCGGGGCGACGCGGATCATCACCGTCGATGGCCGCGAGATCGAGGCGACGATCGTGCCCGAGGTCGCGGGAGGGCGGGGATCTTCGCGGGCGACGGGTGCCTCCAGGGTCCTGGTCGGAGGGCGCGATTATCCGGTCCGCCTGGATGATCCGCTGCGCCGATCCAACCGGGCCGGCGGTTCGGCGCGGACGGGACGGATCGACGTCTGCTCGTTCATGCCGGGCAAGGTGACCGCGCTCCTCGTTCGCGAGGGCGATCGGGTCGAGGCGGGGCAGGGCCTGGTGGTGGTCGAGGCGATGAAGATGGAGAACGAGATCCCGGCGCCCCGGGCAGGCGGTGTCGTCGCCGTCGAGGTCCGTCCGGGCGAGACGGTGGAGGCGGGCGCGGTCCTGCTCAGACTGGAGTAGAGAGCGGCATGCGCGGGGTCGGGGCGGCGCCGCGCGGCGCCGCCCCGTCCGGCATCTTGTCGATTCTGCGGAGTGCGGGCCCGGTGGGTCCGGTCGGGCTCAGCGGATCGTTGCGGCCAGTTCCTTGCCCGGGCGGAACCGGGCGACCTTGCGCGCCTTGATCTCGATCTGCTCGCCGGTCTGAGGATTGCGGCCGACGCGGGCCTTGCGGCGCGAGACGGTGAAGGTGCCGAAGCCGACCAGCGCGACACGATCACCCTTCTTCAGCGCCTTCGTGATTCCGTCTACGAGAGAGTCGAGTGCTTTGGAGGACGCGGTCTTGCTGATGCGCGCGTCCTTGGCGATCTTGTCGATGAGATCGGCCTTGTTCATCCAGCCACCTCCATGACGTCGAGAGCGTTGTTGAGGAGCCGAGCAGCAGCCCGCGTGATGCGCGCCTTATAGCAGAGAGTCCGGATCCTTGTCAATAAGCACGGGACGGGAGGTTCCGTGGAGGGCACGCCGCGAAGGCGCGCCGGGTAAGGTTTCTCGGTGATGGCACGAAGTCCTTGATGGCCAAGCGTTGCGGGGCTTCGACTCGCGAAAGCGCGGCGAGACGGGGTCTTCGGGAAATCGGCGCTGAAGCGCTCTCGGCCTGCGATCCGGCAGGCGCCGTCGAGCGCGCGGTCTGGGCCGGCGACGGCCGCATCGTCGTCGCCGGCCGATCGATCGGCCTGCGCCGCGGCGGACGGCTTCTCATTCTGGGTTTCGGAAAGGCGGCGGAGGCCATGACGCGCGGACTGCTCGGTCGCGTGCGCGAGGCGGGCTGCCGCCGCCTCGTCCGGTGTCTCGTGATCGGATCCGGGCGCGGACGCCGCAGCGCGCGGACGCCCGTCAGCCTCGAGTCGTTGAGGGGCGAGCATCCGATCCCGGGGCGCGCCTCGTTCGCCGCGGGACGGCGGGCGATCCGGTTTCTGGCCGGCGTGACGACCCGGGACGATGTGATCTTCCTGGCGTCGGGCGGCGGATCGTCGATGATGGCCGCTCCGCTCCGGCCCTTCGTGAGCCCGCGAGACAAAGCGACCCTCCACCGTGCCCTGGTCGTGAGCGGCGCGCCGGTCGAGGCGATCAACGCGGTCCGCAGGCCGTTCTCGGCCGTGAAGGGAGGCCGGCTCGCCCTCGCGGCGCGCAGGGCGCGCACGCAGACGACGCTTCTGGTGAGCGACGTCGATCCGGATCGGATCGAGGACGTCGCATCCGGCCCCTCCCTCCCGGACCGCGGCGGGATCGCGGCCGCGGTCAGCGCCATCGACCGCTATGGCCTCGCGCCCGAACTTCCCGCATCACTCCTCAGGGCTCTGCGATCCGGACGCCTCCCGAAGGCCCCCGGCCCGGACCACCCGGCGTTCCGGCGGGCCGGCTGGGAGTCGATCCTCACGAACCGGGATCTGCGCGACGCGGCGGTGCGCGCGGGCCGCACGCGGGGCCTCGCGGTCGAATCGTCGGACGTGGAGGTCACGGATCCGGTCGAGAGCGCGGCCGTGAGACTGTCGGAAGCGATCGCGCGCGCTCCCGCCGGCGACCGTCTGCTCGTACTCGGCGGCGAGGTGACGACGCGGCCGTCCGGCAAGGGCATCGGGGGGAGGGCGCACGAGCTGGCGCTGCGGCTGGCGCTGCGGGCGCCGGCGCGCGGATCGCCCGACTGGGCGTTCCTCGCTCTCTGCAGCGACGGGCGGGACGGCAACGCTCCGTCCGCGGGCGCCTACGTCGATGCGACGACCCTGCGGCGCGCCTCGGCGGGCGACATCGATCTCGAGGGCGCGCTCGGCGCGTCGGACTCCCACACCCCTCTGGCCCGGCTCGGGGACGACTTTCTCACCGGCCCCACCGGGACGAACGTCCGTGACCTGTACCTGCTG
This sequence comes from Candidatus Polarisedimenticolia bacterium, assembly GCA_041580375.1. Taxonomy (GTDB): domain Bacteria; phylum Acidobacteriota; class Polarisedimenticolia; order Gp22-AA2; family Gp22-AA2; genus JAPUIN01. Next base: position 5,298 of record JBFGDZ010000016.1, read on the forward strand.
CTGACCGCGCGTCCGGAGATGCGGGGGACGCGTGCCGGAATGGCGATCAGGCGCGCAGCGCGAGATCGGCGGCCGCCCCGGCGAGGATCACGAAGCCCACGACACCGTTGATCGTGAAGAAGGCCTGATTGACGCGGCTCAGGTCGTCCGGTCTCACGATCCGGTGCTCGTACCACAGGAGCGCTGCGGTGGCCATGGCGCCCGCCAGGTACCAGGGGCCGAGCGGCGCGAGCAACGGCATCGCCAGGAACAGCAGGGCCGCGCCGACGTGCAGGGCGGACGACATGCGCAGGGCGGAGGGGACGCCGAAGCGGGACGGCGCCGAGTGAAGCCTCTCCCTGCGATCAAACTCGATGTCCTGGCAGGAATAGATCACGTCGAATCCCGCCACCCAGAGCGCGACGCCGAGTGCGAGCGCGAGCGGGGCCGCCTCGACGGAGCCACGCACGGCGATCCACGCTCCCAGCGGCGCGAGCCCGAGCGCGAGACCCAGATGGACGTGGGTCAGCCAGGTGACCCTCTTGCTGTAGGAGTAGGACAGGATCAGGAGGAGTGCGGGTGCCGCCAGCAGCAGGGCCAGCCGGTTCAGCATCGCCGCGCTCACGAAGAACAGCGCCGCGCTCGCGAGCAGGAACATCCACGCGAAACCGAGGCCGAGCTCTCCGGTCACGAGCGGGCGCGTTCGGGTGCGGGGGTTGCGACGATCGAAATCGAGATCGGCGATCCTGTTGAACACCATGGCGGCGCTCCGCGCGCCCACCATGGCGCCCAGGATCCAGGCGATCTGCCGCGCGGAGGGAAGACCGCGCTCCGCCAGCAGGGCACCCGTGAACGCGAAAGGGAGCGCGAACAGGGTGTGCTGGAACTTGATCATGCTCAGGGTGGCGAATAACGCGCGCAGACCCCGCGCGCGGGCCGGCGTCTCGCCCTGTGCGCACGGGGCCGCCACGGTCAAGGCTCGCCTCCCCAGCGGCGGCCGAGCGCGTGCGGCAGCCCCAGCAGGTCGAGGATGCGCCCCGTGAATCCCGTCACGACCTCCTCGAGATCGGCCGGCCGGTTGTAGAACGCTGGCGTCAGAGGGAAGAGGGTCGCGCCGGCGAGCGCGGCCCTCCGCATGTTCTCGATGTGCACCAGGCTCAGGGGCGATTCCCGGAAAGCGAGTATGAGCGGGCGGCGCTCCTTCAGAGTCACCTCGGCGGCGCGGTGAACGAGATTGGAGGAGACCCCGGTGGCGATGGCGGCCAGCGTGCCGCCGCTGCACGGGACGACGACCATCCCGTCGGTCGGGTGGGATCCGCTGCTGATCGGCGCCGCCATGTCACCCGAGCCGTGGAGCGACAACCGGCGCGACGGATCGGAAACCGTCCGGAGGCCGGCTCCGTGTCTTCCTCCGGCGGGCGAGCCGAGGAGCGCCCGGAGGCCCTCCTTCTCGTCGCGCGCGCGGATCCCGAGCTCCGCGCCGAGGGTCAGGAGGCTGAATCGGCTGAGCACGACGTGGACGCGCTCGACCTCGGGATGATCGACGAGCGCCCGAATGACGGAGCGGGCACAGATCGATCCGCTCGCGCCGGTCACGCCGACGACGTATCGTCTCACGATTCGTCACTCCGGGTGACGGGCGCGCCGCTCAACCGGCGGAGCGCCCGTTCGCTCCGTTCCAGGTCTTGAGAAACTCCTGCAACCTGCGGCGATCATCCTCCTCCATGCGGGAGAAGAAGAGCGCCACCCGAAAGGGCCCGCCGTCGGCGGATCCCGGTTTCGAGGGCTCGGTCCGGACGACCACGGCCTCGCCGTTGACCGTCTGCTCGCTCTGGACGGGTCCGTTCCGGGTCGGGGGCAGGATCAGGGAGAGCGCGACCTTGGTCATGGGGGCGATGAAGACAGGTGAGGTGCAGGAGAACCCGCCGGCGCTGAGATCGATCGTCTCGAGCTCCAGCGCGCCCGCATGCTGAGATCGGACGCGCAGGCGCTGCGGGACCCGCGGGTGGCGACGTTTGTCGGAGGCGGAGCTCATGCGTCCGGAACCCTCGTGCGCGCACGCCGGGGCGGCGCTCGCGACGAGAGCCGCCCGGCGCTGATGCCCGCCGGCGTGCCTGAAGCCCGCACATGGTATGGAAGCCCGAATGGGCTGTCAAGCGCGCTTCCGGCGCGGTGTTCGCCGATCGCCTATAATCGGCGCGCAGGAGACAGACGATGCGCGCCGATGACGTGAAGCGGATCCTCGAGCGGCTCCGCAAGGGATCGATCACGCCGGAGACGGCCCTGAGGAGACTCAGGACCCTCCCTTACGAGGATCTCGGTTTCGCCAAGGTCGACAGTCACCGGCACCTGCGCCGCGGATATCCGGAGGTGATCTTCGGAGAGGGCAAGACGACTTCGCAGATCGTCGCCATCATGGCGAAGGTCGCGGCGCGGCGCCAGAGTGTCCTGGTCACGCGCGTGGGGCCGGAGGTCTTCCGCAGAGTCAGGACCCGCTTTCGAAGCGCCCGGTACCATCGGGACGCGCGGGCGATCACCCACGTCGGCCCGGGCCGCCGGAGGCCCCTGCCCGGGGTAATGGTTGTCGCCGCGGGCACGGCGGACATTCAGGTCGCCGAGGAGGCGGCCGTGACGGCCGAGATCATGGGTCACTCCGTCGACAGGCTGTACGACGTCGGCATCGCCGGGCTGCACCGCCTCCTGGATCACAGGGATCAGTTGTTCAGGGCCAGGGTGATCGTGGTCGTGGCCGGCATGGAGGGGGCGCTGCCCAGCTTCGTCGCCAGCCTGGTCGACGTTCCGGTGATCGGGGTTCCCACCAGCATCGGGTACGGCACCGGCCTGAAGGGGGTGGCGGCCCTGATGGGCATGCTCAACTCCTGCGCATCGGGACTGACGGTAGTCAACATCGACAACGGCTTCGGAGCCGGCTATGCGGCCGCGGTCATCAATGCGAAAACTGGAAATAGCCCATAAGGCATAGTTTAGAAGCAGAAGTTGCCGATATACCATATTTCCAGGATATGGTCAATACCCCGACATTTTGCGGCGGATTTCCTCCCGGTTCCTTGACAACCTGCCGGGGCGTCCGTATATTTGACTGGCGTTGGTCTGGGGTCCAGGGTAATCCATTGTTGAGCCAACATTTATCCCGCGGCTCGACAACCTTGACAGAGATCGCCAGCGACGGTTGAAGGCCCGGCCTCCAGCGGGTTTTCGAGGGGTCTGCGTCAAGGCCCCTGATGCCGTTATTGTGAGATCAGCGAAGGGAGGGATGGATGAATGCCCCTCGTGAGGGTGCGCGAGGACGAGTCGCTGGAGAACGCACTCAAGCGGTTCAAGAGGAAGTGTGAGAAATCGGGGGTTCTCTCCGAGCTGAAGAAGCGGCAGCACTATCTCAAGCCGAGCCAGAAGAGAAAGATCAAGGCTCTGGCGGCTCGAAAGAAAGCGTTGAAGCGACTCGCCCAGGAGAGGCGGTTCAACGATTGAGACGTCACGATAGTTGAGGATCGGCCGCCTTGGCAGGTTCCGGCCGTCGGGGTCGGGGGGGGTCGAGTGAAGACGGGAGACAGGGACAGATCGGACGCGGTCGAAGCGGTCAGGTCGCGGGCCGACCTCCGCGAGATCGTTTCGGAGTACGTTCCGCTGAAGAAGAGCGGAACGCGCCTCAGGGCGAACTGCCCGTTTCACGCCGAGAAGACGCCGTCCTTCTACGTCGATCCGGATAAGCAGCTGTTCTACTGCTTCGGGTGCGGCGCCGGGGGCGACGTCTTCCGGTTCCTGATGCTGCATGAGAAGTGGGACTTCCCGGAGACCCTCAGGAGCCTGGCCCGGCGGTATGCGGTGTCGCTCCCGGACCATGCCCGTTCTGGCGGAGGGGAGCGCCAAAAAGTCCTGTCGGTGAACCGGCAGGCACTGAAGTTCTTCCGGGAGTCGTTGCTCCGGCCCGCCGGTGAGCGTGGCCGTAAATATCTGTCCTCCAGGGGGATAGACCGGGAGACCGCGGAGAAGTTCGCCCTGGGGTATGCGCCCGGAGGCTGGGACGGGCTGAAGGGTTACCTGGCGCAGAGTTTGCGTAAGGAGAGTGAGAATCTCGGGGTTCTGGCCGGGCTCCTGGCGAAGAAGCCGGAGACCGGACGCACGTACGACCGGTTTCGCGACCGGCTGATCTTTCCCATCATGAGCCTGACCGACGAGGTGATCGGATTCGGCGGTCGGGTAATCGGCGACGCCGAGCCGAAGTATCTGAATTCCCCGGAGACGCCTGCGTTCAGCAAGGGGGAGAACCTCTACGGGCTGACGGCGGCGCGGGAGGGGATCCGGCGCGAGGGATACGCGGTTCTCGTGGAGGGCTACATGGACGTCATCGCCCTCCAACAGGCGGGCGTCACTCAGGCGGTGGCGACCCTCGGCACCGGATTCACCGCGGGCCACGTGAGGCTTCTCAAGAGGTTCACCGAGCGCGTGGTCGTGAATTTCGACCCCGACGCGGCCGGCCGGGCGGCGGCGCGCAGGAGCCTGGAGATCCTGCTGGAGAACGGTTTCGAGGTCCAGGTGGTCTCGCTGCCGACGGGGCAGGACCCGGACCTGTACATCCGCGAGAACGGGGTCGAGGCGTACCGCGCCCGCCTCCGGGAGGCGAGGCCGTATATCGAGTTCGTCACGCGGGAGGCCGCATCCCGGGTCGACCTCGGGACATCCAAAGGGAAGGTCGAGGCGCTCAATGACGTGCTTCCCTTCCTGGCGCGGATTGACAATCCGGTCCGTCGGTCCGGCCATCTGGAGATGATCGCGACGGTCCTGGGCATCGAGGATCGCCTGATCCTCCAGGAGCTCAAGACCTCGGTCCGGGAGCGCCGGAAGACGGTGGATCGGAAGTCGGTCGCCCCGGCGCTCGAGGCACGGCCCGTCGGAGAGGCCGAGTCGCGTCTCGTCCGGGCCCTGATGGACTCGGAGCCGGTGCGCGCGGCGCTGCTGGTGGAGATTGAGGACGCGGACATCGAGCGCAGCCGGATCGCGGAGATCATCCGGGGCATCCGGAGGCTGGTGGACGGGTCGAAAAAGGTGACCTACCCGGCGCTCGGGGAGGAGATCGGCGACGCGGCCCGGGACATCCTGACGCGGATCGCGGCGACGCCCCATCCTCCCGCGACCCCGGAGGAAGGGCGCGCGTGCCTGATGGCGCTGCGCGCCGCAGGGCTCCAGCGCCAGATGGGGGACATCCAGCGGCGCCTGGAGTCGGAACACGATGCGGGGGAGATCGATCAACTGCTCCGCCGCAAGGTGCAGTTGAAGCGAAGCATGGAGACGCTGGGCGACGCCTTCGCGTGACGGCACGAAGCTGATGAGGAGCCCGCTTTGGGTATCGAAGAGAAGTACGAAGAGGTCCGGCAGCTAATCAACCTCGGTCGCGAGCGTGGTTACCTGCTGTACGACGAGGTCAATGACGTCCTCCCGGAGGAGGTGCATTCGCCCGAGGATCTGGACGACATGTTCCTCCTCTTCGACTCCCTCGGGATCGAGATGGTCGACTCCGAGGAGAAGTACAAGGCCAAAGTGGAGGAGAAGGAGGCCGCGAAGGAGGGCGCCGAGCCGGCCAAGGTCGATCTCTCGCCGGGCAACCTGGAGAAGACCAATGATCCGGTCCGGATGTACCTGCGCGAGATGGGGACGGTCCCCCTCCTCACGCGTGAGGGAGAGGTCGAGATCGCCCGCCGGATCGAGCGCGGCGAGAAAAACGTCGTCAAGGCCCTGTCGCGCAGCAAGTACGTCATCACCCAGCTCCTGGAATACGACCAGCGCATCCGCGCCAAGGAGATCAGCGTCGAGGACCTGATCACCGTGGATGACGAGGAGGAGGATTCCGCCGATCGCAAGCGCCGGCAGGTGCTCGACGCGATGAACCGGATCAACCGCCTCAGCAAGAAGCTGGAAGGACATCACAAGCATCTCGGCCGCCTCACCGAAGGCTCGCGGCGGTACCGCGAGGTGCAGAACGACCTGGCCCGCGTGCGGGTGCAGATCGGGCGCGTGATCCGGGACATGGGGCTCGTCAGCGTCAAGGTGAAGGACCTGGCCCGGACCGTGAAGCGGACGGCCGTCAAGCTGCGCGACTTCGAGAGCGACATCCGCTCCTACCAGCGCCGGCTGAAGCTGACCAAGGACACGAAGGCGCGGCGCGAGCTGCGCGAGAAGATCCGCGCGGCGCAGGCGGAGATGGTCCGCATCGCCAGGGAGATGGACACCACGCCGGAGGAGATCAAGGAGACCGCCCTCGCGATCCGCACCGGCGAGGCGATGGCCGAGAAGGCCAAGACCGAGCTGGTCGAGGCCAACCTGCGGCTCGTCGTGTCAATCGCGAAGAAGTACACCAACCGCGGGCTGCAGTTCCTCGACCTGATCCAGGAGGGGAACATCGGCCTCATGAAGGCCGTCGACAAGTTCGAGTACCGCCGCGGCTACAAGTTCTCGACCTACGCGACCTGGTGGATCCGACAGGCGATCACGCGCGCCATCGCCGACCAGGCCCGGACGATCCGGATCCCGGTCCACATGATCGAGACGATCAACAAGCTGATCCGGACCTCGCGCGCCCTGGTGCAGGAGATCGGCCGCGAGCCGACCCCGGAGGAGATCGCCCGCAAGATGGGAATCCCGGTCGCCAAGGTCCGAAAGGTCCTGAAGATCGCGCAGGAGCCGATCTCCCTGGAGACGCCGATCGGGGAGGAGGAGGACTCGCATCTGGGCGACTTCATCGAGGACCGCGCGGTGACGTCGCCGGTGGAAGCGGTCATCAACCTGAACCTGAAGGAGCAGACCCAGAAGGTGCTGAAGACGCTTTCGCCGCGCGAGGAGATGGTCCTCAAGATGCGGTTCGGCGTCGGCGACGGCTCCGAGCACACGCTCGAGGAGGTCGGTCAGTCGTTCGCGGTGACCCGCGAGCGCATCCGGCAGATCGAGAGCAAGGCGCTCCGGAAGCTGCGCCATCCTTCCCGGAGCCAGCGACTGCGCGCGTTTCTGGAGGGAACCGGCGCCTGATTCCGGGGGCCGGCCTCGGGCTGGACGGTGGGCGGGGTTCGACACCCCGCCCTTTTTTTGCGCGCATCGCCCGGATGGCTCAGCGCGCGAATCCTCAGGGGGCGATCTGGCCGGTGTAGACGACGACGTCGTAGTCGAGACGGGCGCGCGGCGGCAGGGAGAATCGCAGGTCGATCTCCAGAGAGGCGCCGGCCTCGAGCGTCCCCGACGCGAGGAACAATCTCCGGTACGGGAGCAACGGCTCGGGAAGCTCACGCGTCATTCCGCTCCGGTTCATGAGCGTCGCCCCCTCCGGAAGGCGGCGAATGACGATCATGAGGTCGGTGTCGATCGGATCGCCTCCGCGATGGGTGAGAACCAGCCGCTCCATGCGGGCCCGGCGGGGCCGGGACGCCGCGGCGTCCGGCGCGTCGGGGCGGAGGACGTCGCGGCGCACGCGCACGCGATCGGTCACATCGAGCAGCTCCATGCCGAAATCGCGGCGCGTGAGGGGATCGTCGTTGAACGGGGGCAGCCCGCTCGGCATCAGTCCGTCCACGGCGCCGAGCGCCGCCAGGTCGGGCCGTCGCTCCGAGTAGGCGAGATCGCCCGGAGTCGGATCGAACGCGCGGGTGCTCGACGCGGGATCCTCCCGCACGAAGCCCTCGTCGTGCAGCGCGTTCTCGAGGAAATCGACCAGGGCGTTGATCTGCGGCTCACGAAGCCCGAGGCCGGGAGGGTGGCCCGGACCGCGAGGGCTGCTGAAGAGCGGCGAGAGGGTCGCCGCGGCGCCCGCCTCCGCGTCCACGGGGATCCCCTCGTTGAAATACCGGACCACGTCGCGGACCGAGGTCAGGAGTGCGCCGTGCGTGAACTGGCCGCCGTCGCGCAGCTGCCTGAGCGTCAGCGTGCGGAACTTGAACGCGTCGGCCGGGTCGCCGGTGACGGCCTGGCGCCCGCGGTCCCGGTGGGACGGATCGCCGAGCGTCGCGCGCGCCAGGGCCTGAAGCGGATGATCCCCGATCCCGATGTTGTGGAAGTTCTCCTCGACCAGCCGCCCCGCCTCGTCCCCCAGCACCTTGTTGAGCGCCGGCCCGCTGTGGCAGGCGATGCAGTTGGCGCCGCCGTCGGCCGCCGAGCGGGCGAAGAGGAGGGCTCCCTCGATCTGGCGCCGCGTGAGGGCGTCGTCGTCCCCCGCGAGGAAGCGATCCCAGGGAGTATTCCGGGTGATCGCCGTGCGGAGGAACGCCGCGATCGCGCGCGCGACCGTGCGGTCGTTGATCAGAGGCTCGAGACCTCCGGCGGCGTCCGCGAGGGCCGCCTCCTCCGGGAAGGCGTCGCGGAACAGCTTCACGTAGACCGGGATCGCCCGGAGCGCCTCGCTCTGCGTTCCCGCCATGCGATGGGCTCCGGCGGCGATCTCGGCCAGGTTCTCGCCGGCCGGCAGGGCATCCGGGTTCGAGTTGATCTTCCCGGTACCGTTCGGCTCGCCCGCCTCGCCGCCCAGAAGGAGGCGGTTGTTGAACGCGAATCCGATCATGCTGGGAGACAGGCGCGCCACGGCGTCGACCGCGTCGAACCGCCCGCTGCGGAGCACGACGCCGTCCACGACCTGCTCGATCGGGGTCGGAAGGACGTCGACCAGCCCGGACCGCACCCTCCTTCTGATCACGAGGCGTCCGTCGGACGGGTCGCGGTATCCCAGACCCTCGCCGCCCAGAGCCAGATTCACCTGAAGGCCGGCCTTGCCGGCCGCCGCCCCCAGATGGCAGGAACCGCATGACGCGGTCCGGGCCATGGCGGGGATCCCGCCGAACTCCGGCCTGATGTTTGTGGTGCGGACCGGATCGAAGAAGAGCATCTTGCCGAGGAAGCGCTTGGCGCCGGTGATGGCGAACTCCGGATCGATCGAGCCGTCCGGCCGGCGGGGCTGGGGCAGCCCGGCGTCGGTCGCGGGGACGCGCAGAAGGGACGGATCGCCGACCCGGTGCGCCAGCGCGCGCCGGAGCTCCTGCGCGTCCGTGCGCGGCGCTGCGGGAGCCGACATGGCCGAAAATGCGAATATGAGCCCGGCCGCGGCGACCGTCCGTGCGCGCCAACGCCTTCCATCACGACGCATGACGACCGGCTCCTCCAGATTACGAAACCGTTCCTGTCCGGGCAGGCAACGGCGATAAGATACGGCGAACTCACTTCCGGTCAACGGCAAATTCGGACTCCTGCCCGCCGGAATGGCGCGATCGGGGTCTCCCCGATCGACCCCGCCCGCATTGACTCCTCCACCCGTCGGGCCCACCTTGTCAGGGAATGAGCGCGCCGGAGAGATGGGCACCGGGGGAGGACGGGGGGCCGGACCCGACGGGGAGACCCGTGAGGCCCGGGAGACCCGTCAGGCCCGGAAGGCCGGAAGCGGACGGGGGGCCGGCTGCCGGTCCGGGCCCCTCCTGGATCCACCTGATCGCCGCCGCGGTCTTCCTGATCTGGGCCCTGAGCCTCGCGATCCCGGAGCAACCCGGCTCCTTTCTCCACTGGATCGACCTCGCCTTCCACGAGGCCGGGCATCTCGTCTTCGCCCCCTTCGGGCGGACCCTGATGCTTCTCGGCGGCACGATCCTGCAGCTCGCCGTCCCGGCGGCGCTGTGCGGCTACTTCCTGAAGCAGCGCAGCCCCTTCTCGGCCGCCTTCTGCCTCTTCTGGTTCGGGGAGAACTTCATCGACGTGTCGGTCTACATGGCCGACGCCCGGGCGCTGCGCCTCCCGCTCGTCGGCGGCGGCGAGCACGACTGGAACAATCTCTTCTATCAGTTCGGTCTGCTCGCCGAGGATCGGGTGTCGGCGATCGCGACGACCACGCACCATCTCGGCGTTCTCCTCATGCTGGGCGCCGCGCTGTGGGTGGCCCTCCTGGCGCTCCCCCCGGAGAGGAAGAGCGCCCTCGCGGCGCGGCTGGCGGATCGCCTGCCGATCCTCAGGCCGCTTCTCGATTGAATCGCGCCCGCCCTTTCGCGCCTCTTCGGGCGCGGCCTCAGTGGTGTCCGTAGTTCTTCTCTCCCGCCTCGATGGCCGCGGCCAGTCGATTCTGCGGGGGAGGAAGCGGACAGGTCGCGTAGGGTGTGAACGCGCAGGGCGGGTTGTAGGCGCGGTTGAAATCGAGCATCACCCGGCCGTCCGCGGGCAGCGGGGTCTTCAGGAACCGTCCGGCCGGATAGGTCTCGCGGCCGCTGGTGCGGTCGCTGAAGATGAAGAAGAGCTCTCCGGATGAAGGATCCTCGAGCACCGGATCGAGACGCATCTCGGCGCCGCCGATCGTGAAGAGGACGTAGCCCGGGGAGACCATCGGCTCGACCGTGTCGAGGATGGTCGGGATGGCGATCTCACGGGGCGGCTCGTAGGGAACGAACCGGCCCTCCACCCGGTACGCTCCCGACACCGGATACCACGTCAGACCCGTGAACTCCTTCCGGAACCGGCTGTTGGGATCCTTCAGGCGGATGTACAGGCGGCCGCTGCGCTCGATGACGTACATCGTCAAATCGTTCAGGGACAGGACGTCCGCCGCGCCGCTCGAGTCGGGACGCATCACCGCCGTCGTCACGCCCTCGCCGTCGATGAAGGCCGCCACGCCGGGCTCGATGCTCACGGTCGTCGCGCCGTCGCGCAGAGTGAACGCGCCGGCGATCGGCGGCGCCGATCCCTCCGGCAGACGGATCGGCAGGGACGCGTCGGTCCCGAACCGGTTCTCGCCCTCCTCGAGCCGGAAGAGCCCCGCGACGGTCAACCAGCCCCCGTCCGCTTTGAGGCGCGCCTCACGCTCCGATCGCCACGACCGGATCTCCTCGGCGTAGGGATCGCCGGTCCCGCTCCCCACCACGACGCAGGACGCCGCGAGGATCGAGACGGCGAGCGACGCGGCCAGGAGTCGATCGGCCGGTCGCGCGGGGCGTCCGGGCTGCGGGACGTCCGGCGCGGATCCAGCGTCTCCTCGCGGGGAACGAAGGGGCTCAGCCAAGGGACGCGACCTCCGAGAAGTACTTGACGAACGTCTTCACGCCGCCCGAGAACTGGCCCCAGTCGAAATTCTCGTTCGGCGCGTGGTAGCCGTGCTCGGGCAGGCTGAGACCGATCAGCATGATGGGCGCCTTGAGGTGCTTCTGCATGGTGACGACCGCTCCGATGGAGCCTCCCTCGCGAATGAAGGCGGGCGACCGGCCGAAGCCGAAGCGCAGCGCCTCGCGGGCGGCGTCGGCGTACGGTCCCGCGAAGGGACCGAGGTAGGGCGCCAGCCCCGACTCCTCGATCACCTCCACGTCCCGGTTGAGCTTCGCGACCGTCCTCTTGAGGAGCCGGAAGATCTTCTCCGGGTTCTGCTTCGGGACGAGCCGCATGCTCACCTTCGCCTCGGCCCAGGGCGGCACCACGGTCTTGACCCCGGGCCCCTGGTAGCCGCCGGCCAGACCATGGACCTCGAACGTCGGGCTCGCCCAGATGCGCTCCATGACCTCGCGCGGCTTCATCGTGCGCAGCGATTTCAGCTCGTGAGCGCTCATGAACTTCTTCAGATCGAACCCGGAGGCCGTGAAGCTCTTCATCTCCTTCGCGGTCGGCTTGACGACGTCCTTGTAGAATCCGGGGATCTTCACGCGGCCCGTCCGGGCGTCGTACAGCCGGCTGATGACGTCGGCCAGCTCGCCGATCGGATTGCGCGCGGCGCCTCCCGTCAGACCGGAGTGGGCATCCTTGCCCCCGGTCTCGAGCCTCATGCGCGCCGGCTTCATCCCCCGGAGCCCGTACGGGATCGCCGGGGTGCCGCGCGCCAGCCAGATGGTGTCCGAGACGAGGACCGAGTCGGTTCCGAGTGACGGCAGGCGCTTCTTGATGAACTCCTCGAAGTGGGGGCTGCCGATCTCCTCCTCCAGCTCCCACACGAACCGGATGTTCAGACGCGCGCCGTTCTCGACGGCGTAGTGGGCGGCGTACAGCGCCGTGAGGGCGGGCCCCTTGTCGTCGGTCGTGCCGCGGCCGAAGTAACGCCCGTCATCCTTGCGGAATCGGAACGGCTCCTGCTTCCACTGCGGCTCCTGGGCCGGCTGAACGTCCATGTGGTTGTAGATGGTCAGGGTGGGCGCGCCGGGCGCGATGGCGAACTCTCCGAGGACGACCGGATTGCCACTGGTGGGCACCACCTCGGCGCGGGCGCCACATTCCTGAAGAAGGTCGGCGGCGGCCCGGGCGCCGCGGTCGATGTCGGCTTTGTGCGCCGGGTCCATGCTGACGGTCGGTATCTCGACCAGGTGACCGAATCGATCCTCGAAGCGCTCGCGGATGCTCGTGAGATAACCCTCGATCTTCTTCGAATCGATCGCGGCACGGTTCATCGGGCGGCCTCCTCTCCCTCGGGTCGGCGGTTCATGGTCAGGCGCGCACGGCCTTCAGCGCACGGATGCGCCGGCAGGCCTCTTCGAGATCGGGCATCGTCTTGGCGTAGCAGATTCGAATCTGTCCCCGTCCCTCTTCCGGATCCGGGTAGAACGAGGAGCCCGGGATGACGGCCACGCCGGCGCGCTCGAGCAGGATGCGCGCCGCTTCCTGGTCGTCGGCGAGTCCGGCGGATCGGACGTCCACCAGCATGTAGTACGCCCCCTGCGGGACGTAAGGCTCGAGGCCGGCCGCCCGGCACGTGTCGGCCGTCATGTCGCGCTTCCTCTGGTAGTCGGCCCGCATCGCGTCGTAATACGAGGGCGGCAGATCGAAGGCGGCGACCACGCCGTGCTGCAGGGGCGCGGGAGCGCAGATGTTGATGAGGTCGTTCAGGATCGCCATCTTCTCGGCCATGTGGCGCCGCGCCACGGTGTAGCCGATCCTCCATCCCGTCATGGCGTAGGTCTTGGAGAAGCCGCTGATCGTGACGGTGCGATCGGCGAGGTCCGGAAGCGACCCCGGGCTGACGTGCTCGCGTCCGTCGTAGAGGATGTACTCGTAGATCTCGTCGGTCACGCAGAGGGTGTCGTGGCGGCGGCACAGCCCGGCGATCTGTTCGAGCTCGGGGCGGCTGAACACCTTGCCGCAGGGATTGTTCGGCGTGTTGATCAGGATGAACTTCGTCCGGGCTGAGAAGGCCCGCTCGAGCTCGGCGGGGTCGTAGGACCAGTCGGGAGGGCGCATGGTGACGTATTTCAGGGACGCGCCGCACACCTTCAGGATGTTCAGATGGTAGCCGTAGAACGGCGTGAACAGGATGACCTCGTCGCCGGGATCGATGAAGGCCAGGCACGCGGTAACGAACGATCCGGTGGAGCCGACGTTGACCACCACCTCGCCGTCCGGGTCGCAGGGGATGCGGTTGTAGTCGGCCACCTTGCGGGCGATGCGCCGGCGCAGCTCATCGATGCCGTCCAGCCGCGTATAGGTCGATCGATCCTGCCGGATCGCTTCAATGGCGGCCGATTTGATGATCGGCTCGATCGGCTGATCGCAGATCCCCTGGCCCAGGTTGATGCCGCCGAGGCGGGAGCACTCCAGGGACATCCTGCGAATGTCCGATTGGACGAGACCCTCGACCCGATCGGCGAACAGTTTCTTCAAGCGCGGACTCCCGTGTGAACGCACACGATACCACCGTACAGGGCGAGGCACGCGATCCGCTCGAACCCGGCGGCCCGCATGTCCGCCGAGAACTCCTCGGGGCCGGGGAACCGCGAAACCGAGTCGGTCAGGTACCGGTAGGCCGAGGGCCGACCGGTCAGAAGCCCGCCGATGCGCGGCAGGATGTTGAAGAAGTAGAAATTGTACACCTTCCAGAGCAGCCGGGAAGGCGGCGTGGAGAATTCCAGGATGCAGGCCCGGCCGCCGGGCCGCAGCACGCGGCGCATCTCGCTCAGACCGGCTTGATAATCGGGCACATTGCGGATCCCGAAGGCGATGGTGACGGCGTCGAACGAGGCGTCGCGGAAGGGCAGGAATTCGGCCGGGGCGTTCACGAGAGGGATCCGGGGCTGCGCGCCGCCGCGCGGGAGGCCGGGCGCCGCCGCGATCTTGGGCCCGGCGAGGCGGAGCATCCGCAGGCTGAGATCCGCCCCGACGACCCTCGCGTCGTCGTTCTGGCGGAGGATCTCGAGCGCCATGTCGCAGGTGCCGCAGGCCAGATCTAGCACCCCGGCGGCGGGAGGAAGATCCCCCAGGCGGCGGATGGCGATGCGCCGCCAGCGCAGGTCGGTTCCGAAGGAGATGACGCGGTTCGTGAGGTCGTAACGCCCCGCGATGGCGTCGAAATTGTCCCGGATCTCGATGTTCCGGGGTGTCAGTGCGGGCTGCGGCATGCGAGCGGATCGCGCTCCCGGAGGGACTCCCCTCGATGTATGGTTCGAATGTTCGCTGGATTATATAGGAAGGGGCCGCCGGCGACGCGAACGGCGGCCCGGTCGGATCACCCGCCGGACCCGCCCCCGCGGCGGCGCCTCCGCCGGCGGCGCCGGCGCCCCGGGCCGCCCGCGCCCTCACCGGATCGCCGCCCCTTCGCGGCGGGGGACGCTTCCTGGGGGGCGCCGTCCTCCGCGGGGGCCGCTCCGCCTTCGTCGAGCACGCCCCGGGCCGCCTCCTCCTCGAAGTGGGTGCGCAACAGGTAGGCGATGATGCCGACGCGATCCTCCTCGTTCAGGATCCCCTCGGCCATCGCCTCGTACTCGGCCCGATCGTCCGCCGACAGGCCGGCCGCCAGCTCCTTGAGATCGTCCACGATCCGCCTCACCTTCTTGCGCGCCACCTCCTCGTCGGAGGGGATGTCGCATTCGTAGGCCTGCAGGTTGTTGGCCCGCACGAGCCGGTTGAAGTTCATGATGTCGAAGCCCGAGACGAGCGAGATCGCCTTGCCCGTCTTGCCGATCCGGCCCGTCCGGCCGGCGCGATGGATGTACTGCTCGGGAGAGTCCGGCGCCGAATAGATGAAGACGTGCGACAGATCCTCGATGTCGATGCCGCGCGCGGCGACGTCCGTGGCGACCAGATGCCTGAGATGCTTGCTCCGGAAGCGCCGCATGACCTGCTCGCGCTTGCGTTGGGGCAGATCGGACGAGATCATCGCGACCGGCAGGCCGCGCATGGCCAGGTAGTTGTAGACGGCGCGGGTCTCGGCCCGGGTGTTGCAGAAGATCATCGACGAGCTCGGCGATTCGAACTCGATCAGCTTGCTCAGGGCGCCGGTCTTGTCCATCCGGGAGACGATGTAATACAGATGCTGGACGTCGGTGACGTAGATCGTGTCCTGCGACAGCAGCAGCCGCTCCGGATCGCGCAGGTACCTGCTGGCCATCGATTCGATCGTCGACGGGATGGTCGCCGAGAACAGCAGGGTCTGCCTGTCGGTGGGAACCCGGTCCAGGATCTGCCGCATCTCCTTCTCGAATCCCATGTCGAGCATCTGATCGGCCTCGTCGAGAATCAGTATGCGGACCGCGTCGAGCGAGAGCGTTTTCTGACGCAGGTGATCGAGGAGCCGCCCCGGCGTTCCGACCACGACGTGCGCGCCCCGGCGCAGACCGTCCACCTGGCGCGTCATCGAATCCCCTCCGTAGATCGCGAGCGCCCGGGCTCCCGAGTACTGGCCCAGGCGGGACAGCTCGTCCGTCACCTGAACGGTCAGCTCGCGCGTGGGACAGAGGACGAGCGCGCCGACGCGGGGGTCATCGGCCTTCGCGCATTCCATGATCCGGACGCCGAAGGCCGCCGTCTTGCCCGTTCCGGTGCGCGACTGGACGATCAGGTCGTGCCCCTGCCGGGCCCGCGGGATCGCCTGCGCCTGCACCTCGGTGGCCTGGCCGTAGCCCATGCTGCTGAGCGCCTTGAGCAGCGGCCCCGGCAGGTCGAGCCTCTCGAAGGGAACCGGCTCGGCCGGGAAGGCTGAGAATTCCCCCCGGCTGGCGACCGCGGCCAGGGGCGGCGGCGGTTCGCGCGGCGTGCCCCGCGGGCGGACCGGGACGACCCGCATCTGGCGCAGCCGGCCGCTCTTCTTCGTCGGACGCGTCATGTCAGACTCCAACCTCCCCCCCGATCACGCGAGCCGTGGTCACGATCGCGACCCCCCGGGCGGCCCACGCCTTCACGAGCGCGGCGCCCTCCTCCGGCCGGATGGCGCGGGTCGCATCCTCGACCAGCACGATCCCCTTCAACCCGCGATCCAGAAAACCCTCCACGGCGTACCGGTCGCAGATGTCCAGCGCCACGCCGTACACGACGATCCGTTCGGGCCGCAGATCGCCGAGGACGGCGTCGACGTTCGGATTGCTGAAGACATCGAAGCGCTGCTTGCGGAAGATCACCTCTCCTCCGCGGGCCACATGGGCCCGCACCCGCCGCGACAGCGCCCCCGGATCCTCCGGGCGGCTGTCGATCCACAGGGGGTCGCGGGGCCGCGTGGCCGGGACCCGCTCCTGCCCCGGCGTTCCGGCGAGGCAGTGAGGCGGAAACGTCTCCCTGAAATCGGGGTTCCCGGAGATCTCGGGGTCCTCGGAAGAGTGGTAATCGACCGAGCCCATGAGCGCCATTCCGCGCTCGCGGCCGTAGCGCGTCAGGGACTCGAGCCGCGCCAGGATCGTCTCCGCTCCCGGGACGTACAGCAGCCCCTCCGGCTGCATGAAGTCGACCTGCGTGTCGACGTCCCAGAAGAGCGTCGCGGGCATCCCTCGGAGATTCTATGACGCTGCGCTCACTGCGGTCAATTTGGCGGATGGAGGACGGCCTCCACGCGGGTCGCCGGCGAAGCGGTCACAGTACGACGGGATAGATCTTGCGGTGGACGTGGGCCCGGTCGAGCGAGCCGCCACTCCGGTCCGACCAGTGCGCCAGGGCGACGAACTGCTCGTTGACGAAACAGCGGTTCAGCAGGGCGGACAGCTCCTCGAGCGAGTCGATCGACTCGTGGGCCGCGCGGCCCGCGAGGGCATCCTGTCCCGGAAGCAGCGAGCCCAGGATCGCGCCGCGTTCGAACAGCTCCGCCTCGAACTCCGGCATCGAACCGCGCGCCTCGTCCGTCATGGCCGAATACGAGAGGACGGCGCCCCGATCCCCGCGTGTCCGCGCCTGGAGCCGCAGGCCGGTGTGCAGCGTGAAATCGTCGAGCGCGTCGGGGCGGGGATCGGCGGGACGGATCCCCGCGGTGACCGTGAAGGAGTGGATCGAACCGTCGCGCTCCACCTCGACCGTGACGCTTCGATCGGGGACGAGATCGAGGACGGCGTCGAGAGCCGCGAAGTCGTCGGGCGTGGCCCGGCCGTCGATCGCCAGGATGTGATCACCGGGCCGGAACCCCGCGCCGTCGGCCGGACCGCCGGGGACGACGCTGCGGATGCGCGCGCCCGCCCCCGGCCGACCGCTCCGTCCCTCGCCGGCGGAGATCAGCGGATCGTCCAGCACGATTCCGATCCAGGGCCAGATCGCCCGGGGGCCGCCCAGCATCTTCCGCAGCGAGCGGCTCACGTGCGCGGCCGGAATGAACAGGCCGGCGGTCTGCCGGGGGAGGCGGCCCGGATCGGCATAGAGGATCTGCAGGCTCGGCACGCCGATGAGGCGCCCCGCGCCATCCACCACGGCGCCGCCCGAATCGCCCGGTCCGACGTAGGCATCGATCTGGGACCAGAACTCGAGGGGGCGGGCTCCGATGCGCACACGGCGATGCGCGCCGATCCGCGCCCAGCCGACCTCCAGGCCGCGATCGTCGCGGTTGCCGATGACGAACGCCCGGCTGCCGGCCGGCGGCTCCTCGCCGACGACGGAGATCGGCGGGGGAGCCGCGCCGAGAAGACGCAGGAGGGCGAGATCGGACGGCTCGTCCACGGAGAGGACCCTCGCGTCGACCTCGCGGCCGGAGCCGAGCCTCACGCGGACCTCCTCGCTTCCGGCGACGACGTGGGCGTTCGTGATCACCAGCCCGTCCCGGCCGATGACGACGCCGGACCCGGCCCCCATCCCCTCCACCTCCTCCCGCTGGAACCGCCCGCGGCGGAAGACCGGGATGCGCGAGACCTCGCGCACCTCGACACCCACCACGCTGCGCATCGCCTGCAGAACGGGCGGGGGCAGGGCCTCCCCTGCCTGCTGCGGCTCCGCTCCCGTCGCGGGGGAGGCGGCCGCGATTGCGACGCACAGGGCGAGGAGCGTGACGGGGGGACGGGACTGCGGTCTCATGAGAAGGAGGAATATAATGTCCGTACCTGCGCAAAGCCCGTCCCCCCGGCCGAAACGGGCGAGGAAGGAGGATGCCCATGCGTCGCGCGGCCCTGGCGGCGCTGACCGTTCTCGCGATGGCCGCGTCGGGGGCCCCGGAAGCCCCGTCCGCCGCCCCGCCCGCCCCGAGCCCCCCGATCCTCGAGCGATTGAGGGAATTCCTGACCTGGATCCATCCGGAGGGGGGTGAGTGCTCGAACATCGAGAATCTCAGGGGACTGGTCATCTGGGATGGTGGGGCGCACCTCGGGTACAGCGTCGGCTGCCCCGATCCCGGGCCCCTCGAGGCGGTGCTGCGGATCCGCGAGGGAGAGGGCGTCTGGCAGGTCGCCGGCGGATTCGAGGCGGCCTCCGGGGCGATCGAGCGCGAGCGCGGGTCTCCGCCAGGGCGCCCGGCCGAGGGCGAGTCTCCAGAGGGGACGCTCCGGCCCCCGCCGGGCAACGCGGAGGTGGTGGGGGCGGCCACCGCGCTCGATCTGCTGGTGCCGGCGAGCGTGATCGAGGGGAATCCTCCCGATCGCCCGGAGGAGTTCAGCCGGGCCCGCCTCGTCGGGCCGGTGCGGGTCGAGGTCCTCGTCGACGTTTCGCCGGAGGGCACGCCGCTTCGGGCACGGTCGTTGCGCGGCCCCGAGCCCGATCTGGGGACGCGGCGCTCCGCCATCGAGGCGGTGCTGAAGTGGCGCTTCCGCCCCGCGATGCTCGGACGCAGCGCGGTCCGTTCGTTCGTCGCCGTTCCCCTCAGCTTCGAGGGGCTCCCCGCGGAGTCGTCAAAGTGGATCCACCGCGCCCTGTATCGCCTCGAGGGTCTCGCCGGGACCGATCGGGGCGCGCTGGAACGGGCGCTTCGGCGTGCGCGGCGCGGCGAGGATCTGTCGCGTGCGGGAGCGGCCGCGGGGAACGGCTGGTCGTCCGGATCCTTCGCGCCCGGCGATTGGGGGATCGTCCCCGCATCCGATCTTCCCCTCCCGGTCCGCCGGCTCGTGCACGCAGCGCCGGTGGGAACGCTCGCGGGACCGATCGAGGCGGACGGCGTTCACTACGCCGTCCGCAAGCGGGGCGAGATCTACTATGCGATCCGCGACGTCCGGAGCGATGAGGTGTCCTACAAGATCGTGCATCAGAGCCGCGGTCCGGAGCATGACCGGCTCGTCCGGGCGATCGAGCGTGACGTCGAGCGTTACCTGAATGAGAGCCGGCGGGCTGCCTTCATCAACGAGGCGGCGCGGCTCATGGGGATCCGGCAGGAGCGGGTCGATCTCGGTCCGCTCGTCGTGCATACCGACGTGCTCGATCGGGACGAAGTCCAGCGGCTGGAGCAGGTCATCAACGCCGCGATCGGCGTGCACGAGGAGTTCTGGGCGCCGCTCGCTGCTCTGCGGCCCATCCGGCAGACCGTGCACGTCTATGCCTTCAGGCGCAACGCCGATCACGATCGCGTGCGGAACCTCTGGAGAGACGGATTCCGCGCCGGCGGGGGCATCCCGGAGGACACCGGCGCCGACGCGGAAACGGAAGCCCCGGGCTGGAGCCGCGCGGGGGAGTACATCCCCGCCTCACGCATCCTCTCCATTCCGTGCGAGGAGATGGGCGGACATCTGCCGGTCCCGATCCTCATGCACGAGGCGATCCACATGCTCGACTTCGAGCGCGTCTATCCCGAGGGCGTCCAACCCGCTCCCTGGTTCGAGGAGGGACTGGCCACCTACTACAGCTTCTCGCACATCGACAACCGCCTCCGCGTTCAGCCCGGCGTCGTCAGGCGCACCGGCCCGATCGAATCGGGCCGGATCCTGGTGCAGTTCGATCCGCGCGAGCAGCTGCGCAGGCATCTGCGTCGTGTCGAGGAGGAGGGGCCGGTCGGACTGCGCGAGCTCCTGGCGGCGGGCCCCGGGGATCCGCTCTGGAGCGGCGGGCGTGCGGCCCGAGCCTACGGCGCGTCGTGGACCCTGGTCCACTTTCTCAGCCACGGGGAGGGAGGCCGATACCGGCCGCTCTTCCTGCAGTACGCGAGACGTGAGGCGGCCGGGGAAGGCGGGGTGGCGGCGTTCGAACGAATCTTCGGCGAGGACCTCACCGCCCTGGAGGCGGCGTGGCACGAGCACGAGAAGCGTCTGTAGGGACGGCCGTCAGTCGGCGGCCCGGCTCAATTCCTGGTCGATGATGGCGGAAAAGGCGTCGACCCCCTTGGCCCCCACCATCATGATGCCGTTGATGAAGAAGGTCGGCGTGCCGGTCACGCCGTAGCGCTGGCCGTCGTTGAAGTCGTTCTGGACCTCGCTCGAGTACTTTCCCGAGTCCAGGCACTCCTTGAATCTCTCCGACTCGAGACCCAGGCCGGCCGCCGTCTCGACGAGCTGGGCGGTCTCGAGCTTCGACTGGTTCGCGAACATCGCGCGGTGCATCTCCCAGAACCTGCCCTGCTCCTCCGCGCACTCGGCGGCCTCGGATGCCTTCTGGGCGTTCTTGTGGAAACTGAGCGGATAGTCGCGGTAGACGAGCCGGACGCTGTCCTTGTATTTCTCCATGACCGCGTCGATGGTCGCCTCCGCGCGGCTGCAGTAGGGGCACTGGTAGTCGGAGAACGCCACGATGGTCACCGGGGCGTCGGCCGGTCCGCGGAAGGCGTCGTCGTCGTGCGCGACGTCGACGCGCGGCGGCTCCAGGAGAACGCGGACCCCGTGCTTCTCGCGCAGCGACCGGATGTACGCGCGCTGCCGCTCTCCCAGCTCCCTCGATCGCAGAATGGAGATGATCTGGCCCTGGACCTGGTCCAGCGTCTGAGCGCCGTACCGGCCCCGGTTGCTGTTGTAGTAGGACTCGATCTCGGCGTCGCTCGGGTCGGGGACCGTCGCGGTCACCTCCTGCCTCAGCAGCTGCTCGCGGCTGACGCCGCGCGCGGCCGCCTCACGGTCGAGCAGCCGATCGCTGATCAGGTTTTCGAGGAAGGTGCTCCGGACCTCGTATTCCTGCTGGCGCACCTTCATGAGTCGGCCGGCCGCCAGCGCGTCGATCTCCGCGATGGTGATCGGCTCGTCGCCGACCAGCGCGGCCGCGGCGCCGGGAGCGGCGTGAAGGTGCGCGGATTCCTCGCGGTCGGCTTTCTTCTTCTTGGCCAGGGCCTCGGCCGGCCCGAATCCGGCCGCGAGGGCGGCGACGAGGGCCGCTGAGATCAGATTCGACGGAACGCGCCGGTGCATGGATCCTCCTCGACATCTCCTGGATGGGATGAACCCCGATTCTACCGCCGCTTTTGCCGCGGGACAAGGGCGAAACGCGCGCCCCGTCAGCCCTGTGGGGCCGGGGCCGCCGGGATCATGCGCTCCAGACCGGCCTCCAGCGCCGCAACGATCCGCGCCCGGGTCTCGCGCAGGTGCTCCCGGGTGATCGTGTCGAGCCGGGCTCCCGCCGGCGGGAGGGGGCGATCCGGGCGCCCCAGGACCGTGTTGATCCCCCGCCGGATCTCCTCGAGGTCGGCGCGGGCCAGCGTGCGCGCGTCCTCCGGCGCGCCGGGGCCCAGGCGTAGCTGAAGCTCGATCAGCGTCTGCACGTGCTGGCGCTGGAGATTGCGGCGGAAGGAGTTGACGTTGCGCGCGCCGTCCAGCTCGCTCCAGATCGCCCCCCGCACTTCGCCGAACATCTCGGCCATCGTGAACGGCTCGGCGCCCCCGTGATAGCGCACCTCGAGATCGTTGATCCGGGACAGCGTGAGCGGATGGTACAGGCGCATGAGGGGGAACGACTGGATCAGAAGCACCAGATCGTGAAGCGGCAGATCGTTGCGCTCGCGCGTCCAGGACGTCCCCTCCAGATCCTGGAGCCGCTCGACCGCCAGGCTGTTGATCAGGCTCGGGGAGAACCGGAAGGCGTCGGGGCCGAAGATCTCTCGCGTGAGGAAGTCGAGCGCGGCGCGCTGTTCCGCGGCCGTCACCGGAACGTAGGGGAGGCGGCCGTTCGGATCCCCGATGTGGTCGCGGTAATGGTTGATGCCGCCGACGTACTTGGGGACGTTGAGGATCGGAGGAATGAACTCTCCGATCCCCTGTCCGAACACGAGCAGGCGCTTCTGGTAGCGCATGCCCGGCTCGTTGAAGTGGGTCTCGAGCTTGTCGAACAGCTCGCGGGCGATCGCGGTGCGGTTCCGGTAGTACGCCAGGATGTCGCCGCCCAGGTCCCACATGTTCGAGGTCGGATCGAAGCCGCGCGGGCTGCCGGTGAAGGTGTCCTCGTCGGTGGCGTAGGCGAGCGCCGGATCGGTCGCGCGGGACGCGATGCGCTCCAGCTCGGCCTGCTCCCCCTCGATCGACGGTGCGTCGATCGGCTTGTAGGCGTACTCGACGGCGAAGCGATCGTAGGGGCCGATGGTGGTCTGCCAGTACTGTCCCTGGGCCCGCCCCTCGGGTGCCAAGTTGACCGGTACGTAGTCCATGACTGAGCCGGTCAGACCGGTCCGCGTCGTCATGGCGGCGTTCTGGAGATCGTCGAGCGCGTGGATCTGGCTCGCCTTGAAATTGTGGCGGAAGCCCAGCGTGTGGCCGACCTCGTGCAGCGTCACGTGCACGATAAAGTCGTGAACGTATTGCTCGCGCGCCGCGTCGTCGAGGCCGCCCCGGGCCTCGAGCAGGTTCCAGCCGAGCCCCAGCTGGTGCGACAGTCCGAGCGCGTAATCGCAGGCGCCGGCGGCTGCGGGCAGGCCGGACCGCGAGGCGGCGCCGAGCGCGGGAAGCGGGGCGCTTCCCCCGGCGGCGTTGAGCAGGAGCGTCTCCAGCCGGTACGGGCCGAACAGACCGGTCCAGCCGCGCAGCGATTCATGGAGCCTCGCCACGTCGTCCCGCAGAGCGCCCGGCGGCAGCGGGAGCGCCACCGGCGACACCAGCTCGTCCACCTCGCGGCGGACGTTGCGGATCATGTCGGCGCTGAACCGGATGTCGGCGTCGAAGATCTGACCCGTGAGCGGATGGATCCGCGACGGCCCCTGGGCGAATCCGGCGCGCGGGGCGACGATCCAGCGGAGCGTCGAGTAGCGCACGTCGGCCGCGTTCCACTCCGGATCGTCCGGCTGCGGCTTCGCCACCAAAGCGTTCCTGAACCCGATCGCCTCGAAGGCCGGGTTCCAGCCGATCACCCCCTGGCGCACCGCCTCGCGGTACTCCTCGGGGATCGAGTTCTCCAGGTAGAACACGATCGGCTCCTTCGGCTCGGACACGGCGGCCGCGGGGTCCTTCTTCTCGAGGTGCCAGCGCGTCACGTAACGCACGGTCGGATCGTCTGGCCGATCGTCGGTATAGTCCCCGATTACGGCGAGGAAGTGCCCCACGCGATCGTCTCCCAGCCGGGGACGGAAGCCGGTGTCGGGCAGCTCCGCCAGCGAATAGTGGAAGCGGAACAGCATGGTCCTGGGATCGGCCGCGTAGAGGATCGGCTGGCGCACATCGGGCGTGACGGCGTGCAGCATCATCTCGAAATCGAGGTTCTTCGGAAACGATCGGATCGTCACCAGGGAGCTGCCCTCCTTGTCGATCTGATAGGGCGACTGGAAGACGGCCTTCAGAAACGGGGCGAGGCCCTCGAGATCCCTGACGAACAGATCGCCCATGTCGACGAGTACGCTCTTGCGCTCCGGATGGGGCTGGCTCAGGATCTTCGCCCGCCCGAGCATGGAATCGGGGGCGGCGACGGACGCGGGACCGTGCAGCGCCGAGCCCTCGGCCGCGCGGAACAGCAAATTCTTCTGGATCAGCTGGATCGTCTTGCCCGACCTGCGGAAGGAGACCGGGTACTCGCCCAGCATCATGGCCGGATAGATGAACGCCTGTCCGAGCCCCGATTCCAGCGTCGGGTTGAGCAGGTAGATGACGTCGAGCTGTTCCGGGCGGATCTCCAGGAGGTACTTCCCCTCCTCGTCCTTGGCATAGACGTTGAACAGCCCCTCGATCGCGCGGGCCTTCTTGATCAGCTTCTCGAAAGGCGGCTCCTTCGGCTTGTCCTCGTCCTTGCCGTCCTTCTTACCGTCCTTGCCGGCGTCCTTCCCGTCCTTCTCTTCATCCTTCTTCTTGCGCGCCTCGGCGCCGGCGCGGGTCGCGTCGCGCAGTGACGACGGGGCGGTCGCCGTCGCGACGGAGGCGACGGGTTTCGATGCGATCGCCCCGTCCGGGCGATCGATCGGTGCCGTCGCGGCGTCCGCGGGCGCCGCCGGGGCGAGCAGGAGCGCCGCGGCCCCGAGCAGGACGGGAAACGTGCGGATTAAGGACGGTGATGAAATCATGTCGGTCCTCCTGACGTGCTGAGGCCCCGGAGCGTGGGTGGTCCCGCCGCGGGGGGTCCGGCCGAGACTACGCAGATTGTCGACTTGGGGTTGCATTCTACCCGAAGGGGGCGGTCCCGGCTACAATAGACCCACCCCAGGACCGACCCCTCAGGAGGTGCGTCCCCGATGAAATACCGCCAGCCCGGCTATCGGGACAGCGAGTACAAGGAGGAGAGGGAGCACAAGCGCCAGGAGGATCGCGGACCCCGCGGCCCGCGCGGTCCGCGCGGGACCCCGCGCGAGGCGAGCCTGGTGCGGCGCTGCTTCCAGTGCGGCCACCAGGAGCCGGCCGCCGTCGGCGTCGAGAGGGACACCATCTGCCCCAACTGCCGCGCGGCGTCCCACTGCTGCCGCAACTGCGCCCACTTCGATCCCGGGGCGCGCTTCGAGTGCCGGCAACCGATCCCCGTCCGGGTCTCCTCGAAGACCGACGCGAACGATTGTGACCTGTTCAAGCCGGAGACGGTCCTCGACGCCACGGGCCGGCGGATCGTCACCCCCGGCAGCGAGGCCGGGACCCGCGGCGGACCGGACGCGCGCGCCGCCTTCGACGCCCTCTTCAAGAAGAAGTAGCCGACCCCTCCGATCGGGGCGGGCCCAGGATCAGGGCGGCCCTCCGATCCTCGGAGATCCCCTCCCGCCGCCCGCGCGCCAGCCTCCACAGGACCGCTCCGAGCGCGGTCCAGAGCCCCAGGATCGTCCACTCGACGGGCCACTCCAGGGCGACCGGTGAGCCTGGGACGGCCAGGGCCAGCACGATGAGCCCCGCGCCGCACGCCCCCGCGATCGCGACGACCCCACCGCCGGGGACCCGGTACGGCCGCGGCATCTGGGGTAGGCGGCGCCTCAGCGCGCGCATCGAGAGACAGACGCCGAAGAAGGACACGGCGATGCAGACCGAGGAGACGTTCACGAAGGCCGTGAGCATCTCGCGTCCGAGCAGCGGCGCCAGGCAGGTGGCCCCTCCGACGAGCAGCGTCGCGCGGTGCGGAGAGCCGAAGCGGGGGTGCGGGTCGCCGAACGATGCGGGGATCACGCGCGCCCGGCCGAGCCCGAACAGGACCCGCGACGCGCCGATGAAGAATCCGTTCCAGGAGGTCAGAAGACCGAGAAGCCCCGCCACCAGGACCAGCCGCGCGAGGAACGGCGAGGCGAACGCGAGCCGGAAGGCGTGCGCGGTCGGCAGGTCCCTCTCGACGAGGCCCGGCCAGGGTGTCAGGAGAGACGCCGAGAGGATCGCCCCGGCGTAGAAGAGAGATGCCGCCGCGATCGAGACGAGGATGAGCGTGCCGAGACGCCGCGGCGGAAAGCCGGGGAGCGCCTCCTCGGCGGTCTGCGGGATGGTGTCGAACCCGACGAACCACAGCGGCGTCGTGATGAACACGGCGAGGATCCCCGTGAGCGGGGATGCGGAGAAAGGCGGGGCGAGGTTCGAAGGCGCGCCGCGCAGGAGCGCCGCGGCGATGAACACCGCGCCGGCGGCGAGAATGACGAACGTCAGCGCGCTCTGGAATCCGGCCGCAAGCCGCACGCCGCGGTAATTGAGCGCCGTGATCAGAACGGCGCCGCCGATCCCGAGCAGCAGGTGGGGCAGGTAGACCGGATCCCCGCGCACCGCATAGAGCGGAATCGCGTTGGTGGCGGGCGCGAGGTACGAGACGACGCGGCCGACCGCCACCGCCTCGAACCCCGAGACGGCGACGTAGCCGAGGGTCAGGAACCAGCCGACGAACGCCGCCTTCGTCAGGCCGAAGGCGCGGTACGCGTAGGCGATCTCGCCCCCTGCGACCGGCATCGCGGAGGTCAGCTCGGCGTAGCACAGTCCGATGAGGAACATCAGCCCGCCGCCGAGCGTGAAGGCGGCGATCGCGCCGAGGGGGCCCGCGCTTTCGAGCCACTCGCCCAGGACGACGATCCACCCCACGCCGATGATCGACCCGAAGGCGACGGAGAAGAAGTCGAACGATCGCAACCGGCGCGCCAGCGGCCGGGACGCGCCGCTCTCCGCGGATCCGCGGTCATGCGCCCGCATGGCGGGCATTCTATCGGATCGCCCGCGGCCGGACCTTCTGGGAGGCCCCGGCCGGGCGTGCTACGATGCGTGGAACGCGACGGCGCCCGCGCTCCATGCACCGGGCCGGCGTCGCATCGGGAGGCACGATGCCCGACACGACCGCTCTCACAGCGCCCCGCTCCCCCGCCCGCCGGACGACGGCCTTCGCCGTCCTGATCTGCCTGCTCGCC
>JBFGDZ010000017.1:0-31382 GCA_041580375.1 Candidatus Polarisedimenticolia bacterium
CGTGCGGTCGCGCGGCGCCGTCGGCTCCGCGGGCGCGTCGGTCACGGGGCACGGCGGGGGAGCGGGACCGTGATCGACGGGCCGGCGGGGAGGGAGCGGCCGGGCGTCCCGCGCGTCCCGCTGCGGGCGCTGGACACGCTCTGGTTCCAGGTGGGCGGCACGATCTGTAACCTGCGCTGCACGCATTGCTTCATCTCGTGCTCGCCGGACAATCACAGCCACGCGATGATGTCCCTGGAGCAGGTGCGGGTCCACCTCGAGGACGCGGTCCGCCTCGGCGTGCGCGAGTATTATTTCACCGGCGGCGAACCGTTCATGAACCGCGATCTGATGCCGATCCTCGAGGAGACGCTCCGATGCGGGCCCGTCTCGGTGCTCACCAACGGGCTGTTCCTCGATGAGCAGCGATGCCGCCGGCTGCGCCGGATCGCCGACGGATCGGAGTACTCGCTCGAGATCCGGATCAGCCTGGACGGCTGGGGTCCGGAGGATCACGACGCCGTCCGGGGGACGGGGACGTTCCAGAGGACGGTGGCGGGGATCCGCCGGCTCTGGGGAGCGGGATTGAATCCGATCATCACCGTCACCGAAGCGGCGAAGGACGTCGGCTCCGGTGAGGGGCGGGCGCGCTTTCTGGATCGGCTGCGCGGCTTCGGCCTGACGAAGCCGCGGTTGAAAATTCTGCCGCTCTGGCGCATCGGCGCCGAGCGCGAGCGCAGCCGAGGGTACGCCGAGTGGGAGAGGCTCACCCCGGACATGGTGACGGACGGGAGCCTCGCGGCGCTGCAGTGCAGCACCGGACGGATGGTCACGAGCCGCGGTGTGTACGTCTGCCCGATCCTCATCGAGTCGGAGCAGGCGCGCCTGGGTGAGCGGATCGGCGATTCGCTCCGCCCCTTCGATCTGTCCCATCCGGCGTGCTACACCTGCCACGTGTCGGGCATGACCTGCTCCACATGAACACGCCGGAACCGCCCGGGGCCCCGCTCCGCCGCGCCGCATTCTTCGGCGGCGTCTACAACAACGCGCCGGCCCTGCGCGCCGCCATCGACGACGCCCGCCGCCGCGGCGCCGAAGCGATCTACTGCCTCGGGGATCTCGGCGGGTTCGGACCCCACCCCGATCGCGTTCCCCGGATTCTCAGAGAGGAAGGCGTCAGGGTCATCCAGGGTAACTACGAGGAATCCGTCGGGCACGACCGGGAGGACTGCCAGTGCGGCTACACCGATCCCAGGGACAATGCGTTCGCCCAGATCGCCTATGACTACACGCGCGAGCGCACGCCGCCCTGGTGCAAAGCGTGGTACCGAGCGCTTCCGAAGACGCAGCGGATCGCCCTGGGCGGGCGGAGCGTCCTGCTCTGCCACGGATCGCCGCGTCGGCAGAACGAGTTCCTGTGGGAGTCCACATCCGCCGTGCCCTTCCTCGAGCGGCTGCTCCGCGAGCATCGCACCGACGCCATTCTCTGCACGCACTCCGGGCTGCACTGGGCCCGTTCGCTGCCGTCCGGTGGCCAGGTCGTCAACGTCGGAGTCCTCGGCCGGCCCGCGAACGACGGGCGCACCAACGTCTGGTACGCCTGGCTGGAGGAGGACCGGCCGGGCGAACCGTTCCGCGTCGAGTTCGTGCCCATCGACTACGACCATGAACGCTTCGCCGCCGAGATGCGGCGGGAGACGCTTCCGGAGGAGTTCGTCGAGACCATCCTGACGGGATGGTGGACCACCTGTCTCGAGATCCTGCCCGCGCGGGAACGGGAGCGCGGGCGCCACTGAGTGGTCATTGCGATCCACGTGCTTGACCGGATAGAATCCACTTCCTCCAGATCGGCGCGAACGGAGACGAGCGCGATGGCGCAGACGATCGCGGTAGGTGGACACCCGGCCGGCCGCGCTGCGACGGTCCGGCCGGATCGCTGGTGGGTCGGTCCGCTGCTGACCTTCGTGGGGCTCATGGCCTTCGTCGTCTACACGACGTGGGCCGCGTTCCAGGGCGATCATTATTTCCACGGCTCCTACCTGTCGCCACTTTACTCGCCCGTGCTCTTCGTCGAACCGTCGGCCGCCGGCGCGGCGCCGGCGGATCACGCGTGGTTCGGCGCCTGGCCCGACTGGTGGCCCGATTTCCTCCCGGCGTCGCCGGCCTTCTTCATCCTCGTGTTCCCGGCCGCGTTCCGGACCACCTGCTACTACTACCGCAAGGCCTATTACCGCTCCTTCTTCGGGACGCCGCCCGGATGCGCCGTGAATCCCGTCGGGCGCTCCGCCTACCGCGGGGAGACGTTTCTCCTCCTGTTTCAGAATCTGCACCGCTATGCGCTCTACGCCGCCGTCGTCTTCATCTTCATCCTGACGTACGACGCCCTGATCAGCTTCTTCCGCGGGGGTCGACTCGGCGTCGGCGTGGGCAGCGTCGTGCTCGTGATCAACGCGGTTCTTCTGGCCGCCTACACCTTCGGCTGTCATTCGCTGCGGCACCTGGCGGGCGGCCGGATGGATTGTTTCTCGTGCGACGGCGTCGTCAGTCCCCGTCACCGCGTCTGGAGGGGGATCTCCTGGCTGAACGCCCGTCACATGCAGTTCGCCTGGCTGAGCCTCTTCTGGGTCGGCTTCACCGACTTCTACATCCGGATGGTCTCCATGGGCGTCATCCCGGATCTGAGCACCTGGGGTTAGGAGCGTGGCCGATCTCTCCGAGCTCAAGACGTTCGAGCACGACGTCCTCGTGGTCGGCGCGGGGGGGGCGGGTCTGCGCGCCGCCATCGAGTGCGCCGCACTGGGGCTGAGCACCGGCATCGTCTGCAAATCGCTCCTGGGCAAGGCGCACACGGTGATGGCCGAGGGCGGCATGGCGGCGGCGCTCGGGGACGTCGACGCGCACGACAACTGGAAGATCCACTTCCGGGACACCATGCGCGGGGGAAAGTTCCTGAACCAGTGGCGCATGGCCGAGCTGCACGCGCGTCAGTCTCCCGATCGGGTGCGCGAGCTGGAGGACTGGGGCGCCGTGTTCGATCGCACGGCCAACGGACTCATCAGCCAGCGCAATTTCGGGGGGCACCGCTATCCGCGCCTCGCGCACGTCGGCGACCGGACCGGGCTGGAGATGATCCGGACTCTTCAGGATCATTCGATCCATCAGGGGATCCAGGTTTACATGGAATGCACGGGACTCGACCTCCTGCTGGACGCCGGGCGGATCGCGGGCATGCTCGCTTATTTCCGGGAGACCGGCCGGTTCGCGGTGTTCCGCGCGCCCGCCGTCATCCTCTCGACGGGCGGCGGCGGAAGGGCGTGGCGCGTGACCTCGAACTCCTGGGAGTACACCGGCGACGGGCTGGCCATGGCGTACGAGGCGGGCGCGGAGCTGATGGACATGGAGTTCACGCAGTTCCATCCCACCGGCATGGTCTGGCCGCCGTCCGTCAGGGGCATTCTCGTGACCGAGGGGGTCCGGGGCGACGGCGGCGTGCTGCTGAACAACAAGAAGGAACGCTTCATGTTCCGCTACATCCCGGAGCGTTTCGCTCCCGAGACGGCGGCCACGGAGGAGGAGGCGAGCCGCTGGCTGCAGGGCGACCGGAAGGCCCGCCGCCCCCCCGAGCTCCTCACCCGGGACGTCGTGGCACGCGCGATCATGAGCGAGGTGAAGGAGGGAAGAGGTTCGCCGCACGGAGGCGTCTTCCTCGACATTGCCTCGAAGCTCCCGGCCGAGACGATCAAGGCGAAGCTGCCGTCGATGTATCACCAGTTCAAGGAGCTGGCGGAAGTCGACATCACCCGGGACTCGATGGAGGTCGGGCCGACGCTCCACTATTTCATGGGCGGCATCCGCGTCGATTCGGACAGCCAGCAGTCGACCGTACCCGGGCTGTTCGCCGCGGGGGAGTGCGCGGCGGGCATGCACGGCGCCAACCGCCTCGGCGGCAATTCGCTCTCCGACCTGGTCGTGTTCGGACGGCTCGCCGGCCTGGGTGCGCGCGACTACATCCGGGCGATGAAGGAAAGACCGCGGGTCGACCAGGCCGGGGTGGATGCGGCGATCCGGCGCGCCACGGCGCCGCTGAACCGGGAGGCCGGGCTGAACCCCTTCGTGGTCCATGAGGACCTCCAAGAGATGATGGGTCGCTGCGTCGGCATCGTCCGCACCGCGGAGGATCTCCGGACGGCGCTGAAGGAACTGGAGAGGCTGCGGGGCGACGCGACGCGGGTCAAGGCGCACGGAGCCTCCCAGTACAACGCGGGCTGGCACGAGGCACTCGATCTGCGGTCGCTCCTGATCGTCGCCGAGGCGGTCGCCCGGGCGGCCCTCGCCCGCGAGGAGAGCCGCGGGGCGCACACCCGGATCGACTTTCCGGGCGAACGCGAGGAGTGGGGCCGGTTGAACGTCGTGATGCGCAAGGGAGCGTCGGGGATGGAGACCCGGCTGGACCGGCGGGGCGATCCGCCGGCTGAGCTGGCCGCCATCGCGCACGCCACCCTGGAGGAGCTGGAGGGACAGCGTGTCTGAGCGCGTGTTCCGCATCTGGCGGGGCGACGCCCGGGGAGGCGACTTCGCCGACTACCGGGTCGGCGTCGATCAGGGGATGGTGGTTCTCGACGTCCTGCACCGCATCCAGGCGCAGCAGGCGAACGATCTCGCCATTCGCTGGAACTGCAAGGCGGGCAAGTGCGGCTCCTGCTCGATGGAGATCAACGGCCGGCCTCGTCTCGCCTGCATGACGCGGATGAACCAGTACGGGCCGGAGGAAACCCTGACGATCCAGCCCCTCAAGGCGTTCCCGGTCGTGAGTGATCTGGTGACGGACGTCTCCTGGAACTTCGAGCAGAATCGGCGCATACCCCCACTGAAGCCCCGCGCCCGGGACGCGGACGGCCATCACCGCCTCCGGCAGGAGGACGTCGAGCGCGTCCAGGAGTTCCGCAAGTGCATCGAGTGCTTCCTGTGCCAGGACGTGTGCCACGTGCTGCGCGATCGCGGAGGGCGCGAGCGCTTCGTGGGGCCCCGATTCATGATCCGGCTCGCGTCCCTGGAGATGCACCCGCTCGACACGGAGGATCGGATCCCGGCCCTCCGGAAGGAGTTCGGCTCGGGTCTGTGCAACATCACCCGCTGCTGCACGGAGGTCTGCCCCGAGCACATCAACATCACGGACAACGGCATCATCCCGCTGAAGGAGCGCGTGGTCGACCGCTATTACGATCCGCTGCTGGCGCTCCTGCGGTGGCTGAGGCGCCGGGGCCGGCGCGGCTGATCGAAGCGCGCGGCCGGCCGGCGCGGCGGCTTGCGGGAACGGCCGGACGATTCAGGGAGGAGGAGACATGCCTCGAGCGAAGCAGCTGACGGTCCAACTGGCGAACAAGATCGGGACGCTGGCGCAGGTGGCGACGGCGCTGGGGAAGGCGGGCGTGAACATGCGCGCGCTCGCCGTCTTCGAGGGGCGGGCCAAGATCATCGCGGAGAACCCCGAGAAGGGCCGGGAGGCGCTGCAGAAGCAGGGTCTTTACGCCTCGGTGGAGGATTGCCTGACGGTGGACATGGCCGACAAGCCCGGCTCGCTCGGGGAGATCTGCTCGAGCCTCGCCTCGGCCGGCATCAACATCGATTACGCCTACACGGGCATCACGCAGACGGCCGGCAAGGCCGTCGTGGTGATGGTCGTCTCCGACCTGGACAAGGCCGCCAAGATCGCGGGCTAGGAAACCCTCCATGCCGCTCGCGCGCGGCCGAAGGGATGAGCCACGCGGGCGCCTAGGTGTCTTCCTGGTACTTCTGCTTCAGCGATTCGATGACCGAAGGATCGGCCAGGGTGGTCATGTCGCCCAGCGCCTTGCCCTCGGCGATGTCGCGGAGCAGGCGGCGCATGATCTTGCCGGAACGCGTCTTGGGAAGCTCCGCGGTGAAGATCACGTCGTCCGGCCTGGCGAGCGCTCCGATCTTCTTCGCCACGTGGCTTCTGAGCTCGTCCGTCAGCGGATGCTCCGCGCGGATCCCGTCCTTCAGCGTCACGAAGGCCGACAGCGCCTGTCCCTTGAGATCGTGCGACCGTCCCACGACGGCCGCCTCGGCGACCGACGGGTGATCGACAAGGGCGCTCTCCACCTCCATCGTGCCGATCCGGTGTCCCGAGACGTTGAGCACGTCGTCCACGCGGCCCAGGAGCCAGAAGTTCCCCTGGCGGTCGCGGCGGGCGCCGTCCCCGGGAAAGTAAGTGGATCGGTCCCAGCGGGACCAGTAGGTGCTCACGTACCTGTCCGGATCGCCGTAGATGGTCTGCATCATCGCCGGCCACGGTCTGGTGATCGCCAGGTAGCCGCCCCCGGTTCTCACCGGCTTTCCCCGATCGTCGAGAACCTCCGCGGAGACGCCCGGAAGAGGCCGCGTGGCCGAGCCGGGTCGCGTGGGCGTGATGCCCGGCAGCGGGGAGATCATGATCATGCCCGTCTCCGTCTGCCACCAGGTGTCGACGATCGGGCAGCGCTCCCCGCCGATGAACTTCCGGTACCAGACCCAGGCCTCCGGGTTGATCGGCTCGCCCACCGTGCCGAGCAGCCTCAAGGAAGTGAGGTCGTACTTGCCGGGCCACTCGATGCCCCAGCGCATGAAGGCGCGGATGGCGGTGGGCGCGGTGTAGAAGATCGAGACGCCGTGCTTCTGGACGATGTCCCACAACCGCCCGCGATCGGGCCAGTCGGGGGCGCCCTCGTACATCAGCACCGTGGCCCCGTTGGCCAGCGGACCGTACACGACGTAAGAATGGCCGGTCACCCAGCCTATGTCGGCCGTGCACCAGTAAACGTCGGTCGGCTTGATGTCGAACACCCAGCGCGTCGTCGCGTAGACGCCCACCATGTACCCTCCCGTGGTGTGCACGATCCCCTTGGGCTTCCCGGTCGTGCCCGACGTGTACAGGATGTACAGCATGTCGGAGGCGTCCATCGGCTCAGGGGGACAGTCCGCGGGAGCGGTCTTCATGATGCGGTGCCACCAGTGATCCCGGCCCTCCTGGACGTCGACGGGGAAGCCCCCCCGTCTGACGAGGATGACGTGACGGATCGTCGGGGTGGATTGGAGGGCCTCGTCGGCAATCCGTTTCAGCGGCACCTGGGCGCCGCGGCGGTAGCCGCCGTCGGCGGTGACCAGGATCGTGGACCGCGCGTCGTTGATCCGATCGCGCAGCGCCTCGGCCGAGAAACCGGCGAACACGACGCTGTGCACGGCTCCCAGCCGGGCGCACGCGAGCATCGCGATCGCCAGCTCGGGGATCATCGGCAGGTACAGCGTCACCCGGTCGCCCTTGCGGACGCCGAGGCCGCGCAGCGCGCCGGCGAAGCGGCAGACCTCGCGGTGCAGCTGGGCATACGTAAGTGTGCGCTCCTCGCCCGGCTCCCCCTCCCAGAGAACGGCGGCCTTGTTGCGCACGGGCGTCTCGAGATGCCGATCCAGGCAGTTGACGCTGAGGTTGGTCCGGCCGCCCACGAACCAGCGCGCGTTCGGGGGATCCCATTCGAGGACCCTCTTCCATGGCCGGAACCAGACGAGATCCTTGGCGATCGAGCCCCAGAAAGCCTGGGGGTTCCTGTCCGCCTTGCGGTAGATGCCGGGATCGGAGATGTTGGCCTGCCGTCGGAACGCCGCGGGCGGCCTGTAGATCCGATCCTCCTTCAGAAGAGCGTCGATGGCGGTCCGCGATGTCGCGGCCCTGTCGCGACTCATGGTCACCTCACGGATGAATGCGCGTGGAGCGAATCACTCTATTCAATGCCGGCTCGCACTGTCAATCGCGGGAGGCCGCCCGCTTTGACACGCCATCGGCGCTCGATTAGACTCTCCCCCCGTTCACATCCGGAGCCCGTGTCCGTGTCGGCCTTCAACACCATTCTCTCGCGATCGCTGCCGCTCGTTCCGCGCCCCATCGTGCGGCGCGTTTCGCGAAGGTACATCGCCGGGGATCGTCTCGAGGACGCCGTTCGCGTGGTGCGCGGATTGAACGAGCGGGGGTTCATGGCGACGCTCGACGTCCTGGGGGAGAGCGTGCTGAACCGCGCCGTCGTGGAGGCCGCGGTCGAGGAGTATCTGGCGGCCCTCCGCGTCATCGGCGAGGAGAGACTCGATTCCAACATTTCCGTCAAGCTGACCCAGGTCGGCCTCAAGATGGATCCCGGCCTCTGCCTCGAAAGCATGATCCGGATCGCAGGGAGCGCGCGCGATCGCGGCAACTTCGTCCGGATCGACATGGAGGACTCGAGCTGCACGAGCGGCACCCTGTCCCTGCAAGGCGAGCTGCGCCGCCGGGGCTTCGAGAATACGGGCCTCGTGCTCCAGGCCTACATGCGCCGCAGCCTGGCCGATGCCAGGGCCCTGCCCGAGGGATCCAACGTCCGGCTCTGCAAGGGGATCTACATCGAGCCGCGCGCCATCGCCTACAGGGATCGGACGGTCGTGCGGAAGAACTTCGTCCGGCTGCTCGAGGAGATGCTGGATCGCCGTTTCTACGTGGGGATCGCCACGCATGACGAGGAGCTGGTATGGGAGTCGATGAGGATCATCGACGAGCGGAAGCTGTCCGGAGACGCATACGAGTTCCAGATGCTGCTCGGCGTCGACGAGCCGCTGCGCGATCTGATCCGCCGGGACGGCCACCGGCTGCGCGTGTACGTCCCTTACGGGGCCCACTGGTACGACTACTCGCTGCGGCGGCTGAAGGAGAACCCCAGCATCGCGGGATACGTCCTCTCCGATCTTCTCTCCCGCAATCACGCCTGAGCGCTCAGGCGATCTGCCGCCCGCGCTCCTCCGCCGTGTTCCTGGACAGCTCCTGGGGATGGGCGGTGCCCTCGCGACCGGGCCGGAGCGGCGCGGCCTGCTGAAAGGTGAGGGTCACGCGCGTACCTTCGAACGGGCTGCTCTCCACCTGGATGTCCGCGCCGATGATGTCGAGCATCTGCTTTGCGGCCCACAGCCCGAGTCCGCCGCTCTTGTCCGGCTTGGTCGTGAAGAACGGGTCGAAGACCTTTCCCAGGTGTTCGGGTTTCACGCCGATTCCGGTGTCGATCACGCGCGCCACGACGCGTTCGCCTTCGTGCCGTGTCTCGATCCGGATCGTGCCCCCCTCGAACGGTATCGACTCGACCGCATTGATGAGCACGTTGAGAATGGCGCCCTCGATGCGCTCGGCCGGACCGAAGACCGGGGGTATGACGGCGTAGTGCTCCTCGATTCGGATGCGTTTCTCCTCCGCTCTGTGGCGACAGAGGAGGATGGCGTGCTGCAGCAGCGTGTTCACGCTGAAGGGCGCCCGTCCCGGTTTCGTCAGCGAATAGGACGCGAGATGGCGCAGGATCGCCTCGAGCTCGCGGATTCGAAGGCTCAGATTCTCGACGTGCGCCCGCGCGTTTCCGTCCGGCGAGAGTCTCGAAGACAGCGCCTCCGAGCCCGCCACGATGTCCCGGAGGGGCTCTTTCATCTGGTGCGCTGCGATCTCGAGGTAGGCGCCGAGCGAGCGATACGTGGCGATCTCCATGATGTGATCCTGACTGGCGCGCAACTCCTCGCGCAGGTTCAGGATCTCGGACCGCCGGCGCGCGTCCCGACGGCGACACGACGCCAGGAGCCCCGTCGCGAGCCCGGCGAACCCGAGGAGTCCCGCGATCACGATGCGCGCCCCGAGCCCGCCGGGATCCAGGATGAGATACGCCGAGGCCGCGAGCGCACCCGCGATCGCGCCCAGCATCGAGCTTCGGGTCCACAGGATCACGCCTCTGTCGACTCGCATCCCCAGTCCTCCCCGGAGCGCGTTCGGAACGAAAATCGCCTCTCGCGAGCGCCGCGCGCGAGGCTCTGCGAAGGGCCCCGACCTGCTCCTATGTCGAATCCGGTCGATCGGGGCCGGTGTCCGGGGCCGCGCGGGCGGCTCGAATCTGCGCCATCCGCGCGGGGTCCTTGTTCGGACCGGGAGGCGCACGATACAGCAGCTCCACGACCGGGAGACCTCCGATCAGGTGTTCTTCGACGATGCGCCGCGCCGCCGCCGGCTTCACCGACCGGTACCAGACGTCCTCGGGGTAGACCACGACCATCGGTCCGTGCCCGCACTGGCTGAAGCACCCGGACTTGTTCACGCGCACGGTGGCCTTGAGCCCGTGCGCCGCGACCTCCTCGCGCAGCGCCCGGAGGACCTCGCCGGATCCCTGATAGGGACAGTATTCGCCGTGAGTGCAGACGAAGACGTGACGAGCGTACTGGCCCACGAATCCTCCACGACCAGCCGGGCAAGGTATCATAGCGCGGGTCGGCGGTACAATGGACCGGCGCCGCGACGCCCCCGGGGCGGAGCGCGCGGCGGATATGGAGAGCGGATTGACGTCCGATGCGGACCTGAGACGGAGGTTGTCGGCGACGGGGAGGATCCCGGTCTTCCCCCTGCCGGACACCGTCTTCTTTCCCGACACCAGGCTTCCGCTGCACATCTTCGAGCCGCGGTATCGCCGCATGGCCGAGGACGCGCTCGAGACCGACCGGCTGATCGCGATGGCGGTCCTGAAGCCGGGATGGGAACGCGATTACCAGGGCTGTCCGGAGGTCTATCCCACCGCATGCGCCGGCGTGATCGAGGACGAGGTCAGGCTGCCGGACGGCCGGTTCAACATCCGGTTGCGGGGATTCGCGCGGGTCCGGATCGTCGAATTCGTCCAGGGCCAGCCCTACAGGATCGCGTCGGTGCGGCTGCTTCCGGATCGTCACGAGGCGTGCGACGCGGAGGCGGAGCAGGACAAGCGGCGGCTCATGGCGACCTGCGCCAGCCTCCTGCAGGAGGTCTCGGGAGACTCCGCCCGCCCGGTCGTCCTCGACAACGACGTTCCGTTCGCCGTCGTCGTCAACACGCTCTGCCAGCATCTCTCCCTGGAGCCGTTTCTGAAGCAGGGATTGCTCGAGATGGATGATGTCCGGGCGCGTTGCAGGGCCCTCACCGCGATCCTCGAGCAGCGATGGAAGGAGATCGTGCTCGACCGGACCGAGCGTGACGGCGGACCCCCCCAGGTGCACTGATCGAACGGGTTCCGGATCGACCGCGGCGGCGAATCAGTCGATAGCCGATCCCCGCAGCGCCGCGATCGCCTCCACGACCTCTCCGATCTTGTTGTTGGGCGTCGACGCGCCGGCGGTGAGTCCGATGCGGACCGGACCCTTCGGCAGCCAGCCGCCGGTGACCGTCTCACGGCCGGCCGCCGCCGGACGATGACGGATCGAGTCGCCGGACTCGATGCAGGTCGCATCGTCGATGTGATAGGTGGAGACGCTTCGCGACGCGAGCGCGGCCAGGTGCGTCGTGTTGCTGCTGTTGTATCCGCCGATGACGATCATCAGGTCGGGCCGGTCCGCGAGCAGTTCGATGACGGCGTCCTGGCGATCCTGCGTGGCGCTGCAGATCGTGTCGAAGGCGCGAAACCGGTTCGCGAGATCGGCCTCGCCATAACGATCCCGCAGGGCGCAGCGGATCATCTCCTGGATGTTCAGCGAATCGGACGAGAGCATCGTCGTCTGGTTGGCCAGCCCGATGTGTCCCAGATCGAGATCCGGATCGAAGGAAGGCGAGCAGGCCGCACCGAAGCGCCGCAGGAAAGTCCGGCAGTCGCCGCCTTGGCGGATGTAATCGCACACGATCCCGGCCTCGGATCGATCGCGGACGACGAGATACCGCCCGCCCGGCACCAGGGTCGTGCGTGATGCGGTCGCCCGCGTCTCCTCGTGAGCGTACTTTCCGTGAATGAGTGCGGTGAAGCCGGAGGCCGAGAACCTGTCCACGTTCTTCCAGACGTTCAGAACGGACCCGCAGGTCGTGTCGACGAGGATGCAGCCGATCTCCCGGAGCCTGTCGAGCGTTTGCACGGTCACGCCGAACGCGGGCAGGATGACGACGTCCTCGGACCGCACGATGCCGATCCCCGGGCCGCCCTCCGCGTCCTCCCGCAGAAAGCGGACACCCATCTGCTCGAGCCGCAGGTTGACGTGCGGGTTGTGGATGATCTCGCCGACGAGATGGATGACCCGGTCGGGGAAGCGCTTGCGCGTCTCGTAGGCATATTCGACCGCCCGATCCACGCCGTAGCAGAAGCCGAACTCCCGCGCCAGGAGGAACTGCAGATCTCCCAGCCGGAGCCGGCCGCCGGCCTCGACGATACGCTCGACGATGCGGCTGTGGTAATCGGCGCGCAGTCTGGGGGTGATGGCCTCCTTGAGACCGAACCCCCTCTGGTAGTAGTTCGTTGCCGTCATGTATGCTCCGCGCCGACCCGTCGGGCGAGACGGTTCGCGGCGCCCCGAGGGCAAATTCTATACCATGCCCGGGTCGAGCGGGTCGGATCCGGGGATCGGTGCCGGGCGGCTCGCTGCAGCCGGCCCGCGCCCGGGGGGGGCATGCCGGCAGTTGGGACTTGACACGTGAAGGGCCATCTGCAAATGTAGGCGCTCATTCCGCAAGAGCAGAGACCTGAGCCCTCGGGCCTGAGACGCTACGGGAGCCTGCTCCGAGAGGGTTGAGATGCGAAGGTCGATCGCGAAGGGCTGTGTCGTGGCGCTCGTGGCGGCGTCCTGCGGCCTGGGCGCCGCGAGTGCTCAGAACCGTGAAGGGGCCTGGGAGGTCATGCCGTACGTCGGCCAGATCCGGTTCGGCGACGCAGGCGAGGCGGAGGGCCTGCCGAACGCCGGTGACGTGACGGTGGTTGACTTGGACGACGATTTCTCCTTCGGATTCCGTTTCGGCTATCACTACACCAAGAGCCAGATGATCGAGTTCTCGTTCAGCTCGGCCGGAGCGGAGGGCACCGCCACTCTCTTCGACGCCAGCGATCCGGATCCGATGACGATGCTGCCGCGCGCCAAGCCGACGGGCATCGAGCTCGATCTCCTGAACGTGAACGTCAACTACCTGTACAATTTCTTCCTCCACCACCGCGACAAATTCGTGGTCTACGTCACTGGCGGGATCGGCCTCAACAACCTCAGCACCTTCGGGCGGGACATCGATCCCGAGATTCAGAAGATGCTCGCCGAGCTGGCGGGGGAGGAGAACGACTTCACGTACAATTACGGCGGCGGCCTGCGCATCTTCGGGGGCAAGAAGGCGGGCGTGCGGTTCGACGTGCGCCAGGTTCACTACCGGACGGACGCGACCGGCACCGAGGACTTCCTGGAATTCCAGCTCGGGCTCACCCTCATCCTCGGCGGCCCCTAGAAGCCGACGTCCTGCCCCGGATCCGCGAGAAGAGCGGCCATCGCCTCCTCCAGATCGGCCCTGTGGCGGGGTAGGGCCAGCCAGTGTTTCATCAGCACCAGCCGAAGGGCCCCGAGATCCTCCGGGCCCGGCGCCTCGACGCCGAGCGCCCGTCTCGCCAGATCGGCGGGGAGATTCAATCTCGACACCAGCAGGGGAGGCCTGCCCTCCGCCGTGACCGACAGCCGCCGGTAGAGGGCGTCCGTCTCCGCGTTGATCCGGCCGAGGGAGGGCTCCGATCGGGGCGATCCGCCCGTCGGCCACCGGACGAGGCACAGGATGTCGAGGTCGGGGGCGTGAAGCGCCCTGAGCCGCGGTGAGCCGGCGGCGCTCGAGTGGATCGTCCGCGCCACGCGCATGCCCGCCCCGATGATCGCCCCGTAACCGGTGGCGTCGAGCGGAACGACCCTCTGCGTCAGCCAGCAGGCCGCCGCGGCGGCGCCCGGCCTCGAACCCTCGAGAGTGATCATTCCGAGGTTGGGCCTGTCGGCGAGGTGGTAGGTGTAGGGAGCCGTGTTGAGGAGTGGACCCTTCAGCCCGGTGTCGCGGTAGAGCACGGATCCCGCCCCGTAGGGGGACAGGCCGTGTTTGTGGGGATCCACCGTCACCGAGTCGGCTCCGCCGAGCGCCGCCATGTGGCGGTAGACCTCGGCGGACATTCCACAGTCGGAGGCGACGTCCGGGTGCGGCCGAAGGGCGCCGTCCGGATCGAGAATGCACGAACGCGCATAGCCTCCGTACGCCGCATCGACGTGAAGATGGAAGCCGTACCGATCGCGGAGGGGCAGCAGATCGGCGATCGGATCGACCGACCCGGTGCCCGTCGTGCCGAGGTTCGCGATGACGAGCATCGTCCGCTCCTTCCGCAGGACGGTCTCGAGGTGGTTCGCATCGAGGCGGAACCGCCCGTCCGTCTCGATCTCGATCACCCCGGGCATTCTCAGGATCGCGGCGTTGCGGCGGAGGGAATAGTGGGAGGCGCGGGAGAAGAGCACGGCGCCTTCCCGGCGCGTGTCCCGCACCGCCCACATCGCCTCCAGATTGGCCAGCGTGCCACCGGAGCACAGATGCCCCCATCCACCGTCGAAACCGACCAGTCGCAGAAGCGATTCGACCACCTCCAGCTCCATCTCGGTGGTGGCGGGGCCTCCCTCGTAGGCGTGATTGTTGGGGTTCATCAACATGGCGGCCAGATACCCCAGAACGGCGGGTACGGCGGGGTCCTTGATCATCTGGGCGGCGTAGCGCGGATGGAAATAAGGATACGTCGCGTGCAGACGGCCGAGCAGCCGGTCGAGCCCTCCGACGAGATCGCCCGCCGACGGCGCCTCGCGCGGTCCGGCGGCTGCCGGTCCGGGTCCGCGAGCGAGTCGGTAGCGACGGTGGTCCTCGAGGACGCGGCCGATGAGGTCGCGCAGGAGATCGATCCCCTCTCCCTCCGGTCCGATGAAGATCGGCGCGGACAGGATGCCGTCCCGTCCCGAGTTCATTCCCCGGCGTTCTCCGGAAGCGCCTCGTCGATCTCGTCGATGAGCTGCACGTTTTCCCCGATGCATCTCACGGCCAGGACCGCGGTGCACAGATTCATGCCGAGCGCGAGAAGCGAGAGCGCACCGTGGATCCAGCCGGGCAGGACGCGGGTGTGGGCCCCGCCCCCGATGATGAATGCCGCCATCGTCACCAGCGGCGTGAAGGTCAGCCAGGGAAAGAGCCGGGCCTTGAACGTCTTCGTGCGCGCCACGAACTCCCCGGGGAGGCCGTATCGGACGACGACCTTCTTGATGCGGCTCCCGGTGCCGACGAAGTAGAATAGCCCCATCGTGTGGGTGAACAGGACGACGACGATCCCGAAGAGCGCGAACCGTATGTGGGCCCCGGCATCCAGGGAGCCGGCGGTCGTGCGGTAGCCCTCCCACGTGATCCAGGCGAGGAGGCCGATCGTCGCCAGAAAGAGGAAGCCCAGAATCCTGGCGACCGGAACGTTGTCGAGCATGCGGGCATTATAAGCGCATCGGCCCCCGGGCCGGCGCGGGCGAAGGAGGATGATCGTGGACGAAGGCCGGCCGGCCGGCACGGGGGACGCGGCTCCGGAGAGAGGCGTCTTCTCCCGGCGCTCGAGGCTGCTGTTGCGGATACGCGACGCACTGGACAGGCAGCCGGACCGCGATGCCCGCCTCAGGTCCGTCGTCCGGATCCTCAGCGAGGGAATCGGGAAGTACACCTGGACCGGCATCTACCTCCTCGAAGGGGACGCGCTTGTGCTCCACAACGAGATCGGCCCGCCGACACCTCACACGAAGATCTCGATCGATCGGGGGATCTGCGGTCTCGCGGCCCGGCAGGGGATGACCGTCGTGGTCCCCGACGTCGGCAAGGACCCCCGCTATCTGGCCTGCAGTCCGAAGACGCGCTCCGAGATCGTCGTTCCGATCTTCAAGGATGCCGTCGTGGCCGGGGAGATCGACGTCGACAGCGATCTTCCGGACGCGTTCGATGAAGAGGACCGGCGGCTTCTCGAGGAGGCCGCCAGACTGGTGGCCGGCGTTCTCTGAGCGGAGGAGCCGGGTCGGGTCACGTGGACCAGCGCGGCAGGACGCCGCGCAGCAGACTGTCGAGCCCGAGGACGCGCCCCGCGGCCGTGAGGTAGACGGTGAGGAGCAGGACCGTGAAATAGATCGGGCGCTCGGTGCTGAGGAGGGGCGCCCCGGTGGCGAAGGCGAAATTGGCGCAGAGCAGGATCCCGGCGAGAGCCGCGCCGCGCGTGAAAAGTCCCAGCAGGAGAAGGATTCCGATGAGCACCTCGGCCCACATCGTGACGAAAGCGATGATGTCCGCGAAGGGCATCAGGATCGCGTCCATGAAGGGCACGTAGAAGTCGTAGCGTGACTCCGATCTCCACTCGGCGAGGAGCGAACGGAGTCCCTCCCCCCCGAACCCGCCCGTCACCTTCGTCAGTCCGTACTTGAGAAAGAAGTAGCCGGTGAACAGCCGCGGCGCGAGCCCCGCCAGCGGCGAACAGCGATCCTCACTCCTTCCCAGCAGGAATCCCACGCTCCCTCCCCGCCCCGGGCGCGCCATCCTAGCATGGCGGGGGCCTGCTGCAGGAATGCACCACTGGATCGGTGCCGCGCTGGGCGCGCCGCCGCGCGGGTGCGAGAATGGTTTCCGTTCCTGAGGAGCCGGGCAGACGGGTGCCCACTCCTCGATCCCCCGGCCGTGCGGGTCTTCCGGCCCGCACGGCTTATTTTTCGGGCGGGAGCGCCTCCTGGGGGCCGCCGTCCGGTCCCTCCCCGAACCGATCCGGATGCAGGATACGGGCGACCTCCTCAATGCCCTCGATCACCCCCGGTCCGGGCTGTTCCAGCACGGCGCTGACGACGTGGATCCGTCCGTCGCGAACGGCCGGGACGCCCGACCAGACCGGATCGCGCGCAAGGATCTCGGCCAGGCGCGGGTTGTGCGGGCTCGTGAGGATCGCCTCCGGCGCCCGGGCGATCGCGGCCTCGAGGCTGAAAGTGGGCCAGGCCGCGGCCATGTCGGCGGTCACCACTTCGGCCCCGGCGCGCCGCAGGGCGTCGGTCAGAAAAGCGGACCCCCCCGGGACGATCAGGGGATCGTTCCAGACGACGTAAAGAACACGGATCGGCGACGCTCCGGACAGTCGTGCCTCGATCGCGCGGAGCCGCAGGCGGATCTCCTCCGCCAGGCGCGTGCCCCGCTCCGGTTCGCCCAGAGCGTCCGCGAGCCTCGCCGCCGATTCCAGGACCTCCTCGACCGTGTCGGCGTGGACGGTGTACAGCGGCAGGCCGAGGGCGGCCGCCTGCGACGCGAGCGCCGGATCGTTGCCGCTGGTGGTCGCAATCAGGAGGTCGGGGTGGAGCTCGTGGATCGCCTCCAGGCTGGGGTTGAGGATCCC
Organism: Candidatus Polarisedimenticolia bacterium; assembly: GCA_041580375.1. Taxonomy (GTDB): domain Bacteria; phylum Acidobacteriota; class Polarisedimenticolia; order Gp22-AA2; family Gp22-AA2; genus JAPUIN01. The sequence goes on from JBFGDZ010000017.1 coordinate 17,190, forward strand.
GCCGACGCGGACGGGGGGCGCCGCCCCCGGCGGAGGGACGCAGAAATCGGTGATGCCGACGACGCGGTCCCCCAGGTCGAGCGCGAACAGGAGCTCGGTCACGCTCGGCGCGAGGGAGACGATCCTTCGGGGCGCCGCGGGGACGAGGACGCGGACGCCGAGACCATCGATCACGACGCGGCCGCCGACCACCTCGACCCCGCGCCCGCACGCCGGCAGGAGGACCAGCGCGAGCAGGACGGCGGCGCCGCACGTGGCGCGCGGACGGCGCTCGTCCGGATCGATGGCCCGATGGCGGACGGGGAATCGATTCGGCGCTAGAGTCACGGTTCCCGATCCCGCCGCATCAGCCGGAGCCGTCCGGCAGATGCCGGAAGACGAAACGCCGGATGAGATCGCCGACGCGCATCGGCGGATTCACGAAGTGCACCGCGACCACGCAGGGTCCCTGTCCCTCGACGCGAAGCACGAGGGCCTCCACGACGATCGGCAGGGGGGTCCCGTCCGGATTCGACAGGTCCAGACGGAGGCGCACGATCGAGCCGAGGGCGGGCGCCACCGGCGAGTCGCACAGGGCGCCTCCTCCGCTCAGATTGACCGTGGCCACCTCGACCTCGCCTCCCGGCGGATCGCCGGTGAAAAGGACGCCCCGGACGCGCACCTGCGCCCTCTGGTCGATCCGGACGTCGCCACCCATAGGAGGGATGCGGGACATTGCGGGCACTCTAGAGGGTGCGCGAATCGGGTGTCAAGAAAAGTCGGTTGATCCAGAATCTTGACGCTGGTCCCGACCGGAGCCCGGCGCCAGTGTCATCGCCGGCGATCCGGTCGCCCCGCCGCCGCATTGCGCCTTGAACCGGAGGCCGCGCAGACCTAAGTTTTCGAATGACTTCGAGAACACCGGTCCGCGCTCGCCTGCGTTCCGGTTGGTCGTGTGGCGCGGGGACAGTCAACCGATGGAGCACCTCCAGGAACTGCTGGTCCTCGTCGATGAGGTCCCGGCCCTTTACTGGCTAGTCGGCACACCTGCGCTCCTGATCCTCGGCTGGCTCTTCGGACGACGCAGCCGTTCCGCGAACAGGAGCCGTGCGCCCGTGCGGCATCCGGCGGCGGATCGCGGCGCGGTCCGCGAGCTCCAGAAGACCATCGCCCGCCTGGAGAGCGAGAACGCGGCGCTCTCCCATTTCTTCCAGCTCCTGCCCGACTTCACCAAGGAAATCAACTCCAGCATGGAGCGGCGCGCCGTGGCGCATCTGCTCGTCAGCATGGCGGAGCGTCTGTTCGCCCCCTCGCAGATCCTCCTGTTCGAGCTCGACCCGAAGGTGAACAAGCTCTTTCTGGCGCATCAGAAGGGCCTCTCCGAGGACGTCCAGATGCGCTACGAAATCGCTCCTGGCGAAGGGAGGATCGGCTGGGTGGCGCAGCACAGGGTCGCGATGGACGTGAACGATTTCATCCGCGAGATGCGGCACTCGGGAGTGAGCCTCGACATGCCGGCTCATTCGCGATTCCACACCGATCTGTGCGCGCCGCTCGCGTATCAGTCGCGGATTCTGGGCGTCCTCAGCATCGGGGGCATCTCGCGCCACTACAAGTACGAGAAGACGATCCTGAACCTGGTCGCGGACCTCGGCAGCATCGCGCTGTACAACAGCCAGCTCTTCTCGCAGGTCCAGGAGGCGGCCAACTCCGACGGACTGACCCGGCTCTACAACAAGCGGTTCTTCATGCAGCGGCTCGGGCACGAGATCCTGGAGGCGGAGCGCGGGCATTATCCCGTCTCGATCTTCATCTTCGACCTCGATCACTTCAAACACTACAACGACACACAGGGCCACCAGGCCGGCGACGAGGTCCTCAAGATCACCGGCCAGATCCTCCGTGAGGGGGTGCGTCCCGACGACACGGCGGCCCGCTACGGCGGCGAGGAGTTCATCGTCATCCTGCCGCACACGCCGAAGGACGGCGCCCTGCAGGCGGCGGAGAAGATCCGCAGGACCGTGGCCGAGTACGAATATGCCAACCGGGAGAGCCAGCCGCTCGGCATGGTCTCACTGAGCGGGGGAGTCTCCACCTTCCCCGATGACGGCCGCACCGGGGCGGATCTGATCGCGGCCGCCGACCGGGCGCTCTACGAGGCGAAGAAGTCCGGCCGCAACAGGATCGCGCGTGCGAAGGCGAACTACTTTTCGGACGAGCAGGACGACGTCGTCTACGGAACCGGTGGCGGGTGAACGGCCCGGGGACAGGCTCATGAGAAAGAGGCGCAGGAAATCGGGGGCGCGGGTCGCCGCCGCCGCGGCGCGGAGCGCCGGCCGCGCCGGCGAACGGGCCGGAGGGCTGCTCTACGATGAACTCACCGAGCTGCCGACCGTGCCGCTTCTCATGGGGCGCATACGGCGCAGCCTCCGGAAGAGCCGGCAGCTGGGGCTTCTCTCCATCAGCCTCCTGCAGGATCGGAAGGCCGAGCCCGCCCCCGCGTGGGAGGGCTACGAGTCCCTCGTGCGCGACGTGGCCTCGTTCCTCCTGGAGATCAAGCGAATGTCGCTCCGCCGCGAGGATTTCATCTCGGAGGTGATGATCAGCGGCAACGCGTTCGTGATTCTGCTGGCTCCACCGCGAGGGGACGGACGCATCGCCTACGGCGACGTCGACAAGGTCCGGAGCCGGATCGAATCGATGCTGGGGCGATACATGAACGAGCGTCTGCCGCCGGAACTCGTGGGCCGCTTCGGACTCTACCTCGGATGCGCCCTGCTGACGCAGACCTCGGACGTGCGCCTGGAGAAGGTCGTCTATTCCGCGCTGGACGAGGCGTTTCGGGATTCCCTCGAAAAGCGGAAGAGAGAGCAGCGGGTGGAGGCCGCGCGTTTCCAGGAGGTGCTCAAATCCGGGGCGATCCGGACCGTCTACCAGCCGGTCGTCGACCTGCTGGAACGGCGCCCGCTCGGATACGAGGCTCTGACCCGGGTGACGAACGGCGCGTTTCCGGGACCCGACCGGCTCTTCAGGGTGGCGCAGGCCAACGACGCCGTCTGGAAGCTGGAGCGTCTCTGCCGGAAGCGGGCGATCGAGGGGTGCCGGGGCCTCGAGCCCGGCCAGATGCTGTTCCTGAACGTGGAGCCGGACTCGGTGCGGGATCCGGAGTTCAGGGGGGAGACCACCTTCGATCTTCTGGGGGCAGCGCGCCTGCAGCCCAGCCAGATCGTCCTGGAGATGACCGAGCACTCGGCCATCCACGACATCGCGGAGCTCAGGCAGGTGCTGGACTATTTCAAGTTCCTGGGCTTCCGGCTGGCCATGGACGACGTCGGCTCGGGCTACTCGGGGCTGAGATCGATCGCCGAGCTGAAGCCCGATTTCATCAAGATCGACATGGGGCTGATCCGCGACATCCACAGGCATCCGATCAAGCAGGACCTGACCAGCACGATCTCGCGATTCTCCAGGCGATCCGGGATCACGCTGATTGCCGAGGGGATCGAGAAGCCGGAGGAGCTCCGCTGCCTGATGCGGATCGGGGTCCGGTACGCCCAGGGCTTCCTGTTCGCGCGCCCGGGGCCTCCCTTCCCGGCGATCGCGCCGGGCGCTTTTGATGGAACGCCGGCTCCCGGAAACAGGAGAGCCGCTTCATGACTTCAGAAGCGGCTCTGCTTAGTGGAGTGTCGATGGTGAAGGTGCTTCGTACGTATCTCAGCCCTCGCGGGCTGGTTGGTGATAGGCGCTCTCCTCAGACGGCCTTGCTCTGAACCTGATTCTGGTTGAACGCGCCCATGATCAGGAACGTCTTGGCCGTCTCGACCTCGACCCACCGGTGATAGACCTTTCTGCGGGCCGGGTCGATCTGGTATGAAACCTCTCCGAATCTGAAATCGATCATGCCGGCCGGTTTCGCCTTCGCCTTGTTCGACCTCGCGCTCTTTTTCTTCATACGATCCGACCCTCCCCCGGTATGGGAAATTACATAAGCAATTCTCCTGCCATCCGATCGGGGGAATCCCGGAGGGTCACGCGGAATGAGATCCGCCGGGGCAGCGGATTAAAGCCATTATTATCAGCAATTTGCCGTGATATGGCGCGGAGGGTGCGAGGGGGAGGCGGCGAACGGGATCCTGGCCGCCCTCCCGAATCCGTCAATCTGGCGCACCGGGATCTTGACGCTGATGCGTCAAAGTGACAGACTTGAGCATTCCCCGGCCGATTGATCCCGGAGATTCGCTTGTTCCCTGAGGGCAGACAGATCCTCGTCATCGATGAGCCGGATGAGGCCCACGCCGCGCGATCGGTCCTGCGGTCTCTCGGGCAGCAGGTGATCGCCGTGTCCTCCCCCTCCGAGGCGATCCATCTCGCCGCGCGGGATGAATTCGACATGGCGCTGGTCGGGCTCGGACTGGCGGGGGAGGGACCCGGCGGCCTGCTGGCCCGTCTCCGCGCGGGCGCGCGTATCCCCTCCATCCTCGTGCTCGCGCGACACGACCGCACGCGCGACGCGATCCGATCCCTCGCCCGCGGCGCCGATGACTACCTTCTGAAGCCCCTCGATCGCCACGAGGTCCGGAGCCGGATCGGGCGCATCCTGCGATGGCAGGATCTCGACGACCGCGTGATCAGGATGCAGAAGGAGATGTCCCGCAAGTACCTGCTCGGCAACCTGGTCTGCCGCTCGCCCGGCATGCGCCGTGTGCGCGCCCAGATCCTGAAGGTCGCCCATGCGCGCAGCACCGTTCTGATCCGGGGCGAGAGCGGCGTCGGGAAGGAGCTCGCGGCGAAGGCGATTCACTACAACTCCAGCCGGAAGGACGCCCCCTTCATCGCGATCAACTGCTCGGCGATCCCCATGACCCTGATCGAGAGCGAGCTGTTCGGCCATGAGCGGGGCTCGTTCACCGGAGCCTACGAGCGGCAGAAGGGGAAGTTCGAGCTGGCCGACGGTGGGACGATATTCCTCGACGAGATCGGCGAGATGAACCTCGAGACCCAGGCGAAGGTTTTGCGGGTTCTCGTGGAGCGCGAGTTCATGCGGGTGGGCGGGGGTCGGGAAGTCCGAGTCGAGGTCCGTGTGCTGGCGGCGACCAACAGCGATCTCGAGTCGTTGATCGCCAGGCGGAGCTTCCGCGAGGACCTGTATTTCCGCCTGAAGGTGATCACGATCAACGTGCCGCCGCTGCGCGAGCGGGTGGACGACCTCCCCGAGATGGCCCGGTTGTTTCTCGGGCAGATCTGCCGCGATAACGTCGTTCCGCCCAAGCGGCTCACCGGCAAGACGATCGCGGCCCTGCAGCGCTATCACTGGCCCGGGAACGTGCGCGAGCTGAAGAACGTGCTGGAGAGCACGGCGATCACGTGCGGGCGCGAGATCATCCGGGCCGCCGACCTTCCGGAGTCGGTGCTGGCGGGCGGCGCGGCGGGCTCCCGGACGGCGCGCCCCCGGATGAACGTCTCGCTCCGGGAGATGGAGAGCGATCTCGTGCGCCGCACCCTCGTCCAGCATCATGGAAACCGGACGCACGCCGCCCGGGCCCTGAGGATCGGGGTCCGCACGCTGCAGCGGAAGATCAAGGAATACCGGATCCGCGTGCCCTACCGATCGCGGGGGGAACGGTCCGCATCGGATCGTCACAGATCGACGCGCACACCGAGTCCGGCGCCCTCGCCGCAGGGCTCGATGTAGCCGTCCTCGATCCGGACCCCTCCGAGGGCCGGGTCGTCGACCAGATCCAGGTGCCCGTCCAGATCGGCGCGATCGATGCCCTCCGCGGCCAGCGCGAAGTGCAGGGCTGCGGCGATGCTGATGCGCGACTCATCGTTGCACCCGATCATCGCCCCCACCCCGGCGGGTTTCAACGTGCGTTCGATCTCGAAGCCTCCGGTGATGCCGCCGCACTTCATCAGCTTGATGTTGACCAGCCCCGCAGCGCGGGCCTCACAGATCCGCGCCGCGTCGCGCGCGTCGAGAATCGCCTCGTCGGCCATCAGGGGGACCGCCGAGGATGCCGAAAGGCGAGCCATGGCCTCGAGGTCGTCCGAAGGGGTCGGTTGTTCCAGCAGCTCCAGGCCGCTGCCGGATGTCGCGTCGAGGAATCGGCGGGTCTCCTCCTCGGAGTAACCCTGGTTTCCGTCGGCCCGGATCAGGACGTCCGGACCCACGCCGGCGCGCAGGGCGCGGACGAGCCGTGCGTCGGCGTCCGGATCCTCACCGATCTTGATCTTGAGGGCACGGAACCCGGCGGAGACGTGGCGGCGTGCCGCTTCGATCGTGCGATCGGGTTCCGGCGAGATCCCGAGCGTGATGCTGGTGAGAAGCCGGGTCCGCCGGGCGCGGAACACGCGCGCCAGCGGGAGCCCCTCGCGGTGTCCCATCAGATCATGAAGGGCGATGTCGGCCGCGGCCCTGGCCGCCGGCGCGCCGGGAACGGCCCGCGCCGCGCGCCGTGCCACGCCGGCCGGATCGCGCGCGTCCGATTCCCGCAGGAGGGGAATGAGGACGTCGTCGAGGGCCCGCAGGGCGGCCCCGGCGCTCTCGCCCGTGACCTCCTCCGCGGGAGCCGCGCAGCCGAACCCGGTTCGTCCGTCCGCCGTGTCCACCTTCAGTATCACGTTGTCGGCCGAGGTGATGGTGGATCCGGCGATGCGGTATCCCTCCGCGAGCCGGAGCGTGATCGGGATCGCCTCGACGGAGGCGACGCGAATCATCGCGGCAGGCCGGGGAATCGCCGGCGCAGCTCCTCGACGACGGCGCCGACGCCCTCGCGAAGAGGATCGCAGCAGGGTATGCCGTGGCGGGCGCGGAGCGATCCGGCCTCCCGCCGGACGTCCTCCTCCGACAGCCCCTCGTGGTTGAGCGTGATCGCCACGACCGGCTTGCCGCACAGCAGATCGATCACGGCGATCTCACGCGCCACGCCGGCGATCGGGAAATCGGGGAAACCGTCGTAGTGGCGGCGCGCCGGGGCGTGCTGAAGGACGATCGCGTCCGGGCGGGCTCCGGCCAGGATCTCGAAGCCGCCGGGATAGGCCGGATTGGTGAGGCTGCCCTGACCCTCGATGACGATGACATCCGGCCGCTCCTCGCGGTAGGCCCGCAGAACCTGATGCTCGATCTCGCCCGAGACGAAATCGTTGATCAGACTGTCGAGAATGAGGCCGTAGCGGACGCCCTGCATCCAGGATGTCTGTCCCGTGCCGACCAGGGCCGCGCTGACGCCGGCCGCGCGCAGGCCCTGCACGATCTTCACGGCCGTGGTCCGCTTGCCCACTCCGGAATCGGTTCCCAGGACGGCCACGCGCACCGACCGGACCTCCAGGATCTTCCCGGTGAAAGCGTGCATCTCCGAGGGCGGGGGTGTGCGCCGGACGTCGCGGATCCTGGCGCCCGATGCGCGGGCGATGCGGGAGAACTCTGGATCGTCCCCGAGCAGCTGGTGCAGCCCGGAATCGACGTGAATCCCCAGTTCGAGAGCCTGCCGGACGAACGGACGGGCCGACTCGGGGAGCACCCCTCCGTGCGTGGCCACACCGATGACGAGAAAATCCGGGCGCCGCCCGGCGGCCCGCTCCGCCTGATCGAGCCCGGCGACGATCGGCACGCCGTTTCTGACGCCGTCGAGGACCTCGCCCGCGTCCCGCCCGTCGAGCGCGCTGTCGATGACGGCCAGCACGCGATAGCGCTCCGTGTGCCGGACGAGGCCATGGGCCGTCTTGCCCTCGGTGGCGGCGAACTGGCCCTCGCAGAACACGACGGCGGTTCCGTCGGGACGGACCGATTGCGTCATGACAGGTGCCCTCCGGCGATGCGTGAATCCTAGCACAGGCCCGGCGGGCCGCATCCTTGACGGGTTTTCGAGACATGCCCTAAGATGCTGGCATGGTTACCGGATTCAACACCGACGTCCAGCACGACGGCAAGGTCTACCACGTTCAGACCGAGGACAAGGGCGTCGGCAACCCTCTGATCGAGACGCTCATCTACGTCGGGGGCGAGATCCTCGCCGCGCGCCGATCGTCGTACGCCGATCTCATGGAGGCGGGGGGCGACGAGAAGCAGATCGCGGAGAGGATCGAGGCGCAGCACAACCGCATGATCCTCGACATCAAAGAAGGCAAGTACGACAATAAAAAGCACCGGCCGTTCGGCGAGGGGATCATCTCGAGCAAGAGCTTCGACCAGGTCGTCCTGGACTATCTCAAGTCGGAGGCGAACGAGAACCGTATCGTGCTGAGGGTCGAGGAGGCGGAGGGGATCGTGGAGGGGCAGACCGCGCGGGTGGCGCTGGAGGTCAGCCGCGCCTCCGAGAAGAAGGGCGTCGCCGGCGCCGAGATCAAGGTGAAGCTGATCAGCACGGTGGAGAAGCCGAGGACCCTGTACGAGGGCACCACCGACGATGACGGACTCATCCGCTTCACAGTCGAGCTCCCCGCCCTGGAGGAGGGGACCTGCGCCCTCATCATGCAGGCGCGCGCGGGCCGGGAGACCGCCGAGGTGAAGCAGCTCGTGCGCAAGGTGCCCAAATCGGCGGCGGGTTGAGGGTTGGACGCGAGCATGCGGATCATGGTCAACGGCGAGCCACGCGAAGCGCGGGGCGGCTGGACGCTCCTGGAGCTTCTGCGGGCGATGGGCGTCGAAAAGGACCGGATCGCGGTCGAGCTGAACGGCCGGGTCGTGCGGGCCCGTGAGCTGGACGCCGTGGCGCTGAAGGAGCGCGACCGCGTCGAGATCGTCCGGTTCGTCGGCGGAGGCTGACGGATAACATGAACACGGCAGCACTCACGATCGCAGGCCGTACCTACCCGTCGCGGTTGATCGTCGGCACGGGCAAATACCCGAGCCTCGACGTCGCGCGACGCGCGATCGAGGAGTCGGGGGCCGCCATGGTGACGGTGGCGGTTCGCCGCATCGATCTGGGGCGCCGGAGCGGCGAATCGCTGCTCGACGCCATCGACACGAAGCGGGTCGCCCTTCTTCCCAACACGGCCGGCTGCAGGACCGCCGAGGATGCGGTCCGCACGGCCCGGCTCGCGCGCGAGGCGGGACTGTCCGAGCTGATCAAGCTCGAGGTCATCGGGGACGACAGGACCCTGTTCCCGGACAATGAGGGCCTGCTGGAGGCGACGCGCGTGCTCGTGAAGGAGGGCTTCGTCGTCCTCCCGTACACGAACGACGACCTGGTGGTGGCGCGCCGCCTTCGCGACGCAGGGGCGGCCGCCGTGATGCCGCTCGTCGCGCCGATCGGATCCGGTCTGGGCCTGCAGAACCCCGTCACGTTGCGGCTCCTGCTTGAGGAGATCCGGGACATCCCCGTCATCGTCGATGCCGGAGTCGGAATCGCATCCGACGCCGCGATCGTCATGGAGATGGGCGCCGACGGGGTCCTCATGAACACCGGGATCGCCGGCGCCTCCGACCCCGTCCGGATGGCCCGCGCGATGCGGCTGGCCGTGGAAGCGGGGCGTCTGGCCCACGAGGCCGGGAGGATCCCGAAGAGGCTTTTCGCCACGGCCAGCAGCCCCATCGACGGCATGATCCGCTGAATCCGGCCCCTGGACACCCCTTTCCATTGAATCGGCCCATCCCGCACCTATATTGAGGTGGGGACCCGTCCGTGATGGCGGCGGGCGTCCCGGGCGTCCGTCCGCTCGCGAAGGGGAGAGGCCCCGCCGTGTTCTCGAACCTGAACCTGAAGCTGAAGTTCACCCTCAGCATTTGCGGGCTGCTCGTTCTGTCGACCGTGGCCCTCGGATGGATGGTCGGACTGCAGGTCGAGGAGTCTGCCCTGAGGGAGCTGGACGAGCTGGGCGAGGTCATGGCCAAGGGTCTGGCCGATGCCTCGGTCCTCGGGGCACTGACTCACAGCCCCGATCTGCTTCAGGCCGCGCTCAAGCCGCTCAGGGCCCACAAGGAGGTCATCTACGCGGGCGTCGCGGACGAGCGGGGCGTGGTGGTCGCCGAGCATCGAAAAGACGGCATCGTGAGGCTCCCGAGGTGGACGTCAGCGTCGGTGGAGCGACGGGGCGCGTCGATCGTGGAGCCGGGAACGGGTCTTCTCCGGGACGGAACGCCCGTTCGGTACTTCTCCGTCCCGATCCTCACCGCGCCCGGAGAGGAGGGCGCGGGGGAGTTCGATATGCTGCTGGGAGCGGCGCAGCCCGGGTCGGAGAGCACACGCATCGGGTGGATCTGCCTCGGGCTGTCCGCCGCCGATCTGGTCCAGGATCTCCAGGGGCTGCGACGCGGACTGGTCCTCGCGACGCTCGCGGTTCTGATCGTCGGCGTCGGGTTCGCGGTGCTCCTCGTGCGCGTCATCGTCGATCCGATCAAGCAGCTGGTGCATGCCACGCGCCGCATCGCCCAGGGCGATCTCGACATCATCCTGCCCGTGCGGGGCGCCGACGAGATCGGCGATCTGGCGAGGGCGTTCAACCGCATGACGCTGAATCTCAGGGAGTCCCGTTCCGCGCTCGAGAAGAGCAATGCGGAGCTGGAGGCCAAGGTGGACGAGCGGACGGCGGCGCTGAAGAACGCCCAGGATCAGCTCGTGCAGGCGGAAAAAATGACGGTCGTCGGTCAGCTCGTCAGCGGCGTGGCCCACGAGCTGAACAATCCTCTCGCCGGTATCCTCGGCTACTCGCAGCTGCTGCTGCGCAAGGATCCCGGGAAGGATCAGGAACGCGGCCTGAAGAAGATCGAGAGGGAAGCCGAGCGCTGCAAGCGGATCGTCCAGAATCTGCTCATCTTCGCGCGCAAGCGCAAGCTGCGCAGGGAGCCCGCCGACATCAACGGGGTCATCGACAGCACCATCGAGCTGCGCGCCTATCACCTGAAGGTCGAAAACGTCAGGGTGAAGCGTGACTTCGATCCCAATCTGCCGAAAACCATGGTCGACGTGAGCCAGATTCAGCAGGTGCTCATGAATCTGATCAACAACGCCCAGCACGCCATGGCGATGAGCGGCCGTCCTGCGGAGATGACGCTGCGCACGCGGCACACGAATGGACGGATTCGGGTCGAGGTCGGCGACAGCGGGCCCGGAGTCGCGCGCGAGAACATGCAGAAGATCTTCGATCCCTTCTTCACGACGAAAGAGGTGGGGCAGGGAACCGGGCTCGGGCTGTCCATCTGCTACGGCATCGTCAACGAGCATGGCGGGACGATCTCGGTGGAGAGCCCTCCCGGTCGGGGAGCCACCTTCGCGATTGAGCTGCCGGTGCAGACTCACGATCGGACCCAGCCCGGATCCGCGACGCGCGAGCCCGAGCCGCCCCGGTCGAGCGGCGGACGCATCCTCCTCGTGGATGACGAACCCTCCATTCTGGACGTCATCGGCGACACGCTGCGCATGGATGGACACCACGTCGTGGTGACGACCAACGGAGCCGCCGCCCTCGATAAACTGCGGCAGGAGCCATTCGATGTGATCGTGTCGGATCTGAAGATGCCGGGCATGGGAGGGCGCGAACTGTTCCGGCGGCTGGGCGAGCTCGGCGGACATCTCAGCCGCAGGGTGATCTTCACGACGGGCGATCTCGCGAGCCCGGACACCTTGGCGTTTCTGGAGAAGACCGGGAATCCCTACCTGCAGAAGCCTTTCGATCTGAACGTCGTCCGCAGGACGGTCCAGGAGCTCCTGCATCGGTGCGCGGGGGCGCCCGCCAACTGATCAGGATGCCCGCCCGCGTCGCGTCGCCGCCCGAGCCTCGCGATCCTGCTCCCGCCGCCGGATCGATTCACGCTTGTCCCAGAGCTTCTTGCCCCGCGCGAGGGCGATCTCGACCTTGACGTGGCCCCGCGCGAGGTACATGCGCAACGGAATGAGCGTGTGGCCGCCGGAACGCGTCTTCTGAGACACCTTGAAGATCTCACGCCGGCGCAGCAGGAGCTTGCGCGGTCGAAGCGGTTCGTGATTGGCGTATCCGCCGTGAGAGTAGGGCGACACGTGACAGTTGAAGAGGAAAATCTCTTTGCCGTCCAGACGCGCATAGGCCTCCTTGAGATTCACGCGGCCGGCGCGGATCGACTTGACCTCCGTCCCCAGCAGGACGATGCCGGCCTCGTATCGCTCATCGATGAAATAGTTGTGAAACGCCTGTCGGTTGGAGGCGAGCACCTTGTCCGCGACCGTTTGGTCCCGTTTGGCCATGCGCGCAGCCGTCCCCTCGCTGGACTCCGTTTTCTTGACCCACGTCGGCTACGATAGCATAATGACGCGTCACGACTCGGCGACCAGCCCGGACCCCCGCCGGGTCTTCACATACGAGGTCCCGCCATGGAGACCCCCCCGCCGCAGGACGGCGCTTCATCGACGCAAGACGGAACCATCCCTCCGCCCGGCGCGTGCGGCATGGCGTCTCGTGAGGGTGCTCCGGCACCCGGGCACGACGTGGCCGTCGTCGGCGTCCGGCTGCACGGACAGGTTCGCGTGACGCAGTGCAATTCCGGCGACTTCGATCTCGAGATGGCGCAGCGGGTGGTCGTCGAGGGAGGACGGCTGGATATCGGCGAGGTCGTCCAGCCCACGACGCGCTCCCGGAAGATGTGCAGCATCGGCTGCATGAAGCGGGTTCTTCGGGTCGCCTCGCAGGAGGATGAAGAGCGGTTCATCCGTCACGTCCGCCAGGAGGATGAGGCGCACGCCTATTGTCAGGAGCTCATCCTGAAGCGGCGCATGCCGATGAAGCTGGTGGAGGCCCGGCGGGTCGATGATTCCCGCAAGATCACGTTCACCTTCACGGCCGACGGCCGCGTCGATTTTCGAGGCCTCGTCCGCGATCTCGCCCGCCGCTTCAAGAGCCGGATCGAGATGCGTCAGATCGGCGTCCGCGACGAGGCGCGCGTTCTGGGGGGATACGGAGACTGCGGGAAGGCGCTATGCTGCTCCACCTTCCTGAAGGAATTCTCGCCGATCTCCATCAAGATGGCGCGCGAGCAGAACCTCAGCCTGAATCCGTCCAAGATCTCCGGGATGTGCGGGCGGCTGAAATGCTGCCTGCGTTATGAATACATGCCCGCCGGCGCGGACTCGGCCATGCCCCCCGAGGACGAGCCGCTACCTCCCGCTCCGGAGGACGGCGAGGGAGCAACCGCGCCCTCGTGATCGGCGTCCATCGCGCCCCGATCCCGGGCCCTCGCGGGCGACGGACGATCGTCTACCGGTCCCGGGTGCGGACGAGCATCCTGTAAAGCTCGCGTCTGGACAGGCCCCGCTCCCTCGCCACCCTGCGCAGGGCTTCCCTCCGATCCCAGCCGGCCTCGATCAGCCGCCGGACGGCCGCGGCGGGGGACTCGGGTGGTCCGTCGTCCTGGGGGATCGGCCGGGACGTCCGCTCCGCCCCGCCGACCAGGATCGCGATCTCGCCCCGGATCGGGCCTCCCGAGACCGTCTCGAGGATCGATGAGAGCGTTCCCGAAAGGAATTCCTCGTGAATCTTCGTCATCTCACGACCGAGAAAGGCCTGGCGGTCGCCCAGGATGTCGAGGGCATCCTCGAGGGCGGATTGCAGGCGGTGCGGCGACTCGAAGAAGAGCAGCGGGCGGGATTCGGCGCGCACCGATTCGAGGGCGCGCCGGCGCTCGGACCGGCGCTGCGGCAGGAAGCCGAGAAACGTGAAGGGCGTCGCATCCCATCCGCTCACGGAAAGCAGCGCGGTGACCGCCGAGGGGCCCGGGATCGGCACGACGCGGTGTCCTTCGTCGCGGGCGATGCGGATCAGGAGCGCTCCCGGATCGGAGACGCCGGGAGTTCCGCCGTCGGTGACGTAGGCGACGTCCCCGCCCCGCCCGAGAACGTCGAGGATCTCCGGAGCCCGCCGCCTCTCGTTGTAGCGGTGGCAGCTGAGGACGCGGGCCTTCAGTCCGTGGCGGCTCATCAGGCCCCGCGTCACGCGCGTGTCCTCGCAGGCGACGAGCGACGCGCCGGAGAGGACTTCCAGGGCGCGCAGGGAGATGTCGTCGAGGTGTCCGATGGGCGTGCCGACGACGTACAGGGTTCCACGGATCGGAGCGCCGGGTTCCGACCTCCGCTCGGGATCCCGATCGGGCGATCGCCCAGGACGCGGCCGCCGCTTCATTCCGGACAGGCTCCGGGGAGCCTGTCCGCGTATTGCGTCGGGTCGCGTTCGGAGCGCCGTGGCGCCGAATGCGAGGCGCCGCGACGACGCGATGGGGATCCATCGTGAAGGAGCGGTAACGAAGCAGGCAGC
>JBFGDZ010000018.1:0-31033 GCA_041580375.1 Candidatus Polarisedimenticolia bacterium
GGAAAGCTCTTTTCGTCTTCGTCTCCGCGAACGACTTGATCCGGTCGCACAGGACGCGCAGCTCGCCGGCCGGCACGTCGAGATCACGGCGCACGCCGAGGCGCTCCTTGACCTCGGCGAGCAGACCGTCGACCTCTTCGCGTTTCAGGCCCAGGACCACCGTGCTGTACATCTGAAGGAATCGGCGATACGCATCGAAGGCGAAGCGATCCCCTCCGGCCCTCGCGGCGATGCCCTCGACCGTTCGTTCGTTGAGACCGAGATTCAGGATCGTCTCCATCATCCCCGGCATCGAGCGCGCGGCTCCCGATCGAACCGACACGAGCAGCGGATTGCGCGCGTCGCCGAACCCGCGACCCGTGGCGCTCTCGAGCCGGCCCATGTTGCGTCCGATCTCCCGGCGCAGCCCCTTGAGGCGGGCCGTGTCGCCGGACAGGTAGAGAGAGCATGCCTCCGTCGAGATGACGAACCCCGCGGGCACCGGCAGCCCCAACCGCGTCATCTCCATCAGGCCGGCCCCTTTGCCGCCGAGAAGCTCCCGCATGTCGCCGCGCCCCTCGGCGCGGCCCCGACCGAAAAAGTAGACGAACCGTGAAGCCATTCTCACCCCCGCGCCGACGCCGTCACCTCCGGAGGCTCGCTCTCGACCGTGATCTCCGAGAAGTCGCCGACCTGGGTGAACAGCGAGGCGATCGATTGCAGTAGTGCCAGACGATTCCGACGCATGGCCGGATCCTCGGCCATCACCAGGACTTCCTCGAAGAATCGATCGAGGGCCGGCCGGAGCCCGGCGATGCCTTTCAGCGTGGTCAGATAATCGCGTCGCCGCACACCGTCCAGAATCCGGGGCCGCGCCGCTTCGAGGCCGGCGTGCAGGTCCCGCTCGGCCCTCTCCTGTAGATTCGCCGCGCTCACGGAAAAGGACGGCTGCGACTTCAGGATGTTCTTGATCCGCTTGTGGGCGAGGGCCAGGCTCTCGAAGCCCGGCTCCCCGCGGATCGCCTCGAGGGCGTGCATCCGCAGCCGCGCCTCGAGAGGATCATCGGCGCCCGTTGCGAGCGCAGCCCGCACCGAATCCTGACGCAGGCCGTCCTCCTCGCCGAGATACTGCTGCCGGGCGCGATAGAATTCGAGCAGAGCATCGCGGGCTCCTCGGGGATCGGACGCGCCGGTCTCCTGGTTCCCCGCGTGAGCCCGAAGCGCTTCATCGAGAAGCGCCGCAAGCGAGACGTGAAGGCGCGCCTCGATCAGAATGCGGCAGACGGATTGCGCCGAACGCCGCAGCGCATAGGGATCGCGCGAACCGGTCGGGACGACCCCGATCAGGAAGAGGCCCGCCTGGGAATCGATGCGGTCGGCGAGCGCCACGATCTTCCCCTCGGGCGTCGCCGGAATGGCGTCGCGCGCGCCGGCGGGGCGGTAATGACCCTCGATGGCGGACGCGATCGCGGGTGCCAGCCCCTCGGAGCGGGCATAGATGCCCCCGACGATTCCCTGCAATTCCGGGAACTCGTTCACCATCTGCGTCGTCAGATCGCACTTGCAGAGGCGGATCGCCTCGATCGTCGCGTGGCGATCGACTTCCGCGCCGGACGCATGCATCGAATCGATCAGAGCCCCGGCGATCGTCTCCATGCGGCTCGTCTTGGCGGCGTACGAGCCGAGCTTCTCGTGGAAGGTGATCCGATCCAGCTCGGGACGGCGCGCGCCCAGCGTCGTGCGGCGGTCCTCCTCCCAGAAGAACCGCGCATCGGCGAGCCGTGCCTGCAGGACCCACTCATTCCCCCTTCGAATGATCCCTGAGCGATCCGAGGTGGCGTTGGCCACGGCCAGGAAGCGGTTCAGCAGCCCGCCGTCCGGCCCGATCAGGGAAAAGTACTTCTGATGATGCCGCATGGCCGTGACCAGGATCGCGGCGGGCAGATCCAGGAAACGGGCGTCGAATGTCCCGGAGATCACGGTGGGCCATTCGACGAGATGCACGACCTCGTCCAGAAGCTCCGGATCGCCCTCGTCGGGCGACGCGGCTTCCACCGTCGGCGGAGGGGCGATGCGGCCGCCCGCCTTCCTGGCGGCCGCCCTGAGCTGGCGCTCGATCAGCCTGCGCCGTTCCGCGACATCGACGATGACTCCGGCGCGGCGCAACGCGGCCACGTAGGTCGCCGGCGAGGACACGGAGATCCGGCCGGATGCCGCGGTCCGGTGTCCGAGCGTCGTCCGGCCCGATCGCACTCCCACGATCGAAAGGGGCACGCAGGAGCGATCGAGGAGGGCCAGGACGGAGTGGACCGGCCGAACGAACCGATGATCGCCGCGTCCCCAGCGCATCGTCTTGGGGAATGTCATCGATTCGATCTCCGCGGGAAGCGCCCGGCCGAGCGCCGTCGCCGCCGGGAGCCCGCGTTCCAGTCGCGTGGCCTGGACGCATTCCCCGCGCGGCGTCGCGACGCGTTCCAGCTTCGCGACGGCGACACCCTGCGCGCGCGCGAACCCCTCCGCCGCCCGGGTCGGTCGTCCCTCGCCGTCGAAGGCCGCGCGGACCGGAGGGCCCACGACGGTGCGACGCTCGTCCGGCTGGCGCGGCGGCAGGCCGGTCACGAGGACCGCCAGACGCCGGGGGGTGCCGAGCCTCGCGGGCTCGATCCGCGGCGCGTACCCCGGTACGCCGGAGAGACGCGCGGCGCTCAGGACCCGCTCGACCACCGCGCGGAGATCGTCGATCGCCGAGCCCAGCATCCGCGCCGGGATCTCCTCGGTCAGAATCTCGATCAGGAACGATCGACCGGCGGTTCGTGCCCGGGTCATCGAGCGTCCACCGTCCCTTCAGCGGCTCCGGCCTCCGGGCGGGGCCCGGCCGGCGCGGGTTCCTCGAGATAGAGCCGGGCACATCCGACGGCGAGTCTTCGCACGCGCTGGATGAATCCCGTGCGCTCCGTGACGCTGACGCCGCCCCGGGCCTCGAGGACGTTGAACGTGTGCGAGCATCGCAGGGCGTAGTCATAGGCCGGGAGCGCCAGGCCGCGCTCGAGCAGCCGGTGGCCCTCCGACTCGCATTCCTGAAAGAGCCGCAGGAGGCGCTCGATATCCGCCTCCTCGAAATTGTGCCGCGAGAACTCCACCTCCTCGCGCATGCGGACGTCCCGGTACGACACGCCCCCGCACCATTCGAGATCGTAGACGCTGGAGACGTTGTTGAGAAACATGCAGATGCGCTCGGTGCCGTAGGTGATCTCGACGCTGATCGGCTTCAGTTCCCGGCCGCCGGCCTGCTGGAAGTACGTGAACTGGGTGATCTCCATCCCGTCCATCGACACCTGCCAGCCCACACCCGCCGCTCCCAGCGTGGGCGATTCCCAGTTGTCCTCCTCGAAGCGGATGTCGTGGCGTCTGGGATCGATACCGAAGACCCTCAGCGATCGGAGATAGAGATCCTGCACGTCATCGGGCGACGGCTTCAGAATGACCTGGAACTGGTAGTGGCGGTAGAGCCGGAAAGGATTCTGTCCGTAGCGCCCGTCGACCGGCCGCCGCGACGGAGAGCAATAGGCCGCCCTCCAGGGATCGGGACCGAGAACCCGGAAGAACGTATCAGGGTGCATGGTGCCCGCCCCGACCTCGATGTCGTACGGCTGTTGGAGAACGGCGCCCTGGCGGGCCCAGAACGTCTGAAGCGCCAGGATCAGCTCCTGGAAGTTCATCGCCACGGCATGCTCCCCCGAACCCGCGTCATTTCTCCCCCCGCAGTTCGCGCAGAACCTGATAGCTGCGGAAGCGTCTCTCCGTCAGATCGAAGAACAGCGCCTGCGCCGTCTCCCCCAGGGCTCGGAGAGCCCGGTGATCCGCGAGCGCGCCGATCAGGCTTTCCGGCGATCCACTCCGGATCTGCTCCGCCGCCGCGATGGAGGCCGGCGGCAGCGAAATCTCCCCGGCTCTCCGCGCCCCGCCGCAGCCTCTGCAGACGACGGAGCCCTCGCTCCGCCGGAAGAGCGCCCCGCGGGCGGCCAGAGAAGCGGAGCATCCGGAGCAGTTCGCCAGATCGGGCAGCACACCATGCAGACGCAGCGTCCAGACCTCGAAGTAGCGGCCGCTCCAGTCCAGATCGAGCCCGCTCCGTACCGCCCTCAGCACCGCGTGCAGAAGCCTGAAGAACCGCTCGTCCTCCTGCTGCTCCCGGGCGAACGCATCCGCGATCTCGGCGAAACAGGCGAGGACGGCCCCGCGCTCCGGGTCGGATTGCAGTTCGTAGAACGACTCGAGGAGTTCGGCCGACTCCACGCGCGAGAGGTCGACACCCTCTTTCTCGAAATAGCTCAACCGGACGCGGCTCAGGAGCTCCAGATTGCTGCCGAACCTCCGCCGGCTCCGGCGGGCGCCCCGCGCGACGCCCCGCAGCTTCCCGACCCTCCGCGTCAGGAACGTGATGACCCGGTCCGACTCCCCGAGCGGATGGCTCTTGATGACAAATGCCTCGGCCTCCCTCAACGGCACGATTCACCCCGAGACGGCCGGCGGATCACCCCCCGATCAGATACGGCCCGGCGAGACCGAAAAACGTCACGAGACCCAGCAGATCGACGGCGGTCGTCACGAACGGGTTCGTCGCGACGGCCGGATCGATGTGTATCGTCTTCAGGAGCATGGGAAACGTCGATCCGACCATGGCCGCGAGCGACATCGACGCCCAGAGGGTGATCCCGACGATCACGGAGGCGCGCGCGCTCAGCCCAACCAGAAACCACGCCGCCAGGCCGAGACAGGCCCCGTACAGAATTCCGAGCAAGGCGGCGATCCGGATCTCGCGGAACACGACCCCCCCGACCTGGCGCAGCGAGATGCGTCCGGTGGCCAGACCCCGGACCATGATGGTCGCGGCTTGAGTGCCGATGTTGCCCCCCATCCCGAGAACCACCGGGATGAAACACGCCAGCACGACCGTCCGGCTGAGCAGGGGCGTGTAACGTTGAATCAGCAGCGCCGCGAGAAGTCCCCCGAGGAACGCCGCGAACAACCACGGCAGCCGGACGCTCGCCGCCCGGAGCGTCGATTTCATCATCCGCTCCTCGTCCGAGGTCCCGGCCAGCTTGTAGAAATCCTCCGTGGCCTCCTCGCGCATGACGTCCATGACGTCGTCGATCGTCACGATCCCCACGAGAGCGTTCTCCGCATCGACCACGGGAACGGCCAGCAGATCATACTGCGTGGCGATCCTCGCCACCTCCTCCTGGTCCGTATCGGTCCGCACGGAGATCAGGTTCGTGGACATGATCTCCCTGAGCCGGGTGGCGGGAGGGACGGTCAGGAGCCGGCGCAGCGACAGCACGCCCTTGAGATGCCCGTGCGCATCCACGACGTAGAGGTAGAACACCATCTCCGCCTCCTGGGCCTTCTGGATGGCGGTGATGGCATCCTGGACGACGGTTCCTTCGGGCAGCGCGAAGAATCGCGTCGACATGATGCGGCCGGCCGTCTCCTCCCCGTACTCGAGAAGATCCTGGACCTCCTCGGAGGCGTCCTTGCGCATCATCGAGAGGATGCGATCGCGTTCGTCCTCGGCCCCGAGGGAGAGGATGTCGGCGGCGTCGTCGGAGGGCAGGTTTTGAAGCACGCGCGCCACCTCGGCCGGATCCCTCCCGCTCAGCAGTTCGCTCCGCAGCGACGGATGCATCGCCCCCAGGAGGGCGGCCGCGTGATGATGCGCTCCCTCGGCGAGCACGTGGAAGACGGAGGAGCGCTCCTCGGCATTCAGGGATTTGAACGCCTCGGCGAGGTCCGCGGCGCGGACCTTCTGGAGAATGTTCAGAACCTGGCTGGTGGCGCCCCTGCGCAGGAGTTTCTTGACCGACTCCACCAGGAAAGCGCTGTCCTTCATCGCCTCGCCCCGGAAAGGGCGTCATTCTAACTCAACGGGGCTCAATCGCCTACGGGAGGGGAACGCCCAGTCGGCGAAGCAGGGAGGGATCATCGCGCCATCCGTCCCGGACCTTCACCCAGAGGTCCAGGTGGACGCGCGATCCGAGAAACGTCTCCAGATTCCTTCGGGCCGCCGTGCCGATCGACTTCATCATGCGGCCTCCCTGTCCGATCAGGATGCCCTTCTGAGAGGCGCGATCGACCAGGATGGTCGCGTGGACCCGGGCCAGCGCCGAATCCTCGCGATCGATCGACTCCACGAGCACCGCCGTCGCGTGCGGCACCTCCTGGCGGGTCTGGATGCAAACCTGCTCCCGGATGATCTCCGAAACCCCGAGAAGCTCCGGAACGTCCGTGAGGGTCTCGGGAGGAAACAAGGGCGGCCCCGGGGGGATCCGCGCCCGCACCACCTCAAGGAGGCGCTCGCAGTTCTCTCCCGTGAGGGCCGAGACGGGCACAAGCTCCTCGAACAGCCCCATCCGCGCCGCCTCGTCCAGGAGCGGCAGGAGGCGGGGCCGCGGCATCAGGTCGATCTTGTTGAGAACGAGCACCTTGTGCCGCGCGGCGTCGCGCACCAGGTCGAAGGCGAACCGATCGCCGGACCCGATCCCATCCGGGGCGTCCACGAGAACGGCGACGAGATCCACGTCATGGATCACCTGTCTGGCCACCCGGACCATCTCCTCGTTCATTCTGTGACGCGGACGGTGCAGCCCGGGCGTGTCGATGAAGACGATCTGCGCGCCGTCTTCGTGCAGAATCCCCCGGATCGGAAACCGTGTCGTCTGCGGCGCCTGTGACACGATCGAGAGCTTGGCCCCGACGAGATGATTCATGAGCGTGGATTTGCCGACGTTCGCCCGCCCCGCGAGCGCGACGATGCCGCAGCGGAATGCGCCGCCCTCCATCGCCGGCACGCTCACCGCCCCGCCCCCGGCGACGCCCGGCGCGGACGTCGTCGACCCCGTTCCGATGTCCCGGCAGGCGCGTCCCAGGTCAGCCTCCGGGACGACAGATCGATCCCCGCGGTCCGTTGGAGCAGACGGCGCTCCAGCCTGTGCATCGTTCCTCCGTCGGTGACGTGATCGTGGCCGAGCAGATGCAGGAAACCGTGCGTCAAGAGGAGCGCCATCTCCGACCCGAGGGGCCAACCGGCCCGGCGCGCCTGGCGAGTCGCGCGGGGAACCGAGATGGCGATGTCGCCCAGATGGCGCCGTCGTGGCTCGAGATCGCCCTGGAAGGGGAAGGAGAGCACGTCCGTGGTGCGATCCCGGCCCAGGAACGTCCGATTCAATCGACGGATCGTCCCGTCGCCCGCCAGGAGCAGGGTCACGCCCGCTCCCGAGCACCGAGTGGCCCGCCGGAGGCGCAACAGCAGCCGCCGGCAGGCCGGGACGAGAGGACGGCCCGAGCGCACGCGGGCGACGACCTCTACTGACCCCATTCCTTGGTGCGCCGCGGAGGCTCGTGCGTCCGGCTGCCTCCGAAGGAGCGCTCCACGACTTTCTCGAAATCGAATCCCGGATAATCGATGCGGTGATGGTAGATGCTGCTCAGGGTCTTGAGGAATGCCGCGCTCACATTCTCCAGGTCGGAGAACGTCAGATCGCATTGCGAGAACTGGTCATCGAGAACGACGTCGGAGACGATCTTCCGGATCAGTCCCTTGAACCGTGGCGGCGAGGGATCCTCCAGCGTCCGGGCCGCCGCCTCGATCGAATCCGCCAGCATGAAGATGGCCGCCTCCTTCGACTGTGGTTTCGGCCCGGGATAGCGGTAGTCGGACTCGCGAACCTCCTCCACTTCCGGATTCTCCCGCTTCTTCGCTTTCTGGTAGAAGAAGTTGATCTTACGCGTGCCGTGATGCTGGGGGATGATGTCGAGCACCTGCTTCGGCAGGCCGTAGCTCTTGGCGAGCTCGTACCCTTCCTTCACGTGGCTGGCGATCACCATGGCGCTCATGTGGGGGCTGAGAGCGTCATGGCGATTCACCCTGTCCCGCTGGTTCTCGACGAAATACTGCGGCTTCAGCATCTTGCCCACATCATGGTAGTAGGCCGCGACGCGGCAGAAGAGCGCGTTGGCGCCGATCGCTTCCGCCGCCGCCTCCGCAAGCGTGCCCACGATGACGCTGTGGTTGTACGAGCCGGGGGCCTCCACGGCCAGCCGGCGAAGCAGCGGATTATTCAGGTTCGACAGCTCGAGCAGGCGCACGTCCGTGAGGATGTTGAACATCGATTCCAGCACGGGCAGGAGGAAGGACACGAGCGCCGCGACGAGAATGCCGCCGACCAGGCCGCACACCATCAGATAAAGCAGATGCGAGACGGGCAGGCCCGAGCCGATGATGCTCTGCAGGGCGAGCACGGTCACGGCGTTCACGCCGCCCAGCAGCAGGCCGGCGCGGATCAGCGCCGTCCGCTGGCGGTAGGCGGTGATGCCGTAGATGGCGGCCAGGTTGCTGACCAGACAGAAGAGCAGCAATGGCGGGTCCCACTCCATGATCATGCCGAACAGCGGCACGTAGAACAGCGAGTAGGCCATGCCGATGCGCGCGTTGCCGAGCAGCGTCATCAGCATCGCGCCGGCGGCCATCGGCATCATGAACCGGTAGTGCGACGGATCGGCGTACGGCATCGTCTGCAGGGTGTCCACGACGTGCTCCACCAGCCACAGGAATGCACGATCCAGCACGAGGTTGATGACCATGACCACGACCATGAGCGCGAACAGGTGCCGCTCGCGCCTGTACGATCGCTGGTAGAAGAACACGTAGCGCGACATGAAGAAGAGGAGCAGGGCCGTGAACAGCAGATTGCCCAGCAGCACCCTGCCCGAACGGCCCTGTTTCCGGGCGGCCTGGAAACCGGCCAGCGTGCGGGCGGCGTCCTCGCTCACGATCTCGCCCCGGCGGAGCAGAACCTTGCCCTTGGGAATGCGAACGATGAGAGGCTCGATCCGCTCGGCCGCCTCCTCGCGGCGGGCCTGGGTCAGGGTGCCGTTGAGGATCAGATTCGGCGTGATCAGATCGGAGAGAAACGCCCCGAGCGCCCTCTCCTCGCCCGGGTAGGCGGTGGCCAATGATTTCCGTGCAACCTCGCGCGCCTCGTCGAGGGACAGCACGTCCGGAACCCGGTCTTCCTTCCATTCGCGGCCGCTGCGTGTGTCGCGCAGCGTGAGGCGGGCGTCACGGGTGAGGAGGCTCTTGCTGCCCACGATCCGGTGGACGAAGGCGGCGCGCAGGGCGGCCACCAGACGTTCCTCGATCTCCGCGTCGAATCTCCTCTCGCCCAGGTAGGCGATCGCCTCCGCCGGAGCCGGCACGCCTTCCCCCGGCTTCAGGATGGATCGCAGCTCGGCTTTCGACAGCGTCGCGTCCGGGCGGCGCTTTCGCTCCTCCTCCAGAGCCTGGCGTCCGCGCGCGAACGTGGTGCGCACCGCCGTGATCGCCTCGCTGAGGGCCAGCGTGTCGAAGTCATAGACCGGCGGCATGGCGGCCCGCGCCGCTTCGCGGACCTCGCGGGTTGCGGCGTCATCCACGAACTCGAGGCTGACGGGCGCGATGATGTCTTCCTGCACGACGGCGCCGGCTTCGAGATGTGGAAGCTCCGATCCGATGTAGGGCCCCAGCAGGAGGAGGGTCAGCACGCTCAGGAAGAGCACGCTCCAGACGGCCTTGATGTCAAACAGCCGGTCGAACTCGTCGGCCAGGCCCGTCCACGCGGCCATGATGCGACCCCGCACGGTTCTGGGCTTGCGGCTGACCGGAGAGCGCTCAGGTTCGCCGGCCATCGGTTCCTCCCCGCTTTCGCGCCGGGGCTCTGGGCCGTTCGGACCGGGTCCGCCCGCCACGCGCGGCGCCCGGCGTCCCGGGACGCCCGTTGCGGAACGCCTCGTAGGCCTTGATGATGCTCTGCACCAGAGGATGGCGGACGACGTCGGAATCGTCGAATTGGACGAACCGCACTCCGGGCACGGAGGCGATCACGGATTGCACCTCGATCAGGCCCGACGTGCGCCCGGGCGGCAGATCGATCTGCGTCACGTCGCCCGTGACGACGGCCTTGGAGTTGGCTCCCAGCCGGGTGAGAAACATCTTCATCTGCTCCGACGTCGTGTTCTGCGCCTCGTCCAGAATGACGAACGAGCTGTTCAGCGTGCGTCCCCGCATGAAGGCCAGAGGAGCGATCTCGATCGTCCCGCGCTCCAGGTGGGCCTGGATGCGATCCCGATCATGGAGATGATAGAGGGCATCGTACAGCGGCCGGAAGTACGGGTCGACCTTCTCCGCCATGTCGCCCGGCAGGAACCCGATCTTCTCGCCCGCTTCGACGGCAGGACGGCAGAGGATGATCCGCTCGACTCGCTTCTGGCTGAAATGCGACAGCGCCGCCGCCACCGCCAGATAAGTCTTGCCCGTACCGGCCGGGCCGATGGCGAAGACCAGATCGTTTTCCTGAATCGCCTCCAGATACGTTTTCTGATTGAGGCTCTTCGGGGCGACGTAGCGGCCGTTGGCGGCTCGCATGCGTCCGGATCCGAAAAATTCCCCCAGCAGCGCCGATCGATTGTCGCGCAACAGGGTCAGGGCCACCTCGACGTCGCCCTTGCGCAGCGGATAGCCCTCCCGGACGACCGACACGAGCTGGCCGATGAGGTTCGCGGCCAGCGCCTCCTTGTCCGGCTGGCCCTGCACGGTCACCTCCGTTCCCCGCGCGGCAAGGCTAACCCCCAGACCTCTCTCGATCGTCCTGAGGTTCTCGTCCTGATGCCCGAAGATGTCGATCAGGATTTCCTCGGGGACTGCAAGCTTGCGCATCCGCTCGGGTCTGCTCTCCACTGTGGTCAGACGGTTGAACCTGGGCGTAACTTAGCACCCGTGCCGGGCGATGTCAATGAAACCCGCGCGCGGGCGCCTCCACAACTCATGACCGGTCAACGAGTTACCGGCGCTCCCCGGGATCGGCGGGGGGAGGAACGACGCGGATCGCGAGGTCCCCGAGCTGCTCGTCGGTGACCTCCGAGGGGGCCCCCATCATCAGATCGACGGCGCTGGCCGTCTTGGGAAATGCGATGACGTCCCGGATCGAAGGCGAGCGCGTGATGAGGGCGATGATCCGATCCAGCCCCAGCGCGATGCCTCCGTGGGGAGGGGCGCCCATGCGCAGGGCCGCGAGAAGGAATCCGAACCGCGCCTCGGCCTCCGCCTCGTCGATGCCGAGCACCTTGAAGATCCTCGATTGAAGATCGCCGCGATGGATCCGGATGCTCCCTCCTCCGATCTCCGTGCCGTTCAGGACGAGATCGTAGGCCTGCGCGCGCGTCTCGGCCGGGCGGTCTTCGAGGAGATGGAGATCCTCCCCGCGGGGCGACGTGAACGGATGATGGCACGAGACGAGGCGCCCTTCCTCCTCGCTGTACTCGAACAACGGAAACTCGTGGATCCAGAGGAGATGATTGACGGCCTCGTCGATCCATCCCTCAGACCTGGCGATTTCCAGACGAAGCCGGCCGAGTATTTCGCAGGTCGGTTTCCAAACACCCGCCACGATGAGCGCCAGATCGTTCTCGCCCGCGCCCAGCGACTCGAGCACGGCGCGGCAGCCCTTTTCCGTCAGGTGCTTGAGGATCGACGACTGAATCGTCCCCGCGCCCGATTTGATCCAGATGAGACCTTTCGAGCCGAGACGCTGCGCCGCATCCACGGTGTTGTCCAGCCGCTGCCGGCTCCACGCGCCCCCGCCCGGCACGAGCAGCGCTTTGACGGTCCCGCCCTTTCGGATCGTGTCGGAGAACACACGGAAGGGGCTGTCGGCGAGCACCCGCGACAGATCGCGGATTTCCAGGTCGAAGCGGGTGTCGGGCTTGTCGCTCCCGTAACGCTCCATCGCGTCCCGATACGTCAGTCGCGGATAGGGCCCCCGGAGCACGACGCCCGCGGCGTGAAAGATCTCCTCCATGAGCCCCTCGATCAGGCCGTAGATCATCGCCGGATCGGCGAAGGACATCTCGACGTCGATCTGCGTGAACTCCGGTTGACGATCGGCCCGGAGATCTTCGTCACGGAAGCACTTGGCGATCTGGAAGTAGCGATCGAACCCGGAGACCATCAGCAGCTGCTTCAGCAGCTGCGGGGATTGCGGGAGGGAGTAGAACCGGCCCGGATTCACCCGGGACGGGACGAGATACTCGCGCGATCCCTCGGGCGTGCTGCGCGTCAGGATCGGCGTGTCGATCTCGAGGAACCCGTGGCGATCGAAATGGCGCCGGGCCGCCATCAGAACCTGGTGACGCACGGCCAGGATCCGCTGCAGGCGCGGACGGCGCAGGTCGAGGTACCTGTACCTGAGGCGCACCTCCTCCGAGGTCGTCACGTCGTCGGTCAGCGGGAAAGGAAGCGTCTCGGAGGTGTTGAGCACCTCCACACGCGCCGCGTGGACCTCGATGTCGCCGGTGGCGAGATCGGAGTTCACGTTCTCGGCCGATCTTCGAACGACCTGGCCCGACAGCCCGACCACGAACTCCGGCTTCAGCGTCTTCGCCTCGTT
Source organism: Candidatus Polarisedimenticolia bacterium (assembly GCA_041580375.1). Lineage (GTDB taxonomy): Bacteria > Acidobacteriota > Polarisedimenticolia > Gp22-AA2 > Gp22-AA2 > JAPUIN01. The sequence continues at coordinate 12,459 of JBFGDZ010000018.1, forward strand.
GAACGCATCCGGGTTCGAGCCGGGATTGAAGACGGCCTGCGTGACGCCGTACCGGTCGCGCAGATCGACGAACAGCAGTCCTCCGTGGTCGCGGACGCTGTCCACCCACCCGAGCAGCACGACCTCACGCCCCTCGTCCTGGAGCCGGAGGGCCCCGCACGTGTCGGTGCGCCTGAGCGTCGTGGGGCCGCTATCCATGGCTCATCGCCTCGAGCCGGGACGCGACCTCATCCGGGCGGATCGTCTCCTGCGCGCCGTCCGCCATGCGCTTCAGTGTCAGCCCGCCGCGCCCGCCGGTCTCGTCATCCACGATCAGCACGAACCGGGCCCCGAGATCGTGCGCGCGCCGCATCTGCGCCTTGAGGCTCCTGTGCGGCTGGGGATCGACCCGCACGCGCCGGCGCCCGCGCCGCAGTGCCCGCGCGACGAGAAGCGCGCGCGCCAGGGCCGCTTCGGTCGGCGCGATCACCACGACCTCCTCGGCAGCGGCGGCCGGCTCCTCGCGATCCTCGAGCATCATCGCCAGACGATCCTCTCCCAGGGCGAATCCGAATCCCGGCACGGCGGGCCCGCCGAGCTCCTCCGCGAGACCATCGTAGCGGCCGCCGCCGAGGAGCGCATTCTGCGCTCCGAGCTCGTCGACCAGCACCTCGAAGGCCGTACGGCGGTAGTAGTCGAGCCCGCGAACCAATCGAGGGTCGATCTCGTATTCGAGCGACCAGGCATCGAGGTACCCGAGCACGCGCGCGAAGTGTTCGCGGCAGGCCCCGCACAGATGATCCTGCATCGCCGGAGCCTCCCGCATGCGCTTCCGATCGGCGGGCACCTTACAGTCGAAGCAACGGAGCGGGTTCACGTCCAGGCGCCGCCTGCAGTCGCGGCACAGATCGTCGGCGAACGGGCGCAGGAATCTCACCAGCGTCTCGCGATATCCGGGGCGGCACGCGGGGCAGCCTACCGAGTTGAGCACGAGTCGGAGCTTGTCGAGGCGGATCCGGGAGAGAAAGCTCATCAGCATCTCGATGGTTTCCGCATCGATGGCGGGATGCTCGCTGCCGATCGCCTCGACGCCGATCTGATGGAACTGGCGCATGCGGCCCTTCTGCGGCTTCTCGTAGCGGAACATCGGTCCCATGTAGTAGAGGCGGGTCACCTCCGAGCCTCGTCCCATGCGATTCTGCAGATAGGCGCGCATGACCGGCGCGGTGTTCTCGGGCCGCAGCGTCAGCGAACGTCCCTTGCGATCCGCGAACGTGTACATCTCCTTCGCCACGATGTCGCTGGACTCTCCGATCCCGCGCTGAAACAACTCGGTGCTCTCGAAGATCGGTGTGCGGATCTCATCGAATCCGTACTGACCGAAGATCGCCCGTGCGGTCTCCTCGATGAACTGCCAGCGTCCCGCCTCGGCGGGCAGGATGTCCCGGGCTCCCTTGGCCGACTCGATCATGGGTCTCGCGCGCGATCCGCGGCGCAAAGGCCGCAACGACAAGAAGTTGTGGAGAATAGCACAGGAGGGTTGGAGGGCGGAAGCGAGGGCGCCGGCTATAATGCCGTGAGGGTCTCGCATGGGCGCCTTAGGGCGTCGCGTGCGGAGGAGACGATGGCGGGAAGCTGCGGGACCACGGACATGACGGCGGGCCGATCGCGTCTCGCCCGCGCCGCCGGGTGGCTCCTCGCGGCGGCGATCGCGGCATCCTCCCATGCGGAGGCGCGCACCGCCAAGTCCCTGTTTCGCAGCCAACCGGTCAACTGGCAACCGTTCGTCGAGGGCGACGGACGCCCGCGATCCGTCCGCTTCTCCCCCTCCTGGACGTTTGACGGGTTTCAGGCGCCTTTCGCCGGAGACCCGGCGGCCGCCGACGGCGCCCTGATCTTCGCGAGCAAGGACGGGCGCGTGATCGGGCTCGATCCGGGACCGGGAACGCCGCTCTGGGACGTCCACCTCAGGGACGCGCTCGGCGTCGGTCCGGCGGCGGCGGACGGGATCGTCTACCAGGCGACTCGCGGCGGGCGCATCGTGGCGCTGGACGCGCGCGAGGGCGGCCTCCTCTGGTCGGTCCACCTCGAGGCCGAGGCGACGCGCACGCCCCGGCGTTTCGGAGATCGGCTCCTCGTCGGCACGGCGGACGGGAAGCTGATCGCCCTGGACGCCCTCGACGGACGTCACCTCGGTGACCTGAGCCTCCCGGGTCGCCCTTCGACGCCTCCCGAGCCGGCCCCCGGCGCCGCGCTGATAGGAACGGAGGATGGCGTCGTGGTGTCCCTGGATCCGCGGTCGCTGCGCGTCCGGTGGCGGCATGAGGGCCCCGACGCGATCACGGCGCCGCCGTTCTACCACGATCGTCGCGTCTACGTGGCTTCGGCCGATCGTTCGATTCACTGCCTGCGCGCCCGGAACGGGAAACGCCGATGGACCGTCAAAACCGGCGCGGTGATCACCGCCCGGCCGTTCGCATCGGGGAACGTGCTGTACGTGCTCTCCTACGACAACGACATCTACCTGCTCAAGAGAAAGAGCGGACATCTTCTGGCGCGTGTTCGTCTCGGCCATCGACTGGATGTCGATGCGGCGCTGACCGAGAGTCACGCCTTCGTCGTCCCATTCACGGGCGCATCATTGCTGGGGCTGTCCCTGCCCTCCCTGCGGGGAGGCGGCCAGTTCGATCTGGTGGCCCCCGGCGAGTGGTTCACGACGGCCCCGCTCGTTCTGAACGGCCGGGTGGCGGTGGGGTACGGCAGGGACGCCGGCCGCGTCCTGGCGCTGTCGCTGGAGGAAGGGGACGGGAGCCCGGATGAGCCGCCGGCGCGCGACTAGACGGCCGCGCGCATCCGCGCGCGGATCGCTTCACCCACCTCGGTCGTCCCGCAGGCCCCGCCCAGATCGGGGGTCGTGATCCCCTCCCGCACGCAGGCGGCCACGGAGGATTCCAGAAGGTCCGCCTCGCGACCCCGGTCGAGCTCGCGCAGCATCATCGCCGCGCTCAGGACGGCCCCCATCGGATTTGCGACGTTGCGTCCGGCGTGCTTCGGGGCCGAGCCGTGGACCGGCTCGAACAGTCCGATGCGTCCGGGATGCAAATTCGCGGAGGCGGCCAGTCCCAGCCCGCCCTGCAATTGAGCGCCGAGATCGCTGAGAATGTCACCGAACATGTTGCAGGTGACGATCACTTCGAACTGGGACGGATCCTTCACCATCTGCATGGCCAGCGCGTCCACGTACATGTGCGAGCACTGGATGGCCGGGTAGTCCCGCGCGACCTCCTTGAAGACGCGCTGCCAGACGTCGTGTCCGTGCACCAGCGCGTTGCTCTTATCCGACATCAGGACCCTGGTCAGCCCATGCATGCGGGCATGCTCGAAGGCGTGACGGCAGATTCGCTCGACGCCCTTGCGGGTGTTGATGTCCTCCTGGATCGCCACCTCGTCGGGCGTGCCTTTCTTGAACCATCCTCCGACCCCGGCGTACAGCCCCTCGGTGTTCTCGCGGAAGATGACGAAGTCGATGTCCGCGGCCTTTCTCCCTTTGAGCGGGCAGAGACGGTCGTCGAGCAGGCGGACCGGCCGGTGGTTGACGAACAGATCGAGCCCGAAGCGAAGCCCGAGAAGGATGTCCGCGGCGTGACGATTGTCGGGAACCCGCGGATCTCCGAGAGCGCCCACGAGTATCGCGTCGAACGAGGACAGATTCTCCATGGCGCCGGGGGGGAGGGTCTCCCCCGACTTGAGAAAGTGATCGGCGCCGTAGGGGAACTGCTCCAGATCGATGCTCCCGCCCGCGATCCGGGCCGCCTCGCGCAGAGCCGCCACGGCTTCGCGGGTCACCTCGACGCCGATGCCGTCCCCCGGGATCACCGCGACGCGGGCCGTCATCGATCCTCCTCCGCTTGTTGCGCGCGCTCTCGAACGGGCCCCGCCCCCTGCCCGGCAGGACCTGCATTCCCCGCGGCCGCTCCCGGGCTGGACGCGCCGGCGAGAAGACGGGCCGCCTCCCTGAAGGCGGACTCCAGATCCTCGTCCCGCGCCCGTCCCGAGAAGGTCGCTCCACCGGGGAGGAACAGGACCGGGACGCTCTCTCCATGGGAAGCCTCCAGATCCCTCCGTCCCGTGATGTCGATCGATCGCAGAGGGATCCGGAATCGCCTCGCCAGGCGGTCGGCGGCGCGTTTCATGGCGAAGCAGGGCGGACATCCGGGTCGCGTGTAGAGAACGGCTTCGTCGGGCGAACCCGCCGCGCGGGTCACGCGGCACCCTTCCGCGCCAGCACCGACTGGGCGACGTGGAGCGCCCCGAGGGCAAGCGCCGCGCCCACGGCGTCGCTCAGCACGTCGAGCACGTCTGCATAGCGATGGGGAACGAACATCTGATGGAATTCGTCGGTGACGGCGTAGGCGACGCAGATGCCGAAGGTCAAGAGCAGGCGCCGGACGGGCACGGGGGTCGACAGTCCGTCGTTGAGACCCCGGGCGACGAGAATGGCCAGGCCGAAATATTCGATCGCGTGGCTGATGAAATCCGGGGCCAGGCCTCCCCACGGCACGTTCGAGAGGCTTGAGACGTAGAAGATCAGCGCGACGTACACGAGGACCGGCGCCCAGATCCAGAGTCTGTGCAGGATTCTCGTCCGCGGCATCAACGGAGCGGGAACGGATACATCACATAGGCAACGATCAGCGACAGCACAATCATCGATCCGCCCAGTATGAGAACGACCCGAAGTCGATCCCGGTTGGCGTTCTGCGTGAGGAAAGCGAAAAACACGGCGACGAGAATCGAGAAGATGACCAGGTTGGCGAAATGACTGCGGATCACGGCCTATCCCGATTCAATCCTTGCGTCCCGAAGCGATGTCAAAGGCGTCCAGGATGAGCAGAATGTTCATCAGACCAGCCGTGAGCAGAAAGGTGCTCCCGTACTCGAAGGTCACGCTGCGGACACGCTCCCGCATGCGCTCCATCATTTCCACGCGCAGCGGGTGGTTCTCGGCCCGCGGCAATCTGTAGACGAGCCTGCCGAAGGTGGAGTAACGGCCCACGAGGTCGAGAGGCCCGAGGGCCAGATTGTCGAACGTCGCGAGATAGCTGAGCGGGCGCTCCGGGTCGATCACGGCGGCGGTCCCGTCGGAAGCGAGCCCGAGGGCGAGGGTCACGAGGACGACTGCGCAGAAGACGACGGCGCGGCGCTTCTTCCCCAGGACGTAGTGTCCCAGCCCCGGAAGGATCCAGGCGAGGAGACACGGGATCCACAGATCGAAGCCGGTGCGGCCGGGCGGGACCGGACGATCGGCGTCTATCGCCGTCATCCGCTCACTCCTTCACGACCCAGACTTTCAGGTCCGCGGTCACTTCCGGGTGCAGCCTGATCGGAACCGTGTAGATCCCGAGGGTCTTGATCGGCTCGTCCAGCTGAATGCGCCTCTTGTCGATCTCGATCCCCTCCCGGGCCACGTGCTCCGCGATGTCCCCCGCCGTGACGGAGCCGTACAGGGTCTCGCTCTCGCCCACCTTGCGCACGATCGTGCACGAGAGACCTGCCAGACGGGCGGCCACAACCTCGGCGCCCTGCTTCTCGCGGGCCAGATGCACCATGTACTTGCGCTTTTCCCGCTCGATCACCTTGAGATTGCCGTCCGTGGCGGGCAGGGCCTTCTTCTTGGGCAACAGGTAGTTCCGGGCGTACCCGGCCGCGACGTCGATGACCTCGCCCCGCCGCCCGAGCTTGTCGATGTCCTCTCTCAGTACGATCCTCATGGCATCCTCGCGATCGGGCGCGTCGAAGCCTAATCCGCGGTGAACGGCAGCAGCGCGATGGTGCGCGCTCGTTTGATCGCCACCATCAGCTTCCGCTGGTGCTTGGAGCAGGTTCCCGAAATCCGCCGGGGAAAGATCTTGGATCGCTCCGGCGTGAACGCCTGCAGAAGGCGAACGTCCTTGTAGTCGATGAAGTGGATCTTCTCATCGCAGAACTTGCAGAATTTCTTCTTGCGGAACAGGAACTTCCGCTTGAAGCTCTTCTTCCGGCCGCGTGGTCCTCCGGAGCCTCTTCTCATGGGCATCGCGATCCTCTCCCCGGCTTCCTAGGTCGCCGCCGGCGGGGGCGCGGCCACCGGTGCGGGAGGCGCCGGCGACGGCGGCTCATCTCGCTCGGCCGTGCGCGTCTTCATCATGGGCGAAGGGCCCAATTGCGATTCATGCTCGACCCGGACCGTCAGGTGTCTGATGATCCTGTCGTTCATGCGGTAACGCCGCTCGAGCTCCCTGGGGAATTCGGCGCCGCATTCGATGACCATGAGAACGTAAAGCCCCTCCTCGCGGCCGTCGATGGTGTAGGACAGCCTGCGACGACCCCAGCGCTCCAGCTTGACGAGCCTGGCTCCCGCCGATGAGATCAGCTGCTCATGGCCCTTGATGAGTTCCTCGAACTCATCATCCGTGAGCGCGGGATCCGCGATGTAAATCGATTCGTATTGTAGCATCCTCCGTCCTTTCCTACTCTAACGTGGCTCCTCGATGGATCCGGTTTCGTGGCGTCTGTTGTAACGAGTCATGGCCGACTGCAGCCCCTCGACCACGACCGCCTCTGCGCAATCCGCGGCACGCTTCACGAGCTCCGGCAGGCGCCGACTCTCCTCGGACGGAAACCGGCCGAGGACGTGATCCGCGTGACCGGCGCCGGAATCCGGCGGGCCGACACCGATCCGGAGCCGGGCGAAATCGCGCGTCCCGAGCCGCTCGATGATCGAGAGCAGTCCATTGTGGCCCCCGTGGCTGCCCCGCGCCCGGAGGCGCATCGTCTCGAACGGCAGATACAGATCATCGCAGACGACGAGCACCTGATGGGGCCCGGCCCCCTCGCGCTCGAGGACGGACCGGACCGCCGCGCCGCTCCGGTTCATGTACGTTCGGGGCCTGACGAGGAGGATCGCGCGACCCCCGAGGGCGCCGCGGCCGATCCAGGCGGAACGGCTTCGCTCTGAAGCGGCCCCGTCGATCCGGCCCAGGAGCTCCTCGATCACGAGAAACCCGACGTTGTGCCGCGTCGATTCGTATTCGGCGCCGGGATTGCCGAGTCCAACGAGGACCCGGACACCGGCCGTCCGCCGATCGCGTCCCGATTCGTCCGCAGTTACTTCTTGCCCTCCTCTCCCTTCTTCTTGGTCTCCTCTCCTTTCTTCTCGTCCGCGGCCTCCTCCTCGCCCGCGGCCGCCTTGCCCTTCTTGATGACCTCGGGCTCGGCCGGCGCCTCCGCCACGACCTCCTCCACCGGCGCCTCGACCTCCTCCTTCGCCGGCGGGCTGATCACGATCAGGATCTGCTCGGGATCGCTGAGGATCTTGTATCGATCGCTGGGCGGGATGTCGGAGACGCGGATCGAATCGCCGATCTTCAGCGAGGTGACCTCGAGGTCGATGTGCTCCGGAATGTTGCCGGGGAGGGACGCCAGCCTGACCTCGCGGCTCACGTGATCCAGAATGCCCCCGTCCACCTTGACGCCCACCGGTTCCCCGACGGGACGCACCGGAACCATGACCTCGATCACCTCGTCCATCTGGATCCGCAGGAGATCCACGTGGAGCAGGCTCCCGTTCACCGGGTCGACCTGATAGTCCTTGATCATCACGTGCCTGCGCTGATCGGTGCCCTTGAGATTGAGCTGAAAGATGGTGTTCGCCCCGGACTCCGAGTGAAGGATCTGGAGCAACAGCTTGGGATCGACGGCGATCGGGTGCGGCGACTTCTGCCCTCCATAGACGATCGCCGGGACGAAACCGCCCCGGCGCAGACGCCGGGATTCGTTCTTCCCGGTCTGGCTGCGATCCTGCACCTGCACTGTTCGCTCCTGCATGGTTTCCGTTCCTTTCCGCCCGGGCGTCGCTCGAGCCGCCCGGGATCAGTGACGGCTTCCGGCCGCGACCGGCGCCGGGCCTGCCCGTCGCTCCCTCACACGAAGAGAGAGCTCACCGATGAATTCGTATGAATCCGTTTGATCGCTTCCGCCAGGAGTCCCGCCACCGACAAAACGGTGATCCGTCCCGCCACCCGCTTCGCGTCATCGATCGGGATGCTGTTCGTGACCGCCGTGAGCTCCATCTCGGAGGATCGGATCCGTTCGATCGCGGGCCCCGAGAGAACCCCGTGGGTGAAGCAGCCGTAGATCGCCTTGGCGCCTTTTTCCATCAGTGCGCGCACCGAGTTCGTCAGCGTCCCCGCCGTATCGACGATATCGTCCACGATGAGGCAGTTGCGTCCCGCGACATCTCCGATGACGTGCATCACCTCGGGCTCGTTCTTCTCGCCCCTTCGCTTGTCGATGATCGCGAGGGCGCCGTTCAACCTCTTGGCGTAGGCCCGGGCGCGCTCCACGCCCCCGGCGTCCGGCGAGACCACCGTCAGCCGTGACAGCTCGAGCCGCGCGAAATGCTCGATGAACACGGGAGCCGCGAACAGGTGGTCGACCGGGATGTTGAAGAATCCCTGGATCGCCGGGGCGTGCAGGTCCATGCAGAGCACCCGATCGGCGCCGGCGACGGTCACCAGATCCGCGACCAGCTTGGCCGAGATCGGGACGCGGGGCTTGTCCTTGCGATCCTGCCGCGCGTACCCGTAATATGGCAGCACCGCCGTGATGCGCGCGGCGGACGACCTCTTGAACGCGTCCATCATGACCAGCAGCTCCATGAGGTTCGCGTCGACCGGAGGAGACGTCGGCTGGATCACGAAGACGTCGGCGCCGCGAACGTTGTCGAGCACCTGGCAGTAAGCCTCACCGTCGGCGAACCGCCTCACCTCGACCGGCCCGGGAGGGATTCCCAGATGGCCGCAGATCTCGTCCACGAGGGAGGGATGCGCGCTGCCCGAAAAGACCTTCAGCTCGCCGTCGACGCCGGCTGCGCTCATGTTCCTGCGACCCTCTCCACCGCGGGCCCGAATGGCTGGGGCGGGAGGATTCGAACCTCCGATGCTGGATCCAAAGTCCAGTGTCTTACCACTTGACGACGCCCCATCTCGACCGACTCCTCCGGCACCGGATCCGCATCCCCTGCGCCTAGGTCGGGGTTTTGTCCAGCGGAGGTTTTTTCGGCTCCCCTTCCGCCGGGGCGTCCCGGAGCCCGGCCTCGCTGCCCTCGGCATGTGCGCCGCCTCGCTGTTCGGCCGCCCCCGCAACGTCTGCGCGGGACACGAGCTCGTGGTAGCGTGCCAGGACCTTGTCTTCGATCTTCCTTCTCGTCTCGTTGTTCAGCGGGTGGGCGATATCGCGGAACGTTCCATTCTTCCGTTTTTTGCTCGGCATCGAGATGAACAGCCCATTCGTGCCGCTGATGATCTTGATGTCGCTGATGACGAAGCAATCGTCGATGATGATCGATACAAAGGCCTTGAGCTTTTCTTCGTCGACGGGAAAGACCCGGACGTCGGTGATGTCCATGCCCGGCCCCCCTCGAGAAGGAAGGGCATCTGGTTCAGTACAGGCCCAGAGTCTTCCGATAATCCAGCCGGCTCACTGGCGCGCAGGGCACCGTGTTCCAGCCGGCTCGTCTCAGAACGACATCCGCGCGGTCGCGCAGGCCGGAATCCCGGAATGCTCCGAACACCGCCGATCCACTTCCCGTCATCGCGGCTGCGAAGGCCCCGGCCGAGCGCAGCTGCTCACGGATCGTCCCGATATCGGGGCACTGCCGGACGGCGTGGCGCTCCAGATCGTTGCCCGCCCGCACCCATTCGGCCAGCCCTCTCGGGGGCGAAGGGCCAAAGCGGTTCATGCTACCGGTTTTGCCCGCAGGTGTCAACGGGACATCGACTTGCGCGTAGATGGTCGCGGTGTCGAGCGGCCTCTCCGGCAGGACGATCAGGAGCGGCCAGGGGGTCAGGTCCGGCAATTCCTGCACCCGCTCCCCCCTGCCCGAGATCAGGGCCGTGCCGCCGGTGAAAAAATAGGGCACGTCCGAGCCCAGCCGGGGCGAGAGGGCAGCGATCGCCTCCGTCGGCCGGCCCAGCTTCCATAGCCGATTCAGTCCGATGAGGGCGGCCGCGGCGTCGCTGCTCCCACCCCCCAGGCCCGAGCCGGGCGGAATGCTCTTGCGGAGCACGATCCGGGCTCCGCGTCGGTCCGCGCCCGACTCCAGCAGAAGGTCGGCGGCGCGGCGCACGAGATTGCGCCGGTCCAGCGGCAGGTCGGCCCCTTCCACCCGGATCTCGATCCCGTCCGCCGCCGGCGCGAGCGTGAGCGTGTCGTGCAGGCTGATCGACTGGACGATCGACTCGATGTCGTGGAATCCGTCCGGCCGCCGACCGCGGACGCTGAGATTGAGGTTGATTTTGGCGTGCGCGCGCAGGGTCAGCCCGGCGGACATCACTCCCGGTCCGCGGTCGGGCCGAGGAGGCCCGGCGCGGACAGCGAGGCGAGCAGCGGCCGCCTCTCGAAACGATCGGGGATCCGCGGTGCGAACAACCCGTCCTCGACGCGTCCCGGAAACGGTCCCTCCACGGCCCGGAGCGTCACCGTGGTCTCCCGCTGCGCGACGCGGATCACGAGGCGTCCGGGCCAGCGGTGGCCCGGACCCTCGACATGATCGTCGTACTCGACTTCCAGGATCATAGCACCGCTGATGCCCGTCCGGACCGTCGCGCTCTTCAGGAGACCCCCGCGCTCCTCACACCGTGCGTCGTACCGGATGTCGCCGGGAGGGCACGTGACGTCGTACCAGCTCAGCGTGCGACCGAAGGTGGCGGCCGGCTTCGTGCGGACCGACTGGCGCGCCTCGCCCTCACGGCACATCGGCCGCCCGGTGAGCAGGGCGACGAGATCAGCCGGCTGCAGGGGGACGCCGATGAGCCGCTCCATCCCACCCGCCTCGGCGGGGCCGCGGTCCCACGCCCGCTCGGGCGGAACGATGGCCGTCACCGTGCCGCGGCTCGCGGCCACGACGAGCCGCGCGCCCCCCACGGGACCGAAGAACTCCAGCCGGAGCCGATCCGGCGAGGCGAGGACGGCCGCCATGCGGAACCGCTGCCTGCCGTCCGGCCCGTCCGACTCGCCCTTGAACAGGGCCCGATACCCGCGGGCTTCGGGAGCGATCGTGGTCGTGTCGCTCACGATCGCGGGCCGGCCGCACGCGGCCGCGACGACGGCCAGGGCCAGGATCGCGGCCCCGCACGGGATTCGCCGCTCCCCCCGCTCGATTCCGGCCGCGCTCATCGTTTGCCGGAATCCAGGCCGGCGAGGACCTTCTGAATCTTCCCGCGGATCCGCTCCGGATTGTCGGGCGCCCGCGATAGCGCCTCCTGCCATTCCCGTATCGCCTCCTGCGGGCGCCCCGTGGCGGCATACAGGTCGCCCAGGTGCTCGCGGATGGTCGGATCGCCGCGATCATATCGCGCCGCCGTGCGCAGGTTCCTCTCCGCCGCCTCATACATCGCGAGTTTGAACTGGGCCCAACCGAGGCTGTCCAGGTAGGCGGGATTCCTGGGCTCGATGGCGAGCGCACGCTCCACGTAGCGGATCGAGTCCTTCAGCTTCATACCCCGCTCGGCCAGCATGTAGCCGAGGTAGTTCAGGGCCATGGCGTTCTTCGGGTTCAGCCGGATCGACCGCGACAGATAACGTTCGGCCGCCTCGATCCGTCCCATGCGCTCGTTGGCCGCCCCGCGGGCGAAATAGAGGGCGTCGTCCTCCGGATGCAACCCCGTTCCCTCCTGGAGGAACACCTCGGCGTCCTCGAACCGTTCACGCCGCAGGAGCGCCTCGGAGATCTTGACGTAGGCGCCGGGGGAGCCGCCGTGATCCTGGAGCAGGCTCGCGTAGAACTCCCGGGCGCGCGCCACGTTCCCGAGCGCCAGGAGCAGTTCCCCCTCGAGCACCTGGAGATCCAGATTGCTCGGATGGCGCCGGGACGCCTCCTGCAGGACCCGTTGAGCCGCGTCGGGCCGCCCGTCTTCCAGCGTGGATCGGCCCAACAGCAGGTAGAGTTCCGCCCCGGGATCGGGGGAGACCTCCAAAGCGCGGCTGAACGCGGCCGCGGCGGCGGCGTAGTCGCGCTCCTCCAGGTCGATCAACCCCATCTGCGAGAGCGCCAGGGAGAGAATCGCGGCCCCGCGTTCGTCCAGCTCGTCCGGGGGCGGGGCTCCTCCGATGATCTCCTGCAGGGCCGTTCGGGCCTCCTCGATCTCACCCTCCCGGTGAAGAAGGTGAGCCCGGCGGAACCGGGCCTCCAGATCGTTGCCGTCCATTCCGACGACCCCGTCGAAAGCGCGCAGCGCGTCATCGAATCGTCCGGCGCCCTCATAGGCCTGCGCGAGAAGGAGCAGGCCCCGGTGATCCCGCGGTTCAATCCTCTGCCCCAGCTCCAGCTCACGGATCGCATCGAGATACTGACCCTTCTGCAGATGGAGCGACCCCAGTTGTCGCTGCAGGTAGGCCGTCGGCGCGGACGTCCCCCGCACCATGCGGTAGACGTCGATCGCCTCGTCGCGCCGGTCCTGATGCTCGAACAGGCGCGCGAGCGTGTCCGCGGCCTCGAGGTTTGCCGGGTACCGCGCCACGATCGGCGCGAGAATCTCCTCGGCCTCACTGAGCTGTCCCGTCCGCGCCAGGATCTTCCCGAACAGCAGGGACATCGGTGGCGTCAGCGGGACCGCGCGGGAGAACGAGACGAGGAGGTCGCGCGCCTCCTGCAGCCTCCCCTGGCCGTAGTAGATCTGCGCGAGCTCCTCACAGGCCTCGCGATCCTCCGGATCGATCCGCAACGCCTCGAGATACGCCGCGATGGCCCGTCGCGTATTCTCCTCGGGCTCGATGCCCTCCCGCGCCTGCGTCTCGTGCACGTCGCCGAGCAGGCGGTGCAGACCGGGATGGTCGGGCCGGGTCGCCGCGATGCGTCTGGCCAGGTCCCCCGCTCGATCGAGATCGTTCAGCGCATACCTGAGCTCCGCGAGCTCGAGCAGGAGACCCGGGGAGGGATCGCGCTCGGCGGCGCGCTCCAGAAACTCCGCCGCCATCGCGAAATCCCGTCCCAGCATCGCCTGCTGCGCCAGGGAGTAGAGGTGGTACGCCTGCGCCCGGCGTCCCTGGGCCGCGATGTCGGTGCGATGTTCCGCACCGGACGGTCCCGACGTCGCGAGGGCGAGCAGCGGGATGATGAGGAGTCGGGCCGGCCGCTTCATTCCTCCTCCTCCCCGTCCCCGCGGATCTTCAGGCGCCCGGAGAACCGCCCCCTCGAGGCGCGCATCTCCGTCGTCTCGCGATGTTTGAACGTCACCTGCGCGCCGTCGATCTCGTCGTACTTCGCCTCATCGTTGATGAGGCGCACCTCGACGCGCCGCTCGCCCGGCACCACGGCGATGTCCTTGCTCCAGACGCCCTTGTTCTCGCGGTCCCGGAAGGTGTCGTTGAAAACCTCCCGCCCGTCGACACGGATCACGACGCGTCCCCTGTCGAATCGATGGCGAAGCTGGAGCCGCAGCCGCGCGGTCGGCTCCGGGGCCACGGACGCCGCTGCGGGGGCCGACGCGTTCGTACCCGGCGCCTGGATGGCGCCCAGCGCCGCCGCGTCCCCGCTCGGCGCCCGGGTGAACAGCAAGGGCGAGACCGCGAGAATGACGAGACAGAAGAGGAAGACCGCCCACCCCAGCCACTGGGAGGAAGCCTGGGGCAACAGAAGCCGGGACCATCGGGGCGCGAGAAAGGTGATGCCCCTCACGCTCCCTTCCTGGGTGCCGTCCGCGCCCACCATCTCGGTCGAGGAAACGAGTGTGCGCGGGGCGGAGGGATCATGCGCCTGTTTCCACTCCTCCACCGCCGCCCTGAGCTCGTCAGCCAGGTCCCGGCAGCGCGTATATCGATCCGAGGGGTTTTTCGAAAGCGTCTTGCGGATGATGCGGTCGAAGGGCGGCCTGAGAGACGGGTTCAGCTTCGACGGAGGCGGCGGATCGACGTTGACGACCTGGTACGAGATGGCGGTGACCGAATCCCCTCCGAACGGCTTCTCCGACGTGAGCAGCTGGTACAGGATGACGCCGAGGGAGAACTGGTCGGAGCGACCGTCCACCTCCTGGCCGGTGATCTGCTCCGGGGCCATGTAATTCGGCGTGCCGAAGAACCGGCCGGGGCGGGTGAGCCCGCCCGTCTCGAGCCGCGCGATCCCGAAATCGAGGATCTTCGCCTGTCCCGATTCGGTCAGGAGAATGTTGGCCGGCTTGATGTCCCGATGCACGACGCCGCTCTCGTGCGCGTAGTCGAGGGCGGCGGCGATCTGCGCCAGCACGTCAGCCACCTGGGACAGCGGCAGCCGGCCGCCGCCCGCTATGAGATCGTGCAGGTTCGTGCCGGTGACGAGCTCCATCGTGATGTAGGCGTCCCGCTCCTTGTCCCGCTCGCTGACGTCGTAGATCGTGACGATGTTCGGATGGTTGAGCCCGCCGGCAATCTGCGCTTCGTGGAAGAACCTCCTGAGAAATTCCTCCTCCTCCTCGGCGCCCAGAGGAAAGGCGAACGAGATCGTCTTCAGGGCCACGATCCGGCCGATGCGCGGATCCCGCGCCTTGTAGACGACCCCCATCGATCCGCGTCCGATTTCGCCGAGGATCTCGTAGCGCCCGATGGTCTTGGGCAGGGTCATCCGCCAGGACCTCCCCTCTTCAATGCGGCCGGTTCCGCGGCCGGCGCACGGCGCCGCCGTGCTCCTCTCGAGGTCCGATCGGCGGCCCCCCCACCGCGTGGTGGATCGGGTAGAGGTACCCGATCGCCACGGCTCGACCTTCCGCGCGCGCCTCCCGGTCAACACCTCGGAACCGGTTTCCAATATAGGACCCGTCAGGCCCGCCGTCCAGAAAGCCACCCCGTTCGGGCGCGCCGGAAGTCTTTTTATTTGAACTACTTGGAGACCAAGGGGTCGGATGCCGCGCGGGCACCTGCCGCCGGGCGCGGGTTTCGGGAGGAGTCCGCCGATCCGGAGCCCCGCCTAGGCGGACGGGGATGGGGCGAGGGGACGGTGCGGGGGAACGGCGAGGGACGCGGGCGGGGGGGTGTGGTTTGCCGGCGCCCGCGATCCCGGATCAGGCGGCGCGCCTGGAGCCCGGGAGGGATATCCCGCGCAGGTAGTCGATCGCCTTGCGGCGCTGCGGATCCCCTTCATCGCGCGCGTCGCCCGAGACCTCGAGATCCGGCTCGAGTCCCTGGCCGTTCCACTCCTTGCCGAGGGGCGACTGAAAGCGGCCCACCGCCAGGAAGATCCCGTCCCCGTTGCGCAGCGGCAGCAGCTCGTGCCGGGTTCCCAGCCCCCAGGTCTTCTCCCCCAGGATGGGGGCCTTCAGCACGTCCCTCAAGGCCGCCGCGAGCAGCTCACACGTGCCGGCGGTGCTCTCGTCGGAGAGTACGAGGACGGGGCTATCCCAGGCGATCCGGCGCCCGTCGGCACGGTAGGATTTGTCCCCATCGTATCGATCGGTGACCGTCACAATCGGGCCGTCCGGGATGAACAGGCTGGCCATCCCGATCGCTTCGGCGAGCGATCGGGAGGCGCACCCGCGCAGGTCGAGCAGCAGGCGCGTCGCGCCGCCCTCGCGCAGGCCGGCCAGGGCGCGGTCGAAGGAGAGCGCGGTTCCCTGCTCGATGCGTGCGACGCGCACGACGCCGACGTCCCCCTCCAGGACGGCGGCCATCACATGGTCGCCGCCGATCGTGACCCGCTTCAGGGTGACCGTCCTCCGGCCGGTGCCGTCGACGGCGTTCACGACCAGGCTGGTCTCGCTTCCGGGAGCGCCGCGCAGGGCCTGCGACGCCTCCCACACGCCCATGACGCGGGTCGACACTCCGTCGATGCTGACCACCACGTCGCCGCTGCGCAGGCCCGCATTCGCGGCGGGCGACCCCGGCACCGCCGAGATGACGACGACGTAGCCGCGCCGCTTCGACACCGCCAGACCGACGTCCGCCGGTCCCCGGTCCTCGCCGCGCCGGGCACGCGCGAATTCCTCCACCGTGAGGTATTCATTGCCGGGATCGAGAGACTCCAGCATCCCGCGGTACGCGCCCTCCATGACCGTCTCGATCTCGATGGGCTGGACGTAGTTGTGAACGATCAGGTAGAGAGCCTCGTTGAACAGCTTCAGATAGGCATAGGTCCCCTCGCGCGCGACGGCGCGCCCCATCAGGGCGCCCGAAAGAGTGATGATGATCAGTGCGATCGACAGCGCGAGCAGGATCTTCCGATCGAATGCGATCTTCATGCGCGTATCCCCCTCTCAGGGAGAGGAGCCCGGAACCGCGCGGCCGGCGGCTTCGCCCGCCGCAGCGCCGGCGATCGTCCCGGGCTCTTTCAACAGCCACTGCGCGGGATCCTGAGGGGTCCCGCCGTGACGGATCTCGAAATACAATCCCGCGGTCGCGGCCGTCCCGCCTTCGCCCGATCGCGCGATGACGTCGCCCTGCCGTATCTCGTCTCCCACCTCCACCAGGCGCACTCCCAGGTGACCGTAGACGGAGAGATAATCCTCGCCGTGATCGATCACGATCATGGGGCCGTAACCGCGGAACCAGTCGCTGAAGACGACGCGCCCGTCGAAGACGGCCGTCACCTCCTGTCCCGGGGAGGCCGCGATGTCGATGCCCGGATGGGGAACCTCGGTCCCGAACTTCGGATGGCGCACGTTGCCGAATGGAACCGCCAGGACTCCCCGCACGGGCCAGATCAGGATCCCGCGAAAGCGTTCGAACCCGAGATCCGCCACGCGATCGCGTGAGCGCCCCTCCCGCAGGGACGCCAGAAGAGCCTGAATCTCGCTCTCCAGGTCCAGTAATTCCGCCAGGGCGTGTTCGTGCACGTCCCGCTCCTCGCGCACCGATGCCAGCAGCGCCTCCTTGTCCTGCCGCAGGCGTCGCAGGTTCGATTCCTGCGCGCGCATCTGCTGGTGCAGGCGGGCCAGGCGGCGCCGATCGGCCGCCAGATCGTCGCTCAGAACGGCCAGCCGGGCGCGGTCCGAGCGGTAGGCCTCGACGCGCCAGGCTTCCCGGAGACTGAGCGCTTCGATGGATCGCATCGCCGCCGCGACCCGCGGCGGGGAGGACGCGACCGCGACGATCCTCAGGTACCGGGTCGGGCCGAGCTTGTAGGCTTCGCGCATCCACTCGCGGAGGTTCCGCTCGGTCTCGGCGAGACGCTGCTTCACTTCGGCGGCCTCGCGCCGCGTGGACGCCTCCCGGCGCCCGACCTCCTCCTGATCGCGGCGCAGGGACTCCCGCTCGCGCGCCAGCAGCGCCGTCTGCAGATCGATCCGATCGATCGAACCGACGATCGATCCCGCGGCCGACTCCGTTCGCTCGAGCCGCTCCCGCAATTCGCGGATCTCCGACCGAATCCGTTCGAGACGGAGCCGCTCCGACTCGCGGCGCTCCTCGATGGCGCCGCTCCCCCCGCCTCCATGCCCCGGGAGAGCGCTTGCCGCGTCGCCCGGAGCGGCGAGCATCGCCGCGCCGAGCAGGGCGACGCAGAACCGGCCGGGCAACCCGTCAGGGCGCGAGCGAACGGCCATCGAGCCCCTCCCCGGAAGGCACGCCGAGCAGCGCGAGCACGGTCGGATGGATGTCCCCGATCCACGGATCCCGCCGGTTGAGCCTGACGTTCGAGAACAGCACTCCCGGAACGAGCACCGGATCGACGGAGCAGTGGTCGCCGCTCCAGGCCTTCAGATTGTCCTCGAAGACGCGCGGCGGCACCTCCCCGAGCGCCGTCTGCCAGCCGACGCGGTAGTGCTCGCTGTTCGCGGGCCTCAGATCGGGGACGATCCTCGGGTCGTAGCCCGAGTAGATCTCCTCGCGTCGCAGCACGCGCGTGACCGGCCTCTCGCCCGTCTCCGGGTCCACGAGCGCCGTCAGCCGCCGAATGATGTCGTCGCGCACCTCGTCGTACTCCCGCCCCGGCGCGACGCTTCCCCGGGGCTCCCGTCCGAGCAGATTGACGTAGATGTTGCCCAGCCCCATCGCGTATGCCTTCGTGCGCGTCCAGTCCACGTATTTGAAGAACTCGCCCATCTCCCCCCGATCGAAGAGGTCCTCGAGGGTCTTCCCGCCGTAGGAGCCGGGCCGCAGAGCCATGAATCCGTTCTCCACCAGCCAGGTGTTGTAATTCACCCCCCGCCGGAACGACGCGAATCCGTGATCGGAGCAGATCACGAGCGCCGTGCCGGGCGAGATGCGCGCCAAGGCCTCTCCGACGATCCGATCCATACGCTCGTACGCGCGCGGGATCTCCCCGGCGTAGCGTTTCGCGAGCTCGGCGTCGTGCAGCGGGTGGGACGGATCGTGCAGCCGCCAGAGCATGTGGCCGACGCGATCGGTGAAATCGAAGACCTGGAGATAGAGCCGCTCGTCGCCGCTCTCCAGATAGTGTTTCATCATCTTCTCCTGATGGTCGGCCGTGGACGCCATGTCCTCGAGAAAATGACGTTCGTCCGTGAGCCCGGACGGGAGCGACCACGTGTCGATCGGCCATCCCAGGGTCCGGAACAGGCCGAACCGATCCAGCATCTCGCCGGCGAAGGCGAAGGGCGACGTGAACGGGATCGGCTGGCATTCGGGATGGA
>JBFGDZ010000019.1:0-30438 GCA_041580375.1 Candidatus Polarisedimenticolia bacterium
CAGGCCGGTGTCGGCCGCCGCGGCGGGCCCGGGGCGCTACATCGTCGGCACCTCGATCGGCCGGGCCGTCCCGTTCGACCTCCGGTTCGAGGTCGCCTACGGGGAGGAGGGCCGGACCGTCCATCCCCTCCTCGAGGGCGGGGAGCCTCTCGACCTCGACCCGGATCGGCGCCGCCCGATCACACGGATCGCGTCCGGAGGGGCCCCCGGGGGAGGCATTCTCGCGGCACTGGCCGGGCCGGACGAGATCGTCCTCCTGCGGGAGCGCGAGCGGCGCGCCCTGATCGGGGACTCGGCCGGCGACATCGAGAGGAGCGTCCTGCGGGTCGACGTGCGATCCCCCGTCACCGCCCTCGCGATCGACGAGCGGGGCGAGCGTCTCTACGCCGGCACGGCGGCCGGACAGCTGCTGCACTACGATCTGCGCACGCCGGCGGGCGCGCGCCTCATCGAGACTCTCGAGGCTTCCTCGCGCCCGGGCGCGGGCATCTCCGTCCTGGGGTTCCTGATCGGCGATCGGACCCTGATCACGGCTGATCGGGCCGGCGGCGTCTCGTCCTGGCAGGTCGTCCGCAGGGAGGCCGGAGCCCCGGAGCGGCTGAAACGGATGCACATCTTCGATCCCCATCCGGCGGGCGTTTCGGCGTTCGCTCGCTCGATGCGGGACAAGGGATTCGTCACCGCGGACGAGTCGGGGCGGCTGATGCTCCGTCACGGCACCTCCGGATCCACGCTTCTCCGGGCGCAGGCGCCTTCGGGCGGGATCGAGCGGATCGTGATGGCCCCGAAGGGGGACGGGATCCTCGCCCTGAGCGGCGAGGGCGCGGCCACCCACTGGTCGGTGCGCGACCCCCATCCCGGGATCACCCTGTCGATCCTGTTCGGCGAGGTCTGGTACGAGGGGTACGACGGGCCCGAGCACGTCTGGCAGTCGACGGGCGGCACGGACGATTTCGAGCCGAAGTACGGCCTCACGCCGCTCATCTTCGGCACCCTGAAGGGAACGTTCTACGCCCTCCTGTTCGCCGTGCCGCTCGCGCTGCTCGCGGCGCTGTACACGTCGCAGTTCATGCACCCTTCGGTTCGCGCTTTCATCAAGCCGGGCATCGAGATCATGGCCGCTCTGCCGAGCGTGGTGCTCGGGTTCCTCGGCGGCCTGTGGCTCGCGCCGGTCATCGAGCGCGTCGTGCCGGCTCTGGCTCTGCTGCCCTGGATCCTCGCCGTGCTCATTCTGGCCGGCGCGTGGATCTGGCGGCGCGCGCCGGCGGCGATCACGGGGCGGACGCCGCGGGGATTCGAGCTCGTCCTGCTGTCCGTCATCGTTCTGGGCGGTTTCGGGCTCGCGCTCCTCGCGGGCGGCGTCTTCGAGGGAGCGCTCCTGGCGGGGGATTACAGGACCTGGCTGCTGCAGGCGCTGGGCCTCACCTACGATCAGCGCAACTCGATCGTGGTCGGCGTCGCGATGGGATTCGCGGTCATCCCGATGATCTTCACCATCACCGAGGACAGCCTCTCGAACGTCCCCGCGCACCTCACGGCCGGATCCCTGGCTCTGGGGGCGACCCGCTGGCAGACGGCGCTGCGCGTGGTCCTGCCGACGGCCAGCCCCGGCATCTTCTCGGCCGTCATGATCGGCTTCGGGCGCGCCGTCGGCGAGACGATGATCGTCCTGATGGCTACGGGGAACACGCCGATCATGGATGGGTCGATCTTCAACGGCTTCCGCGCCCTGTCGGCGAACATCGCCGTCGAGCTGCCGGAAGCGCCCGATGGAGGCACGCTCTTCCGCATCCTGTTCCTGGCCGCCTTCCTTCTGTTCGCGATGACCTTCGCGGTGAACACCGCGGCCGAGATCGTCCGGCTCAGGCTCCGGGAGAGGTACCGATACCTGTGAGAGGCTTCTGGCGCAGCGGCGATCCGTTCATCTGGCTGACCGGGGGGGCGCTCGCCGTCTGCCTGCTTCTGGTGGCCGGCCTCATCCTGCTCGTGCTCGTGAACGGCCTGGGGTTCTTCTGGCCGGACGACATCGTCCGTCTGAAACTCGAGGACGGCCGCACCATCCTGGGCGAGGTCACCGACCGCGAAGCGATCCCGCAGCCCGATGCCCCGCACGACGCGCCCCGGCGCCACCGGCTTCAGGTCAAGCAGGGGAATCGCGATCTCTACGGAGCCGATTTCGTCTGGGTGGCCGAGGACGAGATCGTCTCGCGCGACCGGCCGCGCGAGGCGGTCGTCATCGAGCGCCTCGAGTGGGGCAATCTGTACGGATTGTTCGTCGGTGTCCTCCCGGGGGATGGTCCCGCCGCGCCGCGGGAAGCGACGGACCGGGAGATCGTCCAGGAGAGCCTGGACGCGGCGGCCGCGATCCGGCGGCGGATCCGGGAGATCGAGCGGGACGAGATCGGCGCGATCCACAGGGCGCAGGAGTCGCTCCGGCTCCGTCTCCGGCGTCTCGAACTCCGGGGCATCCGGGAAGGACCGGAGATCGAGGATCTCCATCGGGAGAGGGTCGACCGGGAGGAGACGTACGCGCGCCACATGGAGGCGATCGGGACCTTGCGCGCGCGGGACACCGGCGCGGTGGTCGTCGAGCTGGCGGGAGGGGAGCGGACCGAGGTTCCCGTCGCCGGCATCGTGCGCGTCGTCCGGCCGAACGCCATGGGGCCGGCGGCCAAGAGCGCCCATTATCTGTCGAAGGTCTGGGAGTTCCTGTCCGGGGAGCCGCGCGAATCGAACACCGAGGGCGGGGTGTTCCCCGCGATCTTCGGCACGGTCCTGCTCGTCATGATCATGAGTCTCATCGCCACGCCCCTCGGCGTCCTCGCGGCGTTCTATCTGCGCGAGTACGCCCGGCAGGGCCCGATGGTCAGCGCCGTGCGCATCGCCGTCAACAACCTGGCCGGGGTTCCCTCGATCGTCTTCGGCGTGTTCGGCGTGGCGTTCTTCATCTACGGCGTCGGCGGAATCCTCGATCGCCTCTTCTTTCCGGAGTCGCTTCCGGCTCCGACGTTCGGTACCGGTGGTATTCTGTGGGCCTCGCTGACGCTGGCGCTGCTGACCGTGCCCGTCGTGATCGTGGCGACGGAGGAGGGGCTGGCCGCCGTCACGCGAGGCGCCCGGGAGGCGTCTCTCGCCCTGGGGGCGACGCGGTTCGAGACGACATGGCGGGTCGTGCTGCCCGCCGTGATGCCGTCGATCCTCACGGGATTGATTCTCGCGATGGCGCGGGCCGCGGGGGAAGTCGCGCCGCTCATGATCACGGGAGTCGTGAAGCTGGCGCCCGCGCTTCCGATCGACTCGACGTGGCCGTTTCTCCATCTGGAGCGCAAGTTCATGCACCTGGGGTTTCACATCTACGACGTCGGCTTCCAGTCGCCGAACGTGGACGCCGCGCGCCCCATGGTCTACACGACGACGATTCTGCTGCTCGCGATCGTCCTGGTCCTGAACATCGGGGCGATCGCGCTGCGCAATCGGCTGCGTCGCCGCCTCGGCGTGGCGGACCTATAGGGGGATCCGATGCAGAAGATCCGCATCGCTCCCGAACGCCCGCGGACGGCGGCTCCGGCCGGCCCGGCGGGGGAGCCACTGGTGCGCATCGAGGGGCTGGACCTCTTCTACGGCAGCAAGCAGGCCCTGAAGGGCATCCGGATGGAGATCCCCCCGAACCGGATCACCGCGTTCATCGGACCCTCCGGCTGCGGCAAGACGACTCTCCTGCGCTGCATGAACCGCATGAACGATCTGGTCGACGGCGTGAGGATGAGCGGCACGATCCGGATCGCCGGGCGTGACATCCATGACCCGTCAATGGACGTCACCGAGCTGCGCAAGCGGGTCGGGATGGTGTTCCAGAAGTCGAACCCGTTCCCCAAGTCGATCTTCGAAAACGTGGCCTACGGGCCGCGCATCCTCGGCGCCGGCCGCCGGGCGGACATCGACGCGATCGTCGAGCGCAGCCTGCGCGCGGCCGCGCTCTGGGACGAGGTGCGCGACCGCCTGAACGACAGCGCCCTGAGCCTGTCGGGAGGCCAGCAGCAGCGGCTGTGCATCGCCCGTGCGATCGCGGTGGAGCCGGACGTCCTGCTCATGGACGAGCCCTGCTCGGCGCTCGACCCGATCGCCACGGCGCGGATCGAGGAATTGATGGGCGAGCTGAAGGAGCGCTACACCATCGTCATCGTCACGCACAACATGCAGCAGGCCGCCCGCGTCTCCGACTTCACGGGATTCATGCTGCTCGGCGAGCTGGTGGAGTTCGACGTGACGGCGAGCCTGTTCACGACACCCCGGGACCGGCGGACCGAGGACTACATCACCGGGCGGTTCGGCTAGCGATCCGGGGAGAGGAGCGGAGGTTGGTGGAGCACACGAGCCGCCATTACGAACAGGAGCTCAAGGAGCTCAAGGAAAAGATCCTCTTCATAGGGGGCGTCGTCGAGAACATGATCGCCTCGTCGATGCGCGCGCTGATCCGGCGGGACGGCGGTCTCGCCAGGGAGGTCATCGAGACCGACCCGCGGGTCGACGCGGCCGAGCTGGAGGTCGATCATCTCTGCCTGAACATCCTTGCGCTGCGCCAGCCGGCTGCTTCCGACCTCCGCTTCCTCACGACGGCGCTGAAGATCGTCACCGACCTGGAGCGGATCGGCGATCTCGCCGTCAACATCTCCGAGCGCGCCATCGAGCTGAACGAGGAGCCCCAGCTCAAGCCGTACATCGACATTCCGCGCATGGGATCGGCGGCGACGGAGATGGTGCACCGGGCGCTGGACGCCTTCGTGGGGCGCGACCCGGCCCAGGCCCGCTCGGTGCTGGAGGCCGACGACGCGGTCGATCAGCTGAACGTCCAGATCTTCCGGGAGCTGCTCACCTACATGATCGAGGAGCCGCGCAACGTGAGCCGGGCGATGCGGATCACCTTCATCGCGAAATACCTCGAGCGGATCGGCGACCACGCCACCAACATCGCCCAGATGGTGATCTTCATGTGCGAGGGGAAGGACGTGCGTCACCCGGGTCTGCAGTCGTCGCGTTGATCAGGCCGGCCGGCTTCCCGCCGCCTCCCGGTCGGCCAGCCAGACGAGCGAGCCGTGGGTGGGGTGGACGCCGCTGGCCGGAATGCGATCGATAGTCCCCTCGCCCGACAGGACGTCCCGCAGAGCGTCCGCCTTGTCCCGCCCGCTCACGAGAAAGAGGACGGCCGCCGCATTGTTGATGAGCGGAAAGGTGAAGGTCACGCGCTCGGTCGCGACGCCTTCGATGCGATGGCCGACGACCCAGCGCTCCGTCTCCCAGAGCGCCTTCGTGCCGGGGAAGAGGGATGCGGTATGGCCGTCGGCGCCGAGCCCGAGGAGCACGAGATCGAAGCGCGGCGGCTCATCGCCGGGCGGCGAGAAGAAGGTTCGCAGATCGTTCTCGTAGGCGGAGGCCGCGTCGGCCACGGGGCCGCTCCCGGCGGGCACGCGGTGCACCTGATCCTCCGGAAGCGCGATCCGATCCAGGAGCGCCTCGCGCACCATGCGGTAGTTGCTGTCTCGATGACCGGGCGGGACGTGCCGCTCGTCCCCCCAGAAGAGATGGATCCCCTCCCAGGGGACCGGCCGCCCGGACGGAGGCGCCCCGACGAGGGTCTCGTACAGTCGTCTCGGCGTGGAGCCTCCGGACAGCGCCACCGTGAATCGGCCGCGCGCGGCCACGGCCTCGATCGCCCGGTCGGCGAACTCCGTCGCCGCCGCGCGGGCGAGGGTCTCGGCGTCGTCGAATATGCGGATCTCCGGCTTTGGATCGGCCACGCTCTCCCCCGCGGTCAGCGCGTCGACGGGCGGCGGGCGGCCCGCAGCCCCGCCCCGAGAAGCGCCGTCCGGTCGTTCAGGATCACCCGCACCGGGATCGCCTCCAGGAACGTCTGGAAGCGGCCCTTGGAGACGAACGATTTCATGAAGGCGGGGCCGCGCAGCCGGTCGATGATGCGCGGGGCGATGCCGCCGCCGACGTAGAGTCCCCCCGTCGCCATCGTCTTGAGGGCCAGGTTACCCGCCTCGGATCCGTACAGCGACACGAAGAGGTCCATGGCCAGGGAACAGAGGGACGATCGGCCGTCGAGAGCGGCCCGCGAGATGACCGCGGCCGGATCGCCCTCGCGGATCTCGCGCGCGAGCCACTCCGGCTCCTCGCCGCGGCCGCCGTCGCGCAGAAACCGGTAGATGTTGTGCAGTCCGGGGCCCGACAG
Source organism: Candidatus Polarisedimenticolia bacterium (assembly GCA_041580375.1). Taxonomy (GTDB): domain Bacteria; phylum Acidobacteriota; class Polarisedimenticolia; order Gp22-AA2; family Gp22-AA2; genus JAPUIN01. Next base: position 6,233 of record JBFGDZ010000019.1, read on the forward strand.
GACCCGCTCCCAGCTGACGTGGCCGAACCGCTCCGTCAAATGCCTCAGCAGATCGATCTCCGTCTCGCCGTTGGGTGCGAAGCTGGAGTGCCCGCCCTCGGTGCCGTAGGGGTGGTTCTCCCTTCCGTCCCAGAACATCCCGGCCTCGCCCAGGCCGGTCCCGGCGGCGATCACGGCCGCGTTCCCGCGGGCTTCGGGATGCCCCTCGGCGAGCACGGCGAGATCGTCCGCCTCGAGGGCGGCGATGCCGCAGGCCGTCGCCTCGAGATCGTTCAGGAGGCTCACGGAGCGGATCGAGAGTTCCCGGGCGAGGCTCGAGGCGTCGACCACCCAGGGCAGGTTGGTCGTCCGGACGACGCCCTCGCGCACCGGACCGGCGATGCCGAAGCAGGCGCGGGCGATGCCCCGCGCCCCAGTGTCGTCCAGGAACCGGCGGACAATCCCCTGCAGATCGCGCGATTCTCGGCTGGGGTAGACGCGCTCTTCGAGGCTCCTCAGCCGCCCGCGCTCGCGGACATAAAGGGCCAGGCGGGTGTTCGTGGCGCCGATGTCGCCGGCCAGAACGGGACGCGCCGCGGGCACAAGGGACTCCTATCGGACGAGGCGGAAAAAGACCGAGAAGACGCGCTTCGCGAGCGGCGTCAACCTCCTTCGATTATACGCGTCGGCGATCTTGCGCGTCGCCTCACCCTGCGTCGGGTAGGGGTGGATCGTGCTGCCGATGGCGCCGAGGCCGACGCGGGCGGTGATCGCCAGGGCCAGCTCGCCGATCATGTCGCCCGCGTGCTCGGCCACGAGGGTCGCCCCGAGGATGCGATCCGTGCCCTTCTTCAGATGGACCCGGATGAACCCCTCGTTGGCTCCGTCGAGGACGGCGCGATCGAGATCCTCCAGCGACCAGGTCAACGTGTCGACGTCGAACCCGGCGGCGCGCGCGTCCTTCTCGTACAGGCCGACGTGCGCGACCTCGGGGCTCGTGAACGTGCACCAGGGCATGACCAGGCGGCTGGCCCGTCCGCGCCCGAAGAAGAGAGCGTTCGCGACGACCAGCCGGGCCTGCGCGTCGGCGGCGTGGGTGAACTGGTAGGGCGAGCAGACGTCCCCGACGGCGTAGATCCGGGCGTTCGTCGTGCGCAGGCGGTCGTCCACGCGCACGCCTTTGGGAGAGTAAGCGACGCCGGCCGATTCCAGCCCGATCCCCTCGACATTCGGGGCGCGCCCCGCGGCCACCAGCAGGGCATCGCCGGCGACGCTCCCGGCGGAGCCGTCGCGCTCGTACCGCACGGTCGTCTCGCCGTTCCGCCGCTCCGCGGCGACGAAATTCAGACCGAGCCTCAGATCGACCCCGTCGCGCCGCATCGCCCGCTCGACGATCGCGGCGGCATCGCGATCCTCCTTCGGGAGGATCCGGTCGCCGCGATTCAGCAGCGTCACCCGGCTTCCGAACCGGGCGAAGGTCTGCGCCATCTCGCAGCCGATCGGCCCGGCGCCGAGAACGACGAGGCGCCGGGGCAGATCCTCCAGCCAGAAGATCGTCTCGTTGGTGAGCGGCCGCGCCTCGGCCAGTCCCGGTATCGGGGGCAGGGCGGGGCGGCCGCCGGTGGCGATCACGGCGCGCCGGAAGTTGAGGCGGGCCCCGTTCACGTCCGCGGTTCCCGGGTCGACGAAACGGCCGGCGCCGAGAAAGACGTCGACGCCGAGGCTCCGGAACCGCTGCACGCTGTCGATCGGGCTCAGATCGGCGCGCAGCCGGCGCATCCGCTGCATGGCGGCGGCGAAATCGCCCGGCCCCTCGGCGCGCGGCGCGCCGAAGATCTCGGCCGCCCGCTTCACTTCGGACCAAGCGCGCGCGGCGCGGATGATCCCCTTGGAGGGCACGCACCCGACGTTGAGACAGTCTCCTCCCATCAGATGCTTCTCGATCAGGGCCACCTTCGCCCCGAGGGCCGCCCCCGCCGCTGCCGTCACGAGCCCCCCCGTGCCGGCGCCGAGCACGACGAGATGGTAGCGGCCCTTCGGCTCCGGGTTGACGTGGTCGGGCGGATGAACGTGCTCGAGGTGTCGCCTGTTGTGCTCGTCCAGCGGTCGGATCAGTTCGTCGGCATGCATGGCGTTCCGGTCTCCCGTTTCTCGCGTCAGGCGGTCGTTCCCCTCGCGGACCCGCTCACCCCGCCCCCCGTTCCACGCTCCAGCTCCCCGCCGGTGGCCTCCTTCAGCGCGCGGCGCGCCAGGCGCGTGACGAACGCGGTAACGACGACCGTCGCGACGAGACCGATCCCGAGCACCGCGTAGTGCGCCGGGCCGCGCTCGATCGCGGCGCCCCCGGCGAGGGCCGCCACGTCGCCCGCGACCTTCCCGTAGTAGACGTACAGCACCGTCCCGGGCAGCATCCCGAGGCAGGCCACGAAATAATCGACGAACCGCACGCGGGTCAGGCCCAGGCCGTAATTGAGGAGGTTGAAGGGGAAGACGGGGGAGAGACGCAGCAGGAACACGATCTTCCTCCCCTGCTCGCCGATGGCCCGGTCGATCGCCGCGAACCGGGCGTTCCCGGCCAGCCTGCGCTCGATCGCGGCGCGGGCCAGGTAGCGCGCCACGAGAAAGGCCAGGGAGGCGCCCGCCGTGGCGCTGACGAAGACGATCAGCACGCCGCGGCCCAGTCCGAAGAGCGCCCCGGCGGCGAGCGTGAGGACCGATCCCGGGAGGAAGGCCACGGTGGCGATGACGTATCCGAGCATGAACGCGATCGGACCCCACGGTCCGAGTCCGTCCAGCCATCCGGCGAACTCCTGGATACGCCCGCCCGCCTGGCGGCCGGTCACGACGAGCAGCGCGATCACGACCAGCAGGATCGCGATCCGGACGATCGATCCGCCGCGCGACCTTCCGCGACCGGCCCGCTGCGGCTCGCCGGACGACGGCGGATCGATTCGTTCGCCTGCGCTCATGAGCACCTCCTCGCCCCGGGCCCGCGAGCGGGTCGCCGTGGGCGACGCGCGCGCGGCCGGGCGCTTCGACGGACGGATCGGCGACCTGTGGGCGAACGAGGCGCCGATCCTAAACCACATCGGGGGGGCCAGGTAGCCCCATGGCCTCGAAGAACGATGGCGGGGGGATCTCTATTCCCGCGCCGGGCCGGATCGGCGCGCCGGCGGGGACCGGGATCAGCGGCGGTCTTTCAGGATCGCGCGGGCGGCATTGGCGCCGGGAGCGCCGGTCACGCCCCCGCCGGGATGGGTCCCGGCGCCGCACAGATAGAGCCCCTCGATCGGGGTGCGGTAGCGCGCCCAGCCGAGCAGGGGCCGCATGGTGAAGATCTGGTCGAGCGCCATCTCGCCGTGGAAGATGTGCCCGCCGGTGAGGCCGTAGATCCGCTCGAGGTCGGCCGGCGTGATCACCTGCCGCTGCAGGACCAGTCCGGGGAGGTCGGGCGCATACGCGGCGAGGGTGTCGACGACGGTCTTCCCCAGGTCCTCGCGGCGCGACTCCCACTCGCCGTCCTTCAGGCTGTACGGGGCGTACTGCACGTAGATCGACATGACGTGGGCGCCCGCGGGGGCCAGCGACGGATCGAGAATCGACGGAATCGTGATCTCCAGGTAGGGCTTCTTCGAGAACGCTCCGTACTTGGCGTCGTCGAAGGCGCGCTCGAGATCGTCGATCGTGGGGCCGATGTGGATGCGGCCCGAGAGCGGCGCGGCGCCGTTCCCGCCCGCCGCGTCCGCGACCGAAGCGGAGGCGGTGAACCGGGGCAATCTCGAAAGGGCCAGGTTCACCTTCGCGACCGTCCCCGCGGCCCGGTAGTTGCGGATCCGGGAGAGGAAGTCCGGCCCCAGGTGGATCGGATCCACGAAGTTCAGGAAAGTCCGTTTCGGATCGGCATTGGAGACGACCGCCTTCGCGGGGATCTCCTCGCCGCCGGTCAGGACGACCCCCGTCGCCCGGCCGTCCTTCACACGGATCCGGGCCACCTCCGCGCCGGTGCGGATCACGGCACCCGCTTTGATGGCCGCCTCCGACATGGCCCGCGTGAGCGCTCCGAGCCCCCCGCGCGGGACGGCGAGCGTTCCGGCGGAGTGGGGATCGGCCGCGGCGCGCAGCAGCAGCACGGTGCTCGATCCGGCCGACCAGGGGCCCAGGAACGTCCCGAAGATCCCGCGGGCCGCGATGGCGGCGCGCAGGAGCTCGGTCTCGAAGTGCTCCGCCACGAGATCCGCGACCGGCATCGGCCCCCACCGGAGGAGCCGGTACATGTCCTTCGGCCCGAGGTCGCGGACCCGCTTGCCGAGACCCAGAAGATTCCAGAGATCGCCGGCGGACGGCCGGTCGATCGACGGCGGGATCATGCGCTGGACGCGCGAGAGGGCGGTGCCGATGCGCCCGATCGACTCGTGAAAGCGGCCGTACGCCTCCGCGTCCTTCGGCGAGAGTGCCGCGATCGATCGGGCGGAGCGCGCCGGATCCGCGTGCAGCAGGAGGCCGCGGCCGTCGGGCGCCGGAGCGAAGACGCGGACGTCGGGACGCAGCATCTCCAGGCCGTGGCGCTCCAGGGCCATGTCGCCGACGACGCCGGGATCCACCGGCCCGCAGGCGTGCGCGAGCGACGAGATCCGGAACCCTTCGTGGATCGTGTCCGTGACGGCGGCGCCTCCGGCGACCTCGCGGCGCTCGAGGATCAGCGGCCGGTGCCCGGCCCGCGCGAGGTAATAGGCCGTGACCAGCCCGTTGTGTCCGCCGCCGATGATGATGAAGTCGCGTACGTCGCCCATCGTGTGGATCCGCCTCGTCCGGTCAGATCAGCCCCTGGCCGCTGTCCTTCAGGATCTCTCGCGCCGCGATGCGGCCCGGCGCCCCCATGATGCCCCCTCCCGGGTGGGTGGCCGAGCCGCACATATAGAGGTTGCGGACCGGGGTGCGGTACCGGGCCCAGCCGGGGACCGGCCGCAGAAAGAACAGCTGCTCCAGCGACAACTCCCCCTGGAAGATGTTCCCCTCCGTCAGGCCGAACTCCCGCTCGAGGTCGAGGGGGGTCACGACCTGCCGGTGCAGGATGATGTCCCTGATGTTGGGCGCGTGCTCGGCCAGGGTGTCGATGACGGTGTCGCCGAACGCCTCGCCCTGCTCGTCCCACGTCCCCTCCCTGAGGTTGTAGGGCGCGTACTGGACGAAGCAGGAGAGGACGTGCTTGCCGGGCGGAGCCACCGAGGGATCGGTGAGCGACGGGATGACGACGTCGATGTACGGGCGGCGCGAGAAGCGCCCGTACTTGGCGTCGTCGTAAGCGCGCTCCATGTACTCGACCGACGGGGAGATCGAGATCGCACCCCTCAGGTGAGGCCCCGGGCCCGGAAGGGAGCGGAAGTCCGGCAGCGCGTCGAGCGCCAGGTTCACCTTGCCGGAGGACCCCCGGAACTTGTAGCGCCGGACCTCCTCGACGAAGTCGTCCGGCAGATGCCCGTTCTCCATCAGCTTCAGGAAGGTCAGGTTCGGATCGACGCTCGACGAGACGATGTCGGCGCGGATCTCGTCGCCGCTCGCCAGCGCCACACCCTCCGCTTTCCCGTTCCGGACGAGGATGCGCGCCACCGGCGCCTCGGTGCGGATCTCGACGCCCGCCTCCCGCGCGGCGCCGGCGATGGCGTTGGAGATCGCCCCGGTGCCGCCGCGGGCGAAGCCCCACGACCGGAAGGCGCCGTCGATCTCCCCCATGTAGTGATGCAGGAGGACGTACGCCGTACCCGGCGATCGCACACCCAGGAAGGTGCCGATAATGCCGGAGGCCGACATGCAGGCTTTGAGGACGTCGGTCTCGAACCACTGATCCAGAAAATCGACGGCGCTCATGGTCATCAGCTGGACCTGGTTGTACTTGTCCACCGCGCTCAGGGACTGGAAGCGGCGTCCCAGGAAGAGGAGCTTGTGCAGATCCTTGAGGCGCAGCGACGTCGGCTCCGGCGGCGTCATGTCGAGGATCGGCTTGACGAAGTGGCACATCGCCACCATGGCCTTGCCGAAGTCCTCGTACGCCTCGGCGTCCATCCTGGAGAACCGGGCGATCTCGCGGAACGTCTTGCCGTGATCGTTGACGCGCCACAGATAGTTGCCGTCCGGCATCGGAGCGAAGGTCCCGTCGAGAGGGAGGATCTCGAGGCCGTGCTTCGGCAGGTTCAGCTCGCGGATGATCTCCGGGCGCAGGAGGGAGACGACGTAGGAGCAGACGGAGAACTTGAAGCCGGGGAACACCTCCTCCGTCACGGCGGCCCCGCCCAGTACGTGCCGCCGCTCCAGGACGAGCACCTTCCTGCCGGCTCGCGCCAGGTAGGCGGCGTTGGTCAGGCCGTTGTGCCCGCCCCCGATGATGATCGCGTCGTAACGGGAGGCCATCCGTTCTCCGCGCGGACCTGATTCGCGGTCCGCATTCCGAAACACCGTTGCAATATGAGGGCTCATTGTACGAATCTATGAGGGCCATCGCAAGAGCCCCGGAGCCGTTCCGTGAGAGAATTCGCTCCGGATCACCTTCGAACGCAGGGGAGGTCGCCGTGCCCGTCGGAACCGCCGTCCACGAGAGAACGTCGAAGCTGTGCGAGAGCCTGAACTACCGCGACTGGTCCGGCTACTACGCCGCGAGCGTCTACGAGACGCACCACGAGCACGAGTACAACGCCGTCCGCAACGCCTCCGCCCTGTTCGACATCACCCCCCTGTACAAGTACGCCATCCGCGGCCGGGACGCGCGGCGCCTTCTCGACCGCGTCGTCACGCGCGACATGAGCAAGGTCGACGTGGGGCGCCTGATCTACACGCCGTGGTGCGACGAGGAGGGCAAGACGATCGACGACGGCACCGTCGCCCGGATCGACGAGACGACCTATCGTCTCACGGCGGCCGATCCGACGCTGCGGTGGCTTCGTCAGAACGCCCTGGGCATGGAGGTCGCGATCGAGGACGTCTCGGAGAGCCTCGCCGCTCTCGCCCTGCAGGGGCCGACTTCGGGTCGGCTGCTCGCGAGCGTCGCCGACGCGGACATCCGGAACCTGCGTTATTTCCGCCTGACGCGGGGCACGATCGCCGGGGTCCCGGTCGAGATCTCGCGCAACGGCTACACGGGCGATCTGGGCTACGAGATCTGGATCCCCTGGAGCGACGCGGTGAAGGTGTGGGACGCCCTGATGGAAGGTGGACGGCCCTTCGACATCCACGCGGCCGGCATGCTCGCCCTGGACATCGCCCGCATCGAGGCGGGCCTCATCCTGATCGAGGTCGACTACACGAGCAGCCGCAAGGCGCTGATCGAATCCCAGAAATACTCCCCCTACGAGATCGGCCTGGGCCGCATGGTCCACCTCGGCAAGGGGCAGTTCGTCGGGCGCGCGGCGCTCGAGCGCGAGAAGGGGCGGGGGCCCGCGCGGAGTCTCGTCGGATTGGAGGTCGACTGGAGCGAGGTCGAGGCGCGCTTCGAGGCGATCGGCCTGGCGCCGCAGGTCCCCTCGACGGCGTCGCGCTCGGCCGTCCCCGTCTACGGCGGCCGCCGCCAGGTCGGCAGGGCGACATCGACCACCTGGTCCCCGACCCTCAAGCGGATGATCGCCCTCGCGAGCGTCGAGACCGCGCACGCCGAGCCCGGCGCCCGCCTGCAGATGGAGATCACCGTCGAGGCGGTCCGCCACCGGGCGGCGGCGAGGGTCGTGAACCTGCCCTTCTACGATCCTCCGCAGAAGACCGCCACGCCCGTATTCTGAGAGACCGCACGGTGCGGGGCGGGGCCGCGCGCGCGTCTGGCGGGTCGCGGTCCCTTCTGATACAGTAATCGGGAAAGTCCGTTTCACAATTCAGGATGGCAGTCCGGGACGGTCGCCCCCCGCCGCCGGAGCGCAGCCGGCCGTCCGTCGCGGGCCGAGGAGGAATCGTCGCATGTCCGATCTCAAGATGATCATCGATGGGAAAGAGGTGGAGTCGGTTTCGGGGCAGCGCATGGAGGTGATCAACCCCGCCAACGAGAAGAAGGCGGGGAGCGTGCCGAAGGGGAACGCCCAGGACGTGGAGAAGGCGGTCGCGGCCGCCCGCAAGGCGTACAAAAAGTGGTCCCGTCTCACCCCCGGGGAGCGCGGGGCGCTGCTGGCCAAGCTGGCCGATCACCTCGACGGCCGGACCGAGGCGATGGCCGAGCTGGAGACGAGCCAGACCGGCAAGCCCCACAAGCTGTCCAAGAACAGCGACGTCCCGTTCGCCAACGACAACATCCGCTTCATGGGGGCCCAGGCCCGTGTGCTGGAGGGGACCGCGGCCGGGGAGTACACCGAGGGGATGACCAGCATCATCCGCCGCGAGCCGATCGGCGTGGTCGGGTCGATCGCCCCGTGGAACTACCCGTACCTGATGGCGGCCTGGAAGATCGGGCCGGCCCTCGCCGCGGGGAACACCGTCGTCCTGAAGCCCGCCTCGAACACCCCCCTGACGACGATTGAGCTGGCCAAAGCGGCCTTGGAGGTCGGCCTGCCGGAGGGTGTCCTCAACGTCGTGACCGGGCCCGGCGCGGACGTCGGCGGCGCCATCTGCAGGCATCCCGACATCAACATGGTCTCCCTGACCGGGGACACCGCCACGGGCAAGAAGATCATGGAGCAGGCGGCGCCGACCGTGAAGCGGCTGCACCTGGAGCTGGGGGGCAAGGCGCCGTTCATCGTGTTCGAGGACGCCGATCTGGAGGCCGCCGTCCAGGGGGCGGTGGTGGCCGGCTACGTCAACACCGGCCAGGACTGCACCGCGGCCACGCGGATCTACGTGCAGCAGTCCAAGCACAAGGAGTTCCTCGATCGGTTCGTCGCGGCGGTCAAGAAGATCCGCGTCGGGGATCCCACCAAGCCGACGACCGACATCGGCCCGCTGATCTCGAAGGAGCAGCGGGAGCGCGTGGCGGGCTTCGTCGACCGGGCCCGCAAGGCCGGCGTCGAGGTGCTCACCGGCGGCAAGGCGATGGACGGTCCCGGCTTTTTCTTCCAGCCGACCGTGCTCGCCAACGCCAAGCACGAGGACGAGGTCATCCAGAAGGAGATCTTCGGCCCCGCCGTCGTGGTCCTGTCGTTCAAGGATGAGGACGACGTCGTCGAGAAGGCGAACGGCGTCGAGTACGGACTCGCCTCGTCCGTCTGGACGCGGGACGTGTTCCGCGCCCTGCGCCTGTCGAAGGACCTCCAGTACGGCGAGGTCTGGATCAACGATCACCTGCCGCTGGCGTCCGAGATGCCGCACGGAGGGGTCAAGAAGTCGGGCTTCGGCGCGGACCTGTCGCGCTACTCCTTCGAGGAGTACACGACCGTCAAGCACGTCATGGCCGACCTGACGGGGCAGGCGCGCAAGGGCTGGCATTTCACCGTCTACGGCGACGCCTAGGAATCGGTCCGGATTCGGTGCGGCCCGCGCGCGGGCTGGCCGGAGGGCGCGTCAGACGGAATCGGCCGCGGCGATCGCCGCCAGCGCCTCGGACCCGTCGGGGAAGGTGCGCATCTCGCAGCGGACGATCGCTCCCGGCGTGAACTCCAGGGGTCGATCCGCGTCGGTGCGCGACACGCGGTAGAGATCGCCGGGCAGGGGCTCGGCGAACGCGGGGTGCCAGCATTCGCGGGCGGCGCCCCGCTCGCGGATGTAGATCAGCGTCTCGTCCACGCGTCCGCTCATTCCAGCACCCGACCGCGCCGCCCGCCGGCCCAGTCGTCCCACAGGCCGAACGTCCTCAATTGCCCCTCGAGCCCGGTCCGGCGCACGAGATCCTCGATCGCGGCTCGATCCTGACGGGGCGCCCTCGCGTCCGAATCGGCCAGGTGCCAGGCCAGCGCCGCCGCGATCGCCCCGTTGATCCGGATCTCGCGCAGGTCGACCTTGTCGAACGTGTCGGACGAGGCGTGGTAGTTCTCCATGTAGTTCGCCGCCGCCTGCGTGGCGACGAGATTCGGGACCCCCTCGAGCAGGAAATCCAGATTGTCCGTGCCGACGAAGGCGTCGGCGGTGTGCGCGTCGGCGCCGAACCCGGCGACCGGCCGGAGCGCCCGGATGACGAGGGGGTGGAGATCCTCCCGGCCGCCCGTGGAGAAGCCGCCGATCCGCCCGGTGCCCTCGTCGAAGATGGCGACCGCCACGTGATCGCCGAGCGCGTCGCGGTGGCGCCGCACGTACCCGAGCGATCCGTGCAGGCCCTGCTCCTCCCCCGTGAACAGGGCGATCCGCACGGTGCGCCGCGGCCTCGCGCCCAGCGCTGCGAGCTGGCGGGCGAGGTCGAGCAGCATCGCGCAGTTGGCCCCGTTGTCCAGGGCGCCGGTGCCGAGGTCCCAGGAGTCGAGGTGGGCCCCCAGGAGGACGATCTCTCCGGGACGTTCCCGGCCACGGATCTCCGCCAGGACGTTGCGCGCCGTGTACGGAGGGCCCGACCGTACGCGGAGATCGAGGCTCAATCTCACCTCGCCGCGGCGGGCCAGTCGGGCGAGGCGCAGTCCGTCCTCGCGCGCCACGACGGCCATCGGAAAGGGCGCCCAACCCGCGAGCGTGGGGATGTGGCGGTAGAGAAGATCGCGCGATCGGCTGCCGATCAGCAGCAGTCCCGCCATCCGGGCCTTCCGCGCGCGCTCGATGATGGGAGGGATCCGCATGTAGTCCTGGAAGAGATCCCCCCACGAAGCGATGACCTCCGACCCGACGAGCCCCAGCGCGCCCTCGAACCCGGCCGGGGGACCGACGAACACCTCCGGCTCCCCGTCACCGAGGTCGACGAGCCGGGCGGCGAGGCCGCCGGACGGGGTCGCGGGAGAGTGGGGCAGCGCGACGACGTCGACGGGAAACGATTCCGGCGCCAGCGCCCGCGCGCGGGAGGCGCCCTCGCTCCACCGGAACGGCATCTCAAACGGCTCGGTCCAGGTGCGATCGACGCCCGCCGCGCGGAACCGCTCCACGAACCAATCGACGGAACGCTCGCAGGCGTCGCTTCCCGTCATGCGGCCGCCGATCCGATCGCACAGGTGCCGGATGTCATCCGCGAGCGGCGTCTCGGCAAGCATCCGGGCCGCCAGGCGCGCAGCGGGCTCGAGTGTCGCATCGGGCGCCCTCTCCGCCGCGGTGCCGATCGACAGGGCCAGGATGGCCGGGACGGCCGCCGCGAGGGCGCGCCGTAGCGCCGCCCGGCGCCGGCGCCCTTCGTTCGCCCGCATCATCCGGGTGGCCGGGCGGCCGGCGTCACGTTCCGAACGTGAAATCCACCTCACCCCGCTCTCCTTCGCCGAGCGTGATCGTGCGCCGCGCCGTGCCCAGCGTCTCGTGCCAGGCCTCGACCTCGTAGGTCCCCGCCGGCAGGCCCGTCAGGTTGAATCGGCCTTCCTCACCCGTCACGGCGAAGAAAGGATGATCGACGATTCCGATCCAGGCCTTCATCCAGAGATGCAGATCGCAGCGGATGGCGACGAATTCCGGCTCGGAGAAGTAGCGCCGGATGGTGCGCCCGCGCCCCGACATCGACACGTTGAACGTGCGGTTCTTATCCGCCACGGCGCGCACGTTGTGCAGGATCGGATCGCTGCTGGTGAACTCGATCACCTGATTGGCCTGCGCCGCGAGGACGTGCGGGACGAACACGCACCCCTGCTGATCCATCCGGGCCGGCTCGGCCGGGGGAGCGAAGACGCGGTCGCCGAGCCCGGAGACGACCCGGACGATGACGTTCTGAAGGGCGCCGTCCGCGCCGACGATCAGATCCTCGGCGAGGGCGGTGTGCCCCGCACGGACGCACGACGACTCGCCCGACATGTTGATCGGGCGCCGCTCGGGGGGATCACCCGAGTAGAGGGCGCGGCCGGCGATCGCGGCCGAGCCGATCGACTGTCCCGCGGGGATGGCGCCGGGCGGGGGCGGCGGAGGCTCGCTCACGCTTGCTCCGCACGCCAGCAGAACGAACACCGCGACCGAAAGGGCCGCGGATCGAATCGGACCAGCGGATCGCGATGTCATGTCGGGAGCGCCACACTATGCGAGGCGCGACGCTCTGTCAAGCCGCCGCGGGAGGAGTCAGGCCCGGGCGATACCCCGGTACATCGGGCGCAGGGAACGAGGGCCCCAGGGCATCTCGTAGCGGTGGAGGCTTTCGATCCTCAGACCCGCGCCGCGCACCGCCTCGTCGATCGGGAGGTCGAGACGGCAGCCGTCGGCCAGCAGGCGTTGCAGCGGCGTGAGCCGGCGCTGCCAGCGCGCGAGACGGTCGTCCGCGGCCCGGCCGTGCTCGAGGAACAGGAACCGGCCCCCCGGCTTCAGGACGCGGCGGATCTCGCTCAGGCCCCCGGCCAGATCGGACAGGCTGCAGAGGGTCCAGTTGCTGACGACCGAGTCGAAGGTCCCGTCGGGGAGCGGCAGGGCGTCGGCGCGTCCGCGCACGAGGCGGAGCGGGCACGGCGCCGTCCCCGATCGGCGGGCGGCGCGCCGCATCATTCCCGGATTGGTGTCGACGCCGACGAGCTCGGCGATACGCCCTGGAGCGCCCGGGTAGGCGGGCAGTGATCCCCCGAACCCGAAACCCACCTCGAGCACCCGCCCGCGCGCCGCAGCGATCGCGGGGAGGCGCTGCTCCAGGAAGACGGGGCGGGAGAGCACCATCTCCATCAGCCGCGGGAGGATCCTCTCGCCGTAGAGTCGCACCCGGGTCGTCTAGAAGGGTGACTCGCCGGAGAGGAAGCGAGGCAGATCGCGGGCGGGGAACTGCATGCCGACGTAGAACGGGCCGAACTCCGCGTAATCGGCGCTGGCCTCGTCGAAGCGCATCTCGTAGATGAGCTTCTTGAACACCTTCGGATCGTCGGCGAACAGGTCGACGCCCCACTCCCAGTCGTCGAGGCCGATCGATCCGCTGATGATCTGAGTCACGTCCTTCCCGTAACCGCGTCCGACGAAGCCGTGCTCGCGCATCATGGCGGCGCGCTTCTCGAAGCGCACCGTGTACCAGTTCTTGATCTCGCCGCGCCGCTTGTTCATGGGGTAGAAGCAGACGTGACGGCGCTCGGGGATCGCCGTGAACAGCCGTCCGATCATGCGTTCCCGCTGGCGCTCCATCTCCTCGTCGAAGGCTCTCTCGAAGGCGTCGCTCCCGGTCTCCAGGCCCCGCGCGCCGAGATCCTCGTGGATGCGGCCGGTCATCTCGTAGAGGCCCAGCTCCACGATCGACACGTAGCTGGTCGTCGGCTCGAGATGGTCGTGCAGCTCCAGGCCGGCCACCTGAAGCTCGATCCGGCCCAGATCCTCGAAGCGCTCGCGGAAGTGGATCAGCATGAGATCGCCCTTGTGACCCAGCAGGTGGACCAGGGCGCTCGGCCCTTCCTTCCGACCCTCGAGCGGAGTGATCAACGCGGCGGCCTCGTCCGCGATCGCCTTCCGCCGCGCGGGCTCCAGAGCCCGGAGGCGGTCCCGGCGCAGGCGGAACATCTGATGCAGGACGCCCCAGCCGTCCAGGGTCTCCGGCACCTGAGGATTGTGCATGCCGCCTCCGTCGCGCCGCGGGCCCGGCGTCCGGGGTGGGCGCACACCAGAGTCTAACCGTTCGGGCGGCCGCTCACAACATCGCGACCCGCGATCGCCCGCCGCAAGCCCGAGTCGCGGCGTTATGATCGAAGCGAACGGCCGCCGCGCGCGCACGCGAGGTGTCGACGATGCCCGTCCGGGGATTCATCCTCCATCCCACCTACCGGATCGAGGCGGGGCGCGCCGTCGTGCACCTGTTCGGCCGGCTCGAGACGGGCGAGTCGTTCCTGATCCGCGACGGCCGGCTGCGCCCCTACTTCTTCGTCCGCGCGGCGGACGCGGAGCGGGCGCGCGGGGCCGGGGCCGCCCGCATCGTCCCGGTCGATCTGCGGACGATGCAGGACGAGCCGGTCGTGCGGGTCGAGGTCCCCTCGCCTCCCGACACCGTCCCCCTGCGGGACGCCCTCCACGCCGGCGGCGTCCCGACCTACGAGGCGGACGTCCGCTTCGCGATGCGCTACCTGATCGACCGGGGCATCCGGGGATCGATCCGGATCGAGGGTGGGGAGAAGCCGCCCGGGAAGGACGGGGAGGGCGGGCGGCGAGCGGACGTCGCGCGCTCCTTCGAGCAGCCGGACCTGGCGCCTTCGAATTGGAGGCCGGCGCCGGCCGACCTCAGGATCGTGTCTCTCGACATCGAAACCGACCCGCGGGGGCGCGAGGTCCGCTCCGCCGCCCTCGCGGGCGCGGGCGTCGACGAGGTGCACCTGGCCGCGCCGGCGGAGAGGGTGCGCGCGGCGCTCGCCGGATCGCAACACGCGGTGGGCGCGAAGGCCTGGGGGGACGAGACGGGGCTGCTGCGGGGTCTGTTCGAGCGCCTGCGGGAGATCGATTTCGACATTCTGACGGGCTGGAACGTGATCGACTTCGATCTGGCCGTGCTGGCCGCGGCGTCGCGCCGCCTCGGCGTGCCGTTCGAGGCGGGGCGGCTGCCGGGCGTCGCGCGCGTCGTCCGGGAGACGTCGTTTCTGGGGCGATCCCGCGCCACGATCAAGGGGCGCGTCGTGCTCGACGGCATCGATCTTCTCAAGGGCGCATTCGTCCGGCTGCCGGACTACCGGCTGGAAACGGCGGCTCGCGAGATGCTCGGCGAGGGGAAGGTGGCCCTGGACGGAGGATCGCGGGGCGGCGATCGGGCCGGCGCGATCGAACGGGCGTTCCGGGGCGACCTGCCCCGGTTCGTGGAGTACAACCGCGCCGACGCCCGGCTCGTCCTGCGCATCCTCGAGAGCGCGCGTCTCATCGAGCTGGTGGTCGAGCGCGCCCTGCTCACCGGGATGCCGCCCGACCGGGTCGGCGCGAGCATCGCGTCGTTCGACTTCCTGTATCTGGGCGAGATGCGCCGGCGCGGGCGCGTGGCGCCGTCGGTCGGCGCGCGCTCCGGGGAGGGGGAGCCGACCGCGGGCGGCGCCGTTCTGGACCCGGTCCCCGGGCTCTACGACAACGTCCTCGCGTTCGATTTCAAGAGCCTCTACCCGAGCCTCATCCGCACCTTCAACATCGATCCGCTCGGTCTCGTGCCCGAAGGCGCGCCGGCGGGCGGGGACGATTCGATCCGCGCCCCCAACGGCGCCCGCTTCGCTCGCGCGCCGGGAATCCTCCCGGAGATGCTCGCGGATCTGTTTCCCCGCAGGGACGCGGCCAAGCGGCGCGGGGACGCGATTGCCGCGCACGCCCTGAAGATCCTGATGAACTCCTTCTACGGCGTCTTGGCCACGCCGGCGTGCCGCTTCTACTCCTCGCCCGTGGCCAACGCCATCACGCACTCGGGTCAGTGGATTCTGCGCTGGGCGCGGGATCGGATGGAGGCGCTCGGCCACCGGGTGCTCTACGGGGACACCGACTCCCTGTTCGCCCTTTCCGGGATCGAGGGGCGCGACGCCCGGGGCGAGGTGCGGCGACTCGGCGAGGATCTGGGCGAGCGGATCACCGCGGAGCTGGCCGCGACGATCCGATCGACCTGGCGCGTCGAGAGCCACCTGGAGCTGGAGTTCGAGCTTCTCTTTCTCGAGCTCTTCCTTCCCGCGGTCCGCGGCGGAGGCGCCGGGGCCCGCAAACGGTACGCGGGCCTGGTCGACCGGCCCGGCGCGCCGGGCGGGGAGGAGCTGCTCTTCGTCGGCATGGAGATCGTGCGCCGCGACTGGACCGATCTCAGCAAGCGGTTCCAGCGCGGGCTGTTCGAGCGCCTCTTCAAGGGCACCGCGCGGGAGACGGCGGCGGAGTACGTGCGCGAGTTCGTGCGGGATCTGCGGGAGGGTCGGTACGACGCGGAGCTGGTCTACCGCAAGGCGCTGCGCAAGGACGTCTCCGAGTACACAACGACGACGCCCCCGCACGTCAAGGCGGCCCGCCTGATGGGGGGACGGGTCCGGGGCGTGGTCGAGTACGTCATGACGGCGGGCGGTCCGGAGCCGGCGGCCTCCCGCCGCAGCCCCATCGACTACGATCATTACGTCGAGAAGCAGATCCGGCCGATCGCCGAGCAGGTCCTCCCGCACCTGGGTCTCGACTTCGAGGCCGCCCTGGGCGGCCCGACCCAGGGCCGGCTTTTCTAGGATCCCCTCCGGGCATGGTGTGGGGCCGCGCGCATGCGGCGACCGGGCGGCGGGCGGGCGATTCCGATATACTCTTGCCGCCGGAGGAGCGATGTCCGCGCGACACCCGATCGACAGCACGCCCGAGTACGTCCGGACCGTTTACCGCACGATGGCGCGGCGGCTCGAAACCGTGCGCTCGCGGCTGAAGCGGCCGCTGACGCTGGCGGAGAAGGTCCTCTACGGGCACCTGGACGATCCGGCCGGCGCCGACCTGAAGCCGGGAAGCGGGTACATCATGCTGCGCCCTGATCGGGTCGCGATGCAGGACGCGACGGCCCAGATGGCGTTGCTGCAGTTCATGCAGGCCGGCCGGGATCGCGTCGCCGTCCCGACGACCATCCACTGCGATCATCTGATTCAGGCGCGTGCGGGGGCCGAGGGCGACCTGCGCGTGGCCCTGGAGGAGAATCGCGAGGTCTACGAGTTCCTGCGCAGCGCCAGCTCCCGGTACGGCATCGGATTCTGGCAGCCGGGCGCCGGCATCATCCATCAGGTCGTCCTGGAGAACTATGCCTTCCCCGGCGGCCTCATGATCGGGACCGACTCGCACACGCCGAACGCGGGCGGCCTCGGCATGGCCGCCATCGGCGTCGGCGGCGCCGACGCGGTCGACGTGATGGCGGGCTTTTCGTGGGAGGTCCTCGATCCGAACATCGTCGGCGTGTGCCTGAAGGGCGCGCCCGGCGGATGGACGGCGCCCAAGGACGTCATTCTGAAGCTGCTGGGGATCCTCACGGTCAAGGGGGGCACGAACCGGATCATCGAGTACTTCGGCCCGGGCGCGCGGAGCATCTCGTGCACGGGGAAGGGGACGATCACCAACATGGGCGCCGAGTTGGGTGCCACGACGTCGATCTTTCCATTCGACGAGCGGATGGACGCCTACCTGCGGGCGACGGACAGGGAATCGCTGGCCGACCTGGCGCGCGAGAACCCCGATCTGCTGGCCGCCGATCCCGAGGTGGAGGACCATCCGGAGCGTTTTTACGAGAAGGTGATCACGATCGATCTCTCCCGGCTCGAGCCGCACCTCGTCGGGCCCCACACGCCGGACCTGGCCCGGCCGGTGTCGGAGATGAAGGAGGCGGTGCGCGAGCACGACTATCCCGATCGGATCTCGGTGGCGCTGATCGGCTCCTGCACGAACTCGTCCTACGAGGACATCTCCCGGGCCGCCGACGTCGCCCGGCAGGCGCGGGAGCGCGGCGCGCGCATGGCGGTGCCGCTGCTGGTGACGCCGGGCAGCGACCAGATCTTCCAGACCATCCGCCGCGACGGGCAGATGGCGGTCCTGGAGGAGGTGGGCGCCTCGGTGCTGGCCAACGCCTGCGGGCCGTGCATCGGACAATGGCGGCGGGACGAGATCAAGAAAGGGGAGCGCAACAGCATCGTCACCTCGTTCAACCGCAACTTCCCCGGCCGCAACGACGCCAATCCCGAGACCATGGCGTTCATGGGAAGCCCGGAGATCGTCATGGCCTTCGGCCTGGCGGGCCGCCTCTCCTTCAACCCGCTCGAGGACGATCTGCCCGGCCCGGAGGGCGCCGCCTGGAGGCTGGAGCCGCCGGGCCCGGCGCCCGAGCTGCCGGAGCGCGGGTTCGTCCGATCGCGCGCCGGCTACGTCGCCCCGGCGGACGACCCGGCAAGCGTGCGCGTGGCCGTGGCGCCCGAGAGCGAGCGGCTGCAGATCCTGGACCCGTTCGACATGCACGTCGACGCCGACTTCGTCGAGATGCCGCTCCTCATGAAGACGCGCGGCAAGACGACCACCGACCACATCTCGCCCGCCGGCTTCTGGCTGAGGTTCCGGGGCCATCTCGACAGGATCAGCGACAACATGTTCGTCGGCGCCGTCAACGCGTTCACCGGGGAGCGCGGCAGGACGCTCGACCAGATCAGCGGCGAGAGGGATCTGGAGGTGCCGAAGGTGGCCCGGGCCTACAAGGCCGCGGGTCGCAAGTGGGTCGTCGTCGGGGACGAGAACTACGGCGAGGGCAGCAGCCGCGAGCACGCCGCGATGTCGCCCCGTTATCTCGGCGCCGCCGCGATCATCGCGCGCAGCTTCGCCCGCATCCACGAGAGCAATCTGAAGAAGCAGGGCGTGCTGCCGCTGACGTTCGCCGATCCGGCGGACTACGACCGGGTGCGCGAGACCGATCGCGTCACGCTCGCCAACCTCCGGGACCTGGCGGCCGGGATGCCCCTGTCGGCGGTCCTTCACCACGACGACGGCACGACCGACACGATCACGCTGCGGCACACGCTCAACCAGGAGCAGATCGCCTGGTTCCGCGCCGGCTCGGCGCTCAACCTGCTGCGGCGCCAGGAAGGGCCCGAAGCGCAGCAGGTGCCGCCCCTCGGCTGATCGCGACGACCCATGCCCGAGCTCCCCGAGGTCGAGACCATCCGCCGGGGGCTCCATCCCCTCCTCTCCGGCCGGCGCATCCTCGGCGTGCGGGTCCGCGAGCGGCGCCTCCGGGAGCCGGTCGACCGGTCACGCATGGCGCGCCTGCGCGGCGCGACGGTGACGGCCATCCGGCGCCGCAGCAAGTACCTGCTGGTCGAGACCGACTCCGGCCTGACGCTCGTCGTCCACCTGGGCATGACGGGAAGCCTCTGGGTGAGCCGGCCCGGCCGCCCCGCGCGTCCGCACGAGCACGTCGTCCTCGTCCTGGACGACGGCCGCGAGCTGCGCTTCGCCGATCCCCGCCGCTTCGGGCTGATGAAGGTCCTGCGCACCTCCTCCCTCGACCGGCACCCGCGCCTGCGCGGGCTCGGCCCGGAGCCGCTCGACGGGGATCTCACCGGCGAGTCGCTGTACCGGGCGACGCGCGGGCGCCGCGTCCCGGTCAAGAATTTCCTGCTCGACACGCGATCGATCGCGGGGATCGGCAACATCTACGCCTGCGAGTCGCTTTATCGGGCCGGCCTGCACCCGTCCCGCGCGGTCGGCCGGATCGGCCGGGCGCGCTGGGACCGCCTGGCGGCCGGTCTGGAGGAAGTGCTGCGGGAGGCGATCGGGGCGGGGGGGACGACGCTGAGGGACTTCGTCAACGCGGAGGAGGAGGCCGGCTACTTCGCGATCGCCCTGCGCGTGTACGAGCGGGCAGGGAAACCCTGCGGCCGCTGCGGCTCCCTCATCCGCCGCATCGTCCAGTCGGGACGCAGCACCTACTACTGCCCGCGATGCCAGCGTTGATCCGGCGCCACGGCGCTCCGAACGCGACCCGGCGCCGCCGGACAGGCTCCTAGGGCTCCGCGCCCTCGCCCGGCTTCCACAGCACGTCGGCGCGCCCGCCGTCGTTTGCGCACCGCGCCATCACGAACAGCAGATCCGACAGGCGGTTCAGATACACGATCGCGTTGGGATTGACGCGGGCGCCGCGCGCCAGCGCCACGACGCGGCGTTCGGCGCGCCGCCCGATCGCGCGCGCCAGGTGCAGCCATGCCGACGCCGGCGTGCCGCCGGGAAGGACGAAGCTCCGGAGCGGCGTGAGCGACGCGTTCAGCCGGTCGATCGCGTTCTCCAGATAGGCCGCGTGGGCGGTTGTCATCCTCAGAGCGCGCCGCCCGCCTGCCGCGCGGCGGCCGGACTCCGGCACGCACAGATCGGCGCCGAGATCGAAAAGATCGTTCTGGATGCGCCTCAGGATCGAAGCCGTCTCCTCCCCGCACCCGGCGGAGAGCGCCAGGCCGATCGCGCAGTTCAGCTCGTCGACCGTGCCGTACGCCTCGATCCGGGGATGGTTCTTCGGGACCCTCCGGCCGTTTCCGAGCGCGGTCGTCCCCCGATCCCCCGTCTTGGTGTAGATGCGCGACAGCACGACCATGGTGCGATCCTCCTCATCGGCGGCCGGGACGGACTTCTCCGTGTCCGGCGGCCCGGCGAGCGCCCCTCCCGGGGCGCGTCATGTTAGTCCAATCGCCGCGCCCGCGCACGCCTGCCGGCGCCCTTCGTGATGCGGCGCGATGTCCCCGAGTTGGCGGCCCTTGACAGTGCCCGTCCCGGGCGGTCTAATCGGCCCGTGGCCCGCAAAGTGAAACGTCGAGCGGTCCGGAAGGCCGCGGCCGGGAAAGCAGCGCCGCGCCGGCCCCGCACTAATAAGGATGCCGATCCGGCGCACCGGGACGCGGTGCACCTGCGCCTCGACGTCAACGGCGAGAGGCGCGAGGCGGCGATCGCGCCCTACAAGACCCTGCTGGAGGTGCTGCGGGAGGATCTCGGGCTGACCGGCACCAAGCACGGGTGCGAGCTGGGGGAGTGCGGCACCTGCACCGTCCTGCTCGACGGTCGCCCTCAGCTCTCCTGCCTCGTGCTGGCGCTGGAGTGCGAGGACCGGCCGATCGTCACGGTCGAGGGGCTGGCGCAGGGGCCGCGCCCCCATCCTCTTCAGATCGCCTTCGCCGAGCTGGGCGCCGCGCAGTGCGGCTACTGCACCCCCGGGATCCTGCTGGCCGCGCGCGACCTGCTGGACCGCCATCCGTCGCCGACGCGGCAGCAGATCCGCGAGGCGCTGTCCGGGAACCTCTGCCGGTGCACCGGCTACATCAAGATCTACGAGGCGATCGAGCTGGCCGCGCGGCGGCGCACCGACCCGGAGGCACGTCCGGCCCCCGAGACCCTCTTCGGGCGGAGGGCCTGACGGTGGCGGACGATCGGGATCTGCGGGTCGTCGGAAAGCCGATCCGGAAAGTGGACGGCCTGGCGAAGTGCGCCGGCCAGACGATCTACGCCGACGACATCATCCTGCCCCGGATGCTGTTCTGCAGAATCCACCGATCTCCCCATGCTCACGCCCGGATCCTGAACGTCGACACCTCGAAAGCCGCGAAGATGCCGGGCGTCCTCGCCGTCCTCACGGGGTGCGATCTCCCGATCCCGTTCGGCATCCTGCCGGTCAGCCAGGACGAGCACGCCCTCTGTCCCGACCGCGTGCGCTTCGTCGGCGATCCCGTGGCGGCGGTGGCCGCCGTCGACGAGGCGACCGCGTTCGACGCGATGAACGCGATCCGCGTCGACTACGAGCCGCTGGACCCGGTGATGACGATCGAGCGCGCCGTGGGCGGAGCCGGCCCCCGGATTCACGACTACGGCGACGGCGGGAACATCCACAAGAAGGTGGCACTGGAGTTCGGCGACGTCGAGCGGGGCTTCGCGGACGCCGACGAGATCTTCGACGACCTGTTCTTCTACGAGGGGAGCACCCACCTGCCGATGGAGCAGCACGCGGCCGTCGCGCAGGTCGAGCCGGACGGCCGCGTGACCGTCTGGTCGAGCACGCAGACGCCGCACTACGTCCACCGCGCGCTGGCGAAGGTGCTGGAGATGCCCCCGGCGCGGGTGCGCGTGATCGCCTGCCAGAACGGCGGCGGCTTCGGAGGCAAGAGCGATCCCTTCAACCACGAGATCGTGGTGGCGAAGCTGGCGCTCCTCACCGGGCGCCCCGTGAAGATCACCCTCACCCGGGAGGAGGTCTTCTACTGCCACCGGGGCCGGCACCCGGTTCTGATGCGCGTGAGGACGGGTGTGAAGAAGGACGGCTCGATCGCGGCGATGCACTTCCGCTCCTACCTGGACGGCGGCGCGTACGGCTCGTACGGGGTGGCGAGCACCTACTACACGGGCGCGCTTCAGACGGTCACCTACCCGATCGAGAACTACAGGTTCGAGGGCGTGCGCTGCTTCACCAACAAGCCGCCGTGCGGGCCGAAGCGGGGGCACGGGACGCCGCAGCCGCGCTTCGCGCTCGAGGTGCAGGTCGACAAGATCGCCGATCGGCTCGGCGTCGATCCGGCCGAGTTCCGGCTGCGCCACCTGGTGTCGCCGGGGTCGCTGACGGCCAACTACCTCAAGATCGGGTCGATGGGGCTCGGTGCCTGCATCCGCAGGGTCGTCGAGGGCTCGGACTTCTCCGCGAAGCACCGGCGGCTCCCGTTCGGCCGGGGGATCGGGATCGCCTGCTCCAGCTACATCTGCGGCGCGGGGCTGCCGATCTACTGGAACAACATGCCGCACACGGGCGTGATGCTGAAGATCGATCGCGGCGGCGGCGTGGCGGTCTTCTGCGGCGAGATCGACATCGGCCAGGGCTCCGACACCGTTCTCGCGCAGACGGTGGCCGAGGTGCTCGGGATCGACCCGCACGACATCCGGATCGTCTTCGGAGACACCGATCTCACGCCCGTCGATCTCGGCTCCTACAGCAGCCGCGTCACGCTGATGATGGGGCACGCCGCGATTCAGGCGGCCGAGCGCGCCCGCGATCTGATGGCGCAGGCGGCGGCCGCGCGGCTCGAGATCCCGGCGACCCGGGTCGGGTTCGCCGACGGGCGCGCCTTCGACGTCGAATCGCCGGAGCGCGGGCTGTCGTTCGCGGAGGCGGCGCAGGCCGCGGAGGCCCGCTTCGGCACGATCGGCACGGTCGGTTCCTACACGCCGCCCCCGTCGGCGGGACGCTACAAGGGCGCCGGCGTCGGCCCCTCGCCGGCGTATTCGTACAGCGCCGCCGTCGTCGAGGCCGACGTCGATCCGCGGACCGGGTGGGTGCGGGTGGAGCGGGTGCACCTGGCGCACGATGTCGGACGCTGCATCAATCCCGTGCTGGTCGTGGGCCAGGTGGAGGGGAGCGTCTACATGGGACTGGGGGAGGCGCTGATGGAGGAGCAGGTCTTCCGCGAGCGCCGCCACGGGGTCCACAAAATACCCTCCATGCTGGAGTACAAGAGCCCGACGACGATGGAGATGCCGGAGGTCGTCACCTACCTGATCGAGGATCCCGATCCGAGCGGACCTTTCGGCGCCAAGGAGGTGGGACAGGGGCCGCTGCTTCCCGTGGCGCCGGCCGTCGCCAACGCGGTGTTCGACGCCGTCGGCGTGAGGATCGACGAGGTGCCGATCACGCCGGAGAAGGTGCTGCGGGCGCTGGAGGCCCCGGGGAAGCGCCACGGACCGACGCGCGCGCCCGATGTCGTCTGGCCCGATCCGATCCGCGTGCCGACGCCGTGGGAGGGCGGGACCGGGGAGCCGATCGGGGCCGGTTCGCGCCCCGCCCGGGAGCGGAACGGGGTCGCCGCGGGACCGCGGGATCGGGGGCGCCGCTCATGATGCGCCTGCCGAGGTTCCGGTACCACGCCCCCGCGACGCTGCGCGAGGCGGCGGCGATTCTCGCGTCGGAGGGACCCGGGGCGATGCCGGTCGCCGGGGGGACCGATCTCTATCCGAACATGAAGCGCCGCCACCAGACGCCGAACACGCTCGTGGCGCTGCGCCGGATCGAATCACTGCGCGGCGTCCGGCGGGGGAACGGCCGCCGGGGGCGCGGCCTCTGGATCGGTCCGGCCACGTCGCTCACCGATCTGGAGGAGAACCCTCTCCTGCGGGACCGCTACCCGGGTCTGCATGAGGCGGTCCGGACGATCTCCACGCCGATCCTGAGGAACATGGGGACGATCGGCGGCAACATCTGCCTCGACACGCGCTGCAACTACTACAACCAGAACTACGAGTGGCGCCGCGCCATCAACTTCTGCATGAAGTGCGACGGGGACGTCTGCTGGGTGGCGCCCAAAAGCGACGTCTGTCTCGCCGTCTCCTCCAGCGACACGGCGCCGGTCCTCTGCGCCCTGGGCGCCCGGCTCCACCTCGTCTCGCGGCGGGGGGAGCGATCGATCGCGGCCCGCGATCTGTACCGCAACGACGGCATCCGGTACCTGACCCGGAAGCCGGACGAGATCCTCGCGGGCATCGAGCTCCCGGATCCGAGCGGGTGGCGATCGGCCTACCGCAAGCTCCGCCGCCGGGAGGCGTTCGACTTCCCGGTCCTCGGCGCGGCCGCCTGCCTTCGGCTGGAGGGGAGCGTCGTCGCCGACGCCCGGATTTGGCTCGGCGGCGTCTCGATGGCGCCGGTCGAGGCGGCCGATGCGCAGGCGGCGCTGATCGGGCATCCCATGGACGAGGCGTCGATCGAGGAGGCGGCCCGCCTCGCCTACCCGAAGAGCAAACCGGTCGACAACACCGACTTCTCCGTCCGCTGGCGCAAGGAGATGACGCGGGTCTACGTC
>JBFGDZ010000020.1:0-30141 GCA_041580375.1 Candidatus Polarisedimenticolia bacterium
CTCGCAAGCTGGTTCGGAAGTGTCCGCACTGCTGGGTCGTATGCCGAGTGCGGTCGGTTACCAGCCGACGCTGGCGACCGAGATGGGCGGTCTGCAGGAGCGGATCACCTCGACCAAGGACGGCTCGATCACCTCGGTGCAGGCGATCTACGTGCCCGCGGACGACTACACCGATCCGGCGCCGGCCACGACCTTCGCGCACCTCGACGCTTCGACGAACCTGTCGCGCAAGATCTCGGAGCTGGGCATCTACCCCGCCGTGGATCCGCTGGCGTCGACGTCGCGCATCCTGGATCCCCAGGTGGTCGGGCAGGAGCACTACGACGTGGCCCGGGCCGTCCAGGGCATCCTGCAGCGATACAAGGACCTGCAGGACATCATCGCCATTCTCGGGATCGACGAATTGTCCGAGGACGACAAGCAGATCGTCGCGCGGGCCCGGAAGATCCAGCGCTTCCTCTCGCAGCCGTTCTTCGTCGCCGAGCAGTTCACGGGCCTCGAGGGAAAGTACGTCCCGGTCGCCGAGACGATCCGCGGCTTCAAGGAGGTCGTCGAGGGGCGCCACGACGAGCTTCCCGAGCAGGCCTTCTACATGGTGGGCGGCATCGACGAGGCGGTCGCGAAGGCCGAGAAGATGAAGAAGGTGGCCTGAGGAGATGCTCCCCGAATCGATCCAGCTGGAGATCGTCACGCCGGAAAAGCGCCTCACGAGCGAGCTGGTCGACGAGGTCATGCTCCCCGGCCTCCAGGGGTATCTCGGGGTCCTCCCCGGGCACGCGCCTCTTCTGACGACGCTCGGCATCGGGCAGCTCAGGTACCGGCGAAAGAATGTCACACACTATCTCGCGATCTCCTGGGGATTCGCCGAGGTTCTCCCGGATCGTGTGAGCGTGCTCGCGGAGATCGGCGAGCGGGCCGAGGAGATCGATCAGGTGCGGGCGGCGAAGTCCCGCGACCGGGCCCTCGAGCGCCTGCGGGGCGGAGGGGAGGGGCCGGTCGACATCGACCGGGCCCGCGCCTCCCTCGAAAAGGCACTCGTCCGACTTCAGGTGGCGCGACACATCGGACCGGACGAGCCGGCCTAGAGTTCCGTCCGGGCGCACCGTGGGGCCGCGCGGAGGACGCCGTGTCTCCCGCTCTTGCCGAAGCGTGACGATGCAGGCTTCCCTCCATCTGTCCGTCGTCATCCCGGCCTACGACGAGGAGCGCCGCATCGCCGCGAGCCTCGATCGACTGTTCGCCCACCTCGAGACGCTCGACGGGGGCTTCGAGATCCTGGTCGTCGACGACGGCAGCCGCGATCGCACGGCGGCGGTCGTGGAGGAGGTCGCGCGGAAGCGGGAGGGCGCGTCCGGAGGGTCCGAAGTCCTCCGGCTCCTGCGCAACGGCCGGAACCGGGGCAAAGGGTACAGCATCAAGCACGGTGTCCTCAGCGCGAGGGGCGAGATCCTGCTGCTCAGCGACGCCGACTTCTCCACGCCGATCGAGGAGCTTCCCCGTCTCATGCAGCAGGTGGACTCGGGCGCCTGCGGCATCGCGATCGGTTCGCGGGGGCTCGACGGGTCGCGCGTCGAGATCCACCAGCCGGTCTGGCGCGAGGCGATGGGACGCACCTTCAACCGCATCGTCCGCGCCCTCACGGGCCTTCCCTTCCGTGATACTCAGTGCGGATTCAAGGTGATGCGGCGCGACGACGTGCTGCCCCTGTTCCGTGCGGCGCGGATCGAGCGCTTCGCATACGACGTGGAGATCCTGTACCTGGCGCGGAAGGCGGGCGTGCCGATCCTCGAGGTTCCGGTCCTCTGGCGCGACGCACCGGGCACGAAGGTGCACGCGATGGTGGACTCGGTCAGCATGCTCATGGACGTCGTGCGCATCGTCTGGCGCGATCGGCGCGGCCGGTATGGCCGTTTGGGGAAGCGGGAGGCGTCGTCGTGAAGAAGAGCGCTCCGGCGCGGATGGGGGGACTCCCGGCCCGCAAGATCGCGACGGCCGCGCGGGCGGTGGAGATCGTCTCCCGCCTCAGGAGGCGCGGCCGGAGGGTGGTGTTCACGAACGGGTGCTTCGATCTGCTGCACGTGGGGCACCTCACCCTGCTCGAGAGGGCCAGGGCTCTCGGTGATGCGCTCGTGGTGGGGGTGAACGACGACGCCTCGGTTCGGCGCCTCAAGGGGCGCGGCCGCCCGATCGTGCCCCTGGGAGAGAGAATGGAGATTCTCGCGGCCCTGCGCGTCGTCGACCTGGTCGTTCCATTCCGGGAGCCGACGCCGGCAAGACTGATCGCCGGGCTCGTGCCGCACGTGCTCGTCAAGGGCGGCGACTACCGCCCCGCGACGATCGTCGGGCGGGAGACCGTCGAGGGGGCCGGCGGCCGCGTGGTGGTCGTTCCGCTGGTGCGGGGCCGCTCGACGACCCGACTGCTGAAGCGGGCCTCGCGGCCCGGCGGGCGCCGCGGGCGGAGGCGGGCGTGAGCGGATCGACGCGCGGGGCGCTCGAGCGGATCCGGCGGGAGACGGCGCTCGCGGATCTCGAGGAGCGCCTGGGCCGGAGCGGAGGCGGTCTCTCCCTGGCCGGGCTGAGCGGGGCCGCCGCGTCCGTTCTCCTCGCGTCCGCGCTGCGGGACGCACCGCCGGGGAAGCTGCTGCTGCTCGTCCCGGGCGAGAAGGAGGCGGAAGAGTTCATCCGGGATCTGCGGTTCACGATAGGTGCGATGCTCGGCGGCGCGGCCCGGGTCCTGTCGTTTCCTTCCCTCGAGGCCGATCCGTACCAGGAGATGGCGCCTCACCTTCAGGTCGAATGCGATCGGGTGGAGGCGCTTCGCGCCCTGTGCGGTCCGGAGAGGATCGTCGTGGTGGCTCCGGTCCGCGCCCTGGTCTATCCGCTCACCCCGATCGAGCGTTTCCTCGACTTCCGGGTCGACCTCGCGGAAGGAGCGCCGTTGCGTCCGGACGACCTGTCGCAGCACCTCATCTCGTCCGGGTACGTCCGCGTCGATCTCGTCTCGACCCTGGGTGAGTTCTCCCGCCGGGGGGGGATCATCGATCTCTTTCCCCCGGGTGAGGCCGGGCCCGTCCGGGTGGAGTTCTGGGGCGAGGAGATCGAGTCCCTGCGCATCTTCAATCCGGAGACGCAGCGATCCACGAATCGCGTGGCCCGGGCGGTCGTCCCGCCGGTCCGGGAGTATCCCTGGGACGACGGGGCGATCGGGCGCCTCAGGGAAGCGCTGCAACGCCGCCGAGCGGGGCGTCCGCGGGCAGCCCTGATGGACGCCCTGGCCGGCGCGGACGATCTGGCCGTGAAAATCGAAGGGCTGGCGTCCGGCCGGCTCTTTCCCGGGTTCGAGGCCTGCGCACGACTCGTCGATCCCGGCTGCGTCTCCCTGTTCGAGTATGCGGGCGATGCGTGCGTTGCGACGTGGGAGGAGAGCCAGATCCTCTCCGATCTGGAGGGGGTGTACATGGAGATGCACGCCAGCCTCGACATGTCTGAGGACTTCGGCATGCCGGCGCCGGCCGATCTTCTGCTCGACCGGGACGCTCTCGCCGCCCGCGTCAGGGGCGCGCGACTCCGGCTGACGGAGCTGGCGATCCACGAGGCGGAGGGAACGGCGCCACGTCGTGTGGCGTGCGCTCCGGCCCGGAGCTATCGGGGTCGCCTGCAGGATCTCGCCGCCGATCTGAAGCGGCTGCCGGAGACGACCACCGCCCTCTTCCTGATGGAGAGCCCGGGCCACGTCGAGCGGCTCGCCGAGGTTCTCGGCGAGTACGGCCTGGACCCGGCCGTGCAGGCCGAGACGGAGACGCATGCGCCGCCCGGCACCGAACCGTCCCGGTTGCGGATCGCGCGGGGGCGGTTGACGCGCGGCTTCGAGCTGCCGGGAAGCGGGCTCCTCGTCCTGACGGAGAAGGAGGTCTTCGGCGAGCACGTCGAGCGGGAGACGAAACGGCGTAAGGTCGCGGCCTTCAGCGCCGATTTCCGGGATCTCAAGACGGGCGATCTCGTGGTTCACATCGAGCACGGGATCGGGCGCTATTCAGGGCTGAAAAGGGTCGGAGAGGGAGAGGCGCAGCGGGACTTCATGCTTCTCACCTACGACGGGGGAGACAAGCTCTACGTGCCGACCGATCGGCTCGACCTGGTGCAGCGCTACACGGGCATGGGGGGACCGCGGCCGCGCCTCGATCGGCTGGGCGGGCCCGGCTGGGAGCGGACCAAGAAGCGCGTCAGGAGGGCGATGGAGGACATGGCCAAAGATCTCCTCGAGCTGTACGCGGCCCGGCGGGCGGCGCGCGGCTTCGCGTTCTCCTCGGACGCTCCATGGCAGCGCGAGTTCGAGGACGCCTTTCCCTACGCGCTCACGCCCGATCAGGAGAGGACGACGCGGGAGATGAAGGCGGACATGGAAACGGACGTCCCGATGGATCGCCTGATCTGTGGGGACGTCGGCTTCGGGAAGACCGAGGTCGCGATGCGGGCGGCGTTCAAGGCGGTCATGGACGGCAAGCAGGTGGCCGTCCTCTGCCCGACCACCGTTCTCGCGTTGCAGCACCTGAACACGTTCCGCGAGCGGCTGTCCTCCTGGCCCGTCTCCATCGAGATGCTCTCCCGGTTCCGTTCTCCAGGAGAACAGAGGGCGATCCTGAAGTCCGTGTCCCAGGGCGCGATCGACGTGCTGATCGGGACGCACCGGCTCCTGTCGAAAGACGTGCGCTTCCGGGATTTGGGACTTCTCGTCGTGGACGAGGAGCAGCGATTCGGCGTCGCCCACAAGGAGGCGATCAAGGCCATGAAGAAGAACGTCGACGTGCTGACTCTCACGGCGACGCCGATACCGCGCACTCTTCAGATGTCGCTCGCCGGGATCAGGGACATGTCGGTCATCGAGACCCCGCCCGAGAACCGCCTGGCGATCCAGACGGCCATCGTGCCGTTCCGGGAAGGGCTCATCGCCACGGCGATTCGAAACGAGCTCAAGCGCGGCGGCCAGGTGTATGTCGTGCACAATCGGGTCGAGTCGATCGGATCGATGGCGAAACTCCTGCGCAAGCTCGTTCCCGAGGCGCGCGTCGGCGTCGCCCACGGCCAGATGGGCGAGGCGACGCTCGAGCGCACGATGATGCAGTTTCTGGATGCGGAATTCGACATCCTGCTCGCCACGACGATCATCGAGAACGGCCTCGACATTCCGCGCGTCAACACGATCATCGTCAACCGCGCCGACCGGTTCGGCCTCGCGCAGCTGTACCAGCTGCGCGGGCGGGTGGGGCGCTCGGACCGTCGCGCCTACGCCTACCTCCTGGTCCCGGCGCGCACCGCCCTGACTCCGATCGCGCGACGCCGGCTGAAGGCGCTGCAGGAATTCACCGACCTCGGTTCCGGGTTCCGGATCGCGGCGATGGACCTGGAGATCAGGGGCGCGGGTAATCTGCTCGGGGCCGAACAGAGCGGGCACATCGCCGCGGTCGGATTCGAGATGTACTGCCAGCTCCTCGAAAGGGCGGTGCGCGAGATGAAAGGGGAGCCGCCTCCCCCGGAGCACAAGGCGCAGATCAATCTGGGGATCGATCTCCGGATTCCGGAGGACGCGATCCCGGACTTCAGCGAGCGGCTCGTTCTCTACAAGAAGATCGCGTCGGTAGGCGACGAGACGGAGATCGAGCAGATCCGGGAGCGCATCCGCGATCTGTACGGCGATCTTCCGCAGCAGGCGGAGCACCTCCTGGGGCTCGCGTCGCTGCGGCTCCTGGCCGATCGGCTCCACATCCGCTCGATCGATTTCAGCGGAGGTCGGACCCGGCTCCGGTTCGCGGAGGGGTCGCCGGTCGAGCCGGACCGCCTGGTGGCTCTGGCGTCCGGACGCGCGGGGATCCGGTTCACGCCGGGCGGAACGCTCCACGCCGATCTCGGGGAGGCCGGGCGTGGCGCGGATCGTGGGCGGATCGAGGCGGTTCGCGAGTTGTTGCAGGCCCTGGGAGCGTGTGTTAGCATCCCGCCCGATAAGCGTCCCTCCGAGACCGCGCCGTCCATTGGAGACAGGTGAACATCACGTCGCGTCCCCCGATTCCACGCCGTGCGGCCCGCAGCGCCCCGATCGTCCTCCTGGCGATGATCCTCCTCGTTTCCTGCGAGGGATGGCGCGAGCGCGCCGCCGCCGAAGAGACACCGGAATCGTCCGGACCCGAGCGAATCATCGCGGTCCTGGGATCCGAACCGATCCCCTACGAAGGATTCGAGCGCTATCTCACCGAGAACGCCGTCTCGGATCTGAACGCGGAAGACGCGGGCGACACCATCCGCAGCCGGCTTCTCGATCAGTACCTCGAGGAGCGGCTGCTGCTGGCCGCGGCGACCAGGATGAACGTCGTCGTCTCGGAGGCCGAGATCGATCTCTACCTCAAGGAGATCGGCGTGACCGAGGGGGAGGCCGACGCGGGGCCGATGGGGAAGGAGGCGTTCCGGATCCGGGTGCGCGAAGGATTGATTCTGCAGAAGGTGAAGGACGAGGCGGTCCTCAGCAAGGTGCAGGTGACGCCGGGCGAGGTGGAGGATTATCTGAAGAAGCATCCCGAGCTGCTGCGCTCGCCCCGCATGGTTGCCCTCCGCCAGATTCTGGTGGATGATAAGATGCTCGCAGAGAGACTCAGAGCGCAGCTCGTCGCGGATCCGGGTCGGTTCGAGGTTCTGGCGGGGGAGCACTCCGTCGCTCCCGATCGCGGGCTGGCTCGCCCCTACGAGGAAGCCGAGTTGCCCGTGGAGCTTCGCGAGCCGATCTTCGCTCTGTCGCCGGGCGAGGTGAGCCCCGTGCTGGAGCACGCGAAGCGGTTCTTCGTGTTCCAGCTGGTCAGGAAGGTCGAGGCGGATGACCAGGATCCCGAAGAGACGCGGCGCCAGGTTCAGGTCGAGCTCTTTCAGCAGAAGGGCGAGCAGGCCCTGCGCAGGTTCATCGCCGATCTCAAGCAGACCACCGACATCCGTGTCAATCGGCCGATCCTCGACTTCAATTACGTCGGTGAGTTCAGGTGACGCCAGCGCGGCACGCCGCCGCGCGATCCTCATCCCGGCACTCCTCGTGACCCTCCTGGCGACGGGCGTCCTCCGGGGCGCGATCATCGAGGAGATCGTCGCGCGCGTCAACAACCGGATCATCACCAAGAGCGAGTTCGAGGAGCGCGGACAGTACATCCTGCAGGAGATCTACGAGAAATACTCCGGCGCCGAGCTCGACAAGCACCTGCGCGCCGCGGAGGAGACGCTGCTGGCGAACCTCATCACGGAACTGCTCCTCGTCGAGCGGGCGGAGACGCTGTTCGATCTCGAAAAGGTGCGCCAGGGATTGATCGCGGACTTCCGCAAGCAGCAGAGCATCGAGTCCGACGAGGAGTTGGATCGGCTGCTGGCCGAACAGGGCATGAGCCGCGCCGATCTCGAGGAGCAACTGATCCGTCTGGCCGTTCCGCAGGAGATCATCAATTACGACGTTCGCCGGAAGATCGGCGTGAGCGACCGGGAGATCAGAGCCTACTACGAGGATCACCCGGAGAAGTACGTGACGCCGCCCACGGTCACGTTTCGGGAGATCGTCCTCTTCTACGATGACGGCGCGCGCGACGACGCGCTGGTGCGGGCCGGGGGAATCGTCGAGGAGGCGAGGAACGGAGGGGACTTTCTCGAGCTGGTGGCGGAGCGATCGGAGGCCGGGACGCGGGAGGCGGGGGGGCTTCTGGGCCCGCTGGCCGAGTCCGACCTGCACCCCGGGATCGCCGCGCGAGTCATGAAGATGAAGCCGGGCGACATCAGCGATCCGATCGACACCGGGCGAACCCTGCACATCGTCCGCATGGAGGAGGCGACGCCGACGATCGTCAAGCCGATCGAGGAAGTCCGGGACGAGATCTTCAAAATCCTCCAGCAGAAGAAGTTCAAGCCGCGCTTCGAGCGATACGTGCGCAAGCTGTGGAAAGACGGTTACGTCAAGATCACCCCGAAATACGAGCGGTACCTCGTCGTCTCCCCTCTCGATCCGACACCCGGCCGGCCGCAGGCGCGCGCGGACTGAAGGCTTGGCAGGGCCGGCGACCTGTGCTAGCATGACGCCGAGAGTTCAGTCTACCGACCGCCAGACCAGCCGGCACGATGCGGGATGCGCCCAGGACGAGCACGGGGCCGGCCCGATGTCGACGCCGGCACAGCGAATCTCAGTGAGGAACCGGACAAATCACACAAACCGGCGGCCCGGCCGCGAGCGCACCGGGCATGGCCGGGGTGAGGGTGCAGGTCGATGCGTCGATTGACGACGGAATCCAGAGGACCGGGTGGGGCGCACGCGGATCGCCGGTCCGATGATCAGGCGAACCGGCGGCTCATCCGGCCGAATCTCTCGGATCTGAAGGATCGGATATCACCGCGCCAGCCGAGGCGCAAGCAGGTCCCGCCGGAGCAGACGAACGCCGAGGCCTTTTACTACCTGAAACAGATGAACAGCAAGACCCCGATGGTCGTGGTCCTCAAGGACGGTGAGGAGATCCGCGGCATCATCGAGTGGTACGACCGCACCTGTATCAAAGTGAACCGCCACGGGGCTCCGAACCTCATGGTGATGAAGGACTGCGTGAAGTACATGTACAAGCTGGAGGAGCTCGGGGAGCAGAAGTCCCCGCGCGCCGACGGCATCTGACGCCTTCCGGACCGAATGCGGGTCCGTGAGCCCGCAGGCCCGCCCGTCATGAAACCGATCCTCGCCCTCACCACCGGCGACCCTCTGGGGGTCGGACCGGAGGTGTGTCTCAAGGCGGCCTGCTCACCCGCCGTTCTGTCCGCCTGCAGGCCCATCCTGATCGGCGATCGCACCCTTCTGCTGGATCGCGCCGGCCGTCTCCCCGGCGGGCTGGGAGGGGACCCGGCGGCGTGGCCGGAGGTTTCGCGCTCCGGCTTCCTCGAGTGGGGGTCTAAGCAGGGCGACGACGTTTCCCTCGCGGAGTGGAAAGAGGGGGCGGCATTCTTCGATATGGGGTCGGTGGGAGCGCTGCCGGAGCGGCCTGGACCCACGGCCGAGGGAGGACGCGCCTCCCTGATGTACGTCAAGCAGGCGGTGGCTCTGGTGCGCGCCCGCGCGGCGTCCGCCGTGGTCACGGCTCCGCTCAGCAAGGCGGCCCTGAAGCTCGCCGGGCGCGACTATCCGGGTCACACCGAGATCCTCGCCGATCTGTGCGGCGTGCCGCGGGACGAGGCCGCCATGATGTTCGTCGCCGCC
Source organism: Candidatus Polarisedimenticolia bacterium (assembly GCA_041580375.1). Lineage (GTDB taxonomy): Bacteria > Acidobacteriota > Polarisedimenticolia > Gp22-AA2 > Gp22-AA2 > JAPUIN01. The sequence continues at coordinate 9,251 of JBFGDZ010000020.1, forward strand.
GATTTGAAGGTCGCGTTGCTGACGACCCACCTCAGCCTGCGCGACGCGATCGACCGGATCACCGCGGCGCGCGTCGCGGAGCGGCTCGCGCTCGTGCGGGACGAGCACCGTCGCTGGTTCGGGACCGATCCGCGGATCGCCGTCTGCGCGTTGAACCCGCATGGTGGCGAGGGAGGGATGTTCGGCCGCGAGGAATCCGAAGTGCTCATGCCCGCGATCGAAGCAGCGCGCGGGTCGGGCGCGAGTGTCGTGGGACCGTGGCCGGCCGACACGATCGTCTCCCGGGCGGTGCGCGGAGAATGTGACGTCGTCCTGGCCCTGTATCACGATCAGGCCACGATCGCCGTCAAAGCCCGGGCTTTCGGAGCCGCCGTCAACATGACGCTCGGCCTCCCGCTCTTGAGAACCTCGGTCGATCACGGGACGGCGTACGACATCGCCGGCCGGGGCACAGCGGAGAGCGGCAGCCTGGAGGAGGCGCTGCGTCTCGCGGCGCGACTTGCGGCGGATCAGGGTGGCGGTCGCCTGGCCGGATGACCAGGACCTTCAGGTGCCGAAAGCGTCCCGGACGATCCTGAGGATCGTCGCGTGGACGTGGGGGTTGGCGGCGATGATATCCCCGGTCTCGATATGGCGATCGCCGCCGCCGAAATCGGTGACCAGGCCTCCCGCCTCGCGCACGATCAAGCTTCCGGCCGCCACGTCCCACGGGGAGAGCGACATCTCCCAGAACCCGTCGTACCGGCCGCAGGCGACGTAAGCCAGGTTCAGGGCCGCCGAGCCGTCGCGCCGGATCCCCGACGCGCCGAGGATCATGGCTCGGAAGGAAGCCAGATACTCGTCGATCCGGGCCAGGGATCGGAAGGGAATGCCCGTCACGACGAGGGACTGCGACAGGCTCTCCACGGACGAGGCGCGGATCGATTCCCCGTTGAGAAAGGCCCCGTGCCCGCGGGCGGCGGTGAACATCTCGTCGCGCACGGGGTCGAGGATGGCTGCGGCGCGCATCCCCTGCGGGTCCTCGAACCCCACCGACACGGCGAACAGGGGATAGCCGTGGATGAAGTTCGTCGTCCCGTCGAGAGGGTCGATGTGCCAGCGGTACCCGGGCCGTCCTTCGCTGGGGGGCGACTCCTCCGCCAGGATGGCGTGATCGGGGAACCGCTCCCGGACGATCCGGACGATCGCGCTCTCCGCCTCCCGATCGGCAATGGTGACGAAGTCGTTGCGCCCCTTCTCACGGACGGCGAATCTGCGCCGGCTCCCCCAGTAATCCATCAGGACGCGTCCGCCGGCCCGGGCGCAGGCGATGCAGGCCGCGAGGTGAAAATCCCGGGCGTTCCCGCTCTCCGGAGCGCCGGATCCGGCCGGATCGGATCGGGAGAGTTTCAGACGCCGTCGTTCGGCGGCCCGGCGCCGGGCCGCCGTGAGAGCGACGACGCGGCCCGCCGGCGCCCCGGGAGCGCGGGTCCGGGCCCGCCGTCGGGATGCGCGGGGCGCGGGTCCCTTTCTCCGGGCGCGGCCTCTGCGGCGCGCGGCGATTCCGGGCTCACGCCTGCGGCGGGCCATGGCGCCCTCGTCGATCGCGCGGCCGCCGCCCGGCGGCCCCGGACCGGTATCCGGAGCGCGGATGCGCCCGCGAGTGAACCGCCATCAGGCGGCGGGTCGTCACGGCGGTGTATTTCTGGGTCGTCGAAAGCGACGCGTGGCCGAGAAGCTCCTGGATCGATCGCAGATCGGCTCCCGCGTTGAGCATGTGCGTCGCGAAGGAATGGCGGAGCGAGTGCGGCGAGACCCGGCGCGCCCCGGCCGCCCGGAGGATGCGCCGATTGAGAATGCGGCGCACGCTCCGATCGGTGAGCCTCCCGCCGCGGAAGTTCAGGAACAGCGCGTCCCGATCCTCGTCGCCGCGGGCGTCGTTCCCCCCGAGAACGGCCCGCGCCGGCAACCATGCACGCAGTGCCGCCACCGCTTTCGATCCGATCGGGACCATGCGCTCCTTCCGGCCCTTGCCGAACACGCGCAGCATCCCCTCGCGGGACGATCCGCCGAGATCGAGATCTCCCAGATCGGCGCCAACCAGCTCGCCGACGCGCACGCCGGTTGCGTACAGCAACTCGAGAATCGCGCGGTCGCGAAGGTCGAGGGGTTCGACTCCAAAAGCGGAATCGAGGAGCGATTCTACCTCATTCTGCGGTATCGGATGGGGCAGGCGCCTGTCGAGGCGCGGCGTGGCGATCAGCGCCGCGGGATTGCGGGCGATGACCCCCGTGCGCGTGAGGTGCCGGAAATAGGATCGCAACGCCGCGAGCTTGCGGGCCACGGTGGCGCGGCTGACGCCGCGCTGGTGCAGGTAGGCGAGGTAGGCCCGGATCGTCAGGTGGTCGATCGAGCCCGGGGGCGGCACCCGGCCACGGGTGATGCGCGTCCTGAGAAACCCGGCGAACTCGCGCAGGTCGGAGCCGTATCCGCGGACGGTCTGCTCCGAGGCGTTGACGTCGAGACGCAGGTGATCGAGAAACTCCGCGATCCGGTCCATCCAACCCCCGTCCTTCCCGGCCGATCCCGGGGCGGGCGCCCCCCGGGCCGGCCCGGGACCGGGTCGATTCTAACGCGGCCGGGGGAGGGTCGGTCGCGCCTTGACATCGACGCTGCGTGAGGGGTACAAGAAAGGCATCCGCGCAGAGGAACGTCCCCGAGCAGGCCCCGCGCGGGGACGCTCTCGAGGAAGAGGCCGTCAAGGGTGGAAACCGATAAACCGTTGACAGGCAGAGATGTTCACATCCTCCCGTTTTCGAGCCTCTCGCTGAAGCCACGGCATACGATCCTGAGACCCGCGCCGGCGGAGGTCCGCGCGCTGACCGAGAAAATGCCGAACTGCAGCGAGACGCGGTACGGCAACCTGAACGTCCAGACGCGCGTCACGGCCCGGAGCAAGTCCTCCACGTACATCGTCACCGACGATCCGGAACGGTATCGTGGCCACGCGACGATCGACCGCCGGACCGCGGCGCGCCTGGCGGGCATGCAGGACGAGTACATCCGGACGCGCGACATGATCGTCGTCGACGGAACGATCGGCAACGATCCGGACTTCCGCGTTCCGGCGCGCCTGATCGTCGAGGCGGCCAACGCCAACATCGCCGCGATGCAGCAGATCCTCTATTACCCCCTCGATCAGGGCAGCGCCGCCCTGTTCGAGCCGGCGGTCACGGTGATCGATACGCCCAACCTCGAGGCGCCCGGCTTTCCCGACGATCGACTGATCGCCGTCGACCTCGAGACCAACGTGACGCGCGTGTTCAACTCCGACTACTTCGGCGAGTCGAAAAAAGGCGGTCTGAGGATGTGGAACAAGATCGTCTACGACCGGGGTGGCCTGGCGATGCACGCCGGGTGCAAGATCATTCCGGTGAGCGGCGGCGAGCGGGTCGTCCTGATCATCGGATTGTCAGGGACCGGCAAGACGACGACCACCTTCACGCGGCAGAACGACTCCCACCCGGTCCAGGACGATTTCCTCGCCGTCATGCCGGACGGGCGGGTGCACGCCACGGAGAACGGCTGCTTCGCCAAGACGTTCGGTCTCGCGGAGGAGACGGAGCCGGCCATCTACAAGGCCGTTCTGAAACCATGCAGCTACCTCGAGAACGTCTCCCAGAAGGGCGTGGAGATCGACTTCTTCGACACGTCCCACACGCAGAACGGCCGGGCGGTCTTCCGCATGAGCGACGTCGAGGTGGCGGCGGACGCGCGGGCCATCCGCCGCGCGGACATCCTCCTCATCCTGAATCGCAACGAGAGCGTCATCCCCGCGGTGGCCAGGCTGAGCGGGGCGCAGGCGGCCGCGTACTTCATGCTGGGCGAGACGAAGGGGACCAGCGCCGGCGGGGCCGAGGAGGCCGGACGATTCCTCCGCATCCCCGGGACGAACCCGTTCTTCCCGCTCGACCACGCCCTGCAAGGGAACCGGTTCCTCCAGATCCTCCGCGGCAGACCGATGGACGTCTACCTGATGAACACGGGTCGCGTCGGGGGCGGCGAGGACGATCCGAGAAGCGTGAAGGTCGGGATACGCCACAGCAGCGCGATCGTCAAGTCGATCGCGGAGGACGCGATCACGTGGAAGCGCGACGCCGATTTCGGCTACGAGATCGCCCGCGCCGTGCCCGGTCTGTCCGGGGAGGATGAGGTGGTGCTGCGCCCGGCGGAGCTCTACGCGGTCCAAAATCGTGAGGACGAATACCGCGACAGGGTGGCGCAGCTGAAAACGGAGCGCCGCGCGTACATGCGCTCCTTCCCCGCTCTCGACGCCGCGATCCGCGACGCCGTGTCCTGACGCCGGGCGGGGCGTCCCTCCCCGCGGAAGGGCGGAATTCAAGACCGTGCGCATCCTGACCGTCGGACATTCCGACCGCGCGATGGCGCTGTTCCTCCGCATCCTCGATGCGCACGGGATCCGCCGAATCGCCGACGTGCGCTCGCTGCCCCGGTCGCGGCACAACCCCCAATTCAATGCCGACGTTCTCGGCCCGGAGCTGGCACACGCGGGGATCCGCTACGACCCGCTTCCCCGACTCGGGGGCCTGCGCCGGCCGCGCCCGGGGCTGCGTGCCGCGAGCGGACTCGCGCCGGGGCTCGCGGCCTACGCGGAGCATATGGAAACGGAGGAGTTCGCTCGCGGGGTGGAGGAGCTCCTGCGGATCGCGGCGGGCTCCCCGGCCGCCTTCATGTGTGCCGAAGCGTCGCCCCGGCGATGCCATCGCTCGCTTCTCTCCGATGCGCTGCTGGCGCGGGGGGTCGAGGTGAGGCACATCCTGGACGAGTCGAGGAGCGAACTCCACCGCCTGACGCCGGGGGCGCGGCTGGAGGGCGGCCGGGTGATCTACGCCGGCGTCCAGCCGTCGCTCTTCGACGGCTGACGGACCTCCGCCGCCGGGAGGCCCGGGCCGGCGGCCGCGCGGGCCGGCGCGGCGTCCGCGCGTCTCACGAACGCTCCGAGATCGTCCAGGGCGCGACGGACCAGGCCGGCCTTGCGCGCGCGCCGGTCGCGGATCGTCTCGCGCAGGGGCGGAAGGAGGCCGAAGGCGATGTTGGTCGGCTGGTAGTTCTTCGACTCGGCCGACGAGATGTAATGGGTCAGCGCGCCGAGCGCCGTCGTGGCGGGGAAGACGAGCGGAGACCGCCCGCGGGCGAGCCGCGCGGCGTTGATCCCCGCGATGAGCCCCGAGGCGGCCGATTCGAGATACCCCTCCACCCCGGAGATCTGCCCGGCGAAGAACAGATCGCGCCTGCGCCGGGCCTGCAAGGTCGGCAGAAGGATCGCGGGAGCGTTGATGTAGGAATTGCGATGAACCTGGCCGAGGCGCGGGAACTCGGCCCGCTCGAGACCCGGGATCAGGCGGAAGACGCGCGCCTGCTCGCCGAACTTCAGGTGGTTCTGGAAGCCCACCATGGAGTAGAAGTCGGCGGCCAGGCTGTCCTGGCGCAATTGCACGACGGCGAATGGCTGGCGCCCCGTTCTCGGATCGACCAGACCGACCGGCTTCATTGGTCCGAACAGCAGCGTCTCCCGGCCGCGGCGCGCCATCTCCTCGATCGGAAGACAGCCCTCGAAATACTGGATCCCCTTCTCGAATTCGTGTGTGGGGGCCTCGGAGGCGTTGATCAGCGCCTCGTAGAACCGGTCGTATTCCCGCTCGCTCATGGGGCAGTTCAGGTAATCGTCGCCTCCCTTGCCGTAGCGCGACGCCATGAACGTCCGGCCGCGGTCGATGGTGTCGGCCTCGACGATCGGGCTGATGGCGTCGAAGAAGTACAGGTACTCCCTGCCGGTGAACGCCGCGATCGAGGCGGCGATGGCATCCGTGGCGAGCGGGCCGGTCGCCAGGATGCAGGGGCCGTCGTCGGGGATCGACGTCATCTCGCGGCGGTGGATCCGGACGTTCTCGAGCGAGCCGATCGCCTCGGTCACGCGGCGGGCGAAGACCTCCCGGTCGACCGCGAGCGCCCCTCCCGCGGGCACCCGGGCGCCGTCGGCGATCCGGATGATCAGGGAGTCGCAGCGCCGCATCTCCTCCTTCAGAAGACCGGACGCCGTGTCCATGAGATTCGACTTGAGAGAATTGGAGCAGACGAGCTCCGCCAGATCCGGTGTCCGGTGAACGGCGGTCTGACGCTGCGGGCGCATCTCGTACAGTTCGACCGGCACACCGCGACGGGCCGCCTGCCAGGCGGCCTCGCTGCCGGCCAGGCCGCCGCCCACGATGATGATCCGTTCGCCGGCCATGTGCATGTCTCCTGGAGGGCGCGATCGGGCCGCGCGGGGACGGAGTGCGCGCGGACGTGACGTTCGAGGAGCGGAATTATACCACGCGGTGCGTCAGACCACCCGCGACAGCGCCGCGAAGCCCGCGATCAGCAGCGCGACGAACAGGATCGAAAGCCACCACAGGTGGCGGTCGATGAAGCGGCGGATCGGGGGACCGAACCGGTAGAGGAGTCCGGCAACGAGCAGGAACCGGGCGCCCCGGCTTACCGCCGAGGCGATGAAAAACGTGGCGACCGAGATCCGCGCGACGCCCGCCGCGATGGTGAACACCTTGTAGGGGATCGGCGTGAAGCCGGCCGTGAAGACGACCCAGAAATTGTGACGCTCGTAGAGATCGGAGACCCGCGCGTACGTCTCCGGCGTGAAGCCCGGCACGAAGCGGTAGAACAGATCGGATGCGGCGCCCCAGAAGCCCCAGCCGATGAGGTAGCCCAGAAGCCCCCCCAGCACCGACCCGGCCGTGGCGATCCAGGCGGAGCGCCAGGCGCGCTCGCGATCGGCGAGAACGATCGCCATCAGGAGCACGTCCGGCGGGATGGGAAAGAAGGACGATTCAGCGAACGCGAGCACGAACAGGGCGGTCCCGGCGGACGGCGTCGTCGCCCACCGGAGGACCCAGTCGTAGAGCCTGCGGTACCAGAGGATCACGCGGCCGACCATTCTACAGCGGGCGGGACGCTATACTGGCGCCGATGACGAACTCTCGCGGCGGAGCCCGGGCTCAGAGTACCCGCGGGCGGGGACGCCCGGCCGCCCTGGCGCGCATTCTCGCCGCCGGCGTCCTGCTCGCCGGGCCCGGAGGCGCGGCGCCACCGGCGACCGGGGGGGTGAGGTTCGGCGACGCCGTTCCCGCGATCGTGAAGCCGTCCGACCTGGAGAGGATCCGGCGCGAGCTGAACCTGAAGCGGTTCTCCGTCATCGCCGCCGTGCTCCTGGGCGCGACCGAGGGGAGGGAGCTCCTGGTCGCCGAGCCTCTGCCGGATGCGGCGCTGGGCCGCATCGTCGAGGCCTGCGAGGCGGGGGGGTTCTGCCCCGATCCCGTGGGCTTCCTCGCCGGGCGGGTGCGGATCGTGCTTCTGCGCGGCACGGCGGTCGACACCGTCCTGGTGGCGGACGATGCGATCCGCGATCGGACCGGTCCCCTGTTCGATCTCGCCGATTACGGCACCCCCGGCAACCCGATCGGCTGGAGCGGGCGTGCCGAGGAGGCGGGCGGCCACGTGGCCGTCGCGCTCACGCCGATCACGGTCGACGGGGATGGGCGCCCGGGGGCCGGGGCCGATCCGCCGTTCAACATCCGCTGGGACGATCGGACCCGGAGATTCGGGCTCTACGAGTGCCGGTTCACGGAGGACGGGACGACCGCCTGCGCGTTCGAGGAGCGGTTCCCGGACTGAGCCGGATCGGGTCTCCGGATCAGGAATTGACGGCCTTCTTGAAGCCGCAGCCGTCGGCGTCGCAGAAGTGGGTGACGCCGTCCCGCTTGGTCACCTTCTCGAGCACGTAGTCCTTCCCGCAGGACGGGCACGACTCCGCGACGGGCCGGTACCAGGACACGAAGTCACACGATGGGTAGTTGTTGCAGCCGAAGAAAAGGCGGCCGCGCCTGGAACGGCGCTCCACGATCCGGCCGCCGCACCCGTCGCGGGGACAATCGAGGCCGACCTCCTTCAGCTTGATGTAGCGGCAGTCAGGATAGGTCGAGCAGGCGGTGAACTCGCCGAACCGGCCGTCCTTGACGGCAAGCGGATGGCCGCACCGCGGACACGGCTTGTCCAGGATGCGGTCGGGCTTCTTCGTCACGGTGATTCGCCCTTCCTTGTCGAGCGCGATCTTCTTGGTGTTGCGACAGTCCGGGTAGGCCGAGCAGGCGATGAACGGGCCGAACCGGCCCTTTCGCAGAACCATGGCGGATCCGCACTTTTCGCAGGTGCCGTGATCCTCGGGGATGGCGGGCGGCTCGGTCTCGCCCCCGCCGCCGTTGTTCGCCAGGGAGTTGCCCGCCATCTCCTGCGTGTTCTTGCAGTCCGGATAGCCCGAGCACGCGATGAAGCGTCCGTAGCGGCCCCACTTGATGACCATCGGCTTGCCGCATTTGTCGCAGGTCCGGTCGGTCGGCTCGGCCTTGGTCTTGATGTTCTCCATCTCCTTCTCGGCCGCCCGCAGATCCTTCATGAACTGCTTGTGGAAATCCTTCAGCGCCTTGATGTAGTCGAGCTCCCCTTCCTCGATCTGATCGAGCTCTTCCTCCATGCGGGCGGTGTAGGTGACGTCGACGATGTCCCCGAAGTGGCCGACAAGAAGATCGGTCACGGTCATCCCGAGCTCGGTGGGCAGAAACTTTCCCTCCGTCTTCTCGACGTACTCGCGGTTCTGGAGCGTCGCCAGAATCGTGGCGTAGGTGGAAGGCCGGCCGATGCCGTTCTCCTCCATCTCCTTCACCAGCGACGCCTCCGTGAAGCGCGGCGGCGGCTGCGTGAAGTGCTGCTTCGGGTCGAGCTTCTTGAGGGTCAGCCGATCGCCCTTCGACAGGGGCGGGAGCACCCGTCCGGATTCGTCCTCCTCCGGCTGCGCGGCCTCCTCCTTCTTCTTGTCCGCGACGTCCTGGTAGACCGCCAGGTATCCCGGGAACTTCAGCGTGGATCCGGTGGCGCGGAAGAGGCAGCGGCCCGCCTCGACGTCGGCCGTCGTCACGTCGAACAGCGCCGGCTTCATCTGGGAGGCGACGAAGCGGTTCCAGATCAGGTTGTAGAGGGTGAACTCGTCCTTCTGGAGGTACCGCTTCACGCGTTCCGGCGTCAGATCCATCGACGTCGGGCGGATCGCCTCGTGGGCGCCCTGCGTCATCTTCGCCGATTTGTAGAATCGCGGCTGATCCGGCAGGAATTCGGGGCCGTGCGCCTTCGTGATGTGGGCCCGCACCTCCTGCAGCGCCTCGGGAGCGATCCGGGTCGAGTCGGTCCTCATGTAAGTGATCAGACCGACCGTGCCCATGTCCCCGACGTCCTTACCTTCGTACAGCCGCTGGGCGAGCGTCATCGTCTTCTTGACGCTGAAGCCGAGCTTGCGCGAGGCCTCCTGCTGGAGCTTGCTCGTGATGAACGCCGGTACCGGGTTCTTCTTCTTCTCCTTGGCGAGGACTGACCGCACCACGTACGCCGCGCCCCTCAGGCCCTCGAGGATCGCGTCGGTCTGCTCCTTGTTCTTGAGATTGGCCTTCTTGCCCTCGACCTTGATGAGGCGGGTCTCGAAGGGGGGCGGCTCCTTCCCCTCGAGCAGCGCCGTCAGCGACCAGTACTCCTCGGGCTTGAAGGCCTGGATCTCCCGCTCGCGCTCGACGACGATGCGCAGCGCGACGGACTGCACTCGCCCGGCGGACAGCCCGCGGCGCACCTTGTCCCACAGGAGGGGGCTGATCTTGTACCCGACGAGGCGGTCGAGGATGCGGCGGGCCTGCTGGGCGTCGATCTTGTGGCCGTCCAGCTTGGAGGGGTTCTGAATCCCGTGCAGCACCGCCCGCTTGGTGATCTCGTTGAACATCACGCGGTGCAGATTCTTGTTCGTCTTCTTCAGAAGCTCCGAAAGGTGCCAGCAGATCGCCTCCCCCTCCCGATCGGGGTCGGGCGCCAGGAACACCCTCTCGGCCGACGCCGCGGCCTTTTTCAGTTCCTCGATGATCTTCTTGCGGCCCGGCAGGATCTCGTACGTGGCCTTGAAATCGCGCTTCTCGTCCACACCGAGGCTCTTCTTGGGCAGATCGCGGACGTGACCCATCGAGGCCTTGACGGCGTAGTTGCGGCCGAGGAACTTGTGAATCGTCTTGGCCTTGGCCGGCGACTCAACGATGACCAGCGATTTCGCCACGAAACGTCTCCCGGGCTCCGGGGAGACGCGTCGTCTCCCCCAAAGAGCCCACTATCCTTCGATAAATAGGTTCGTCTGTCAAATTTTGCAAGTCGAGGCGCCGAAGAGGCGCCCCGGGAGCCGTCTCACGAGCCCGCGGAGCTCCAGCTCCAGAAGGGTCGCCAGCAGAGCCCCGGGGCTCAGATCGCAGGCCTCCCCGAGCCGGTCGATCGACATCGGCCGGCTCCTCCCGAGCACCTCCAGAACGCGGCGCTCCTCGGGACTCGACCCCGAGCCGGCGGCCGGCCGCAGTCGATCCGACGGAGCCCCGTCCCCGTCTCCGCCTTCGCCGCGGCGTCCCGTTCCGATCGGGGAGGCGGCCTCCACGATCGACGGCCCCAGATCGTCCAACACGTCGTCGGCGCCGCGGCACAGCAGGGCACCGTCGCGCAGCAGGGCGTTGGTCCCCTCCGATCCGGGAGACCCGACCGGCCCCGGCACGGCGTGAACCGTGCGGCCCTCGTCGGCGGCCAGACCGGCCGTGATCAAGGAGCCGCTGTCGCGCGAGGCCTCGATGACGATCGTCGTCCAGGACAACCACGCGATCACGCGGTTCCGCTCCGGAAAGTGACGCTTCAGCGGAGCCGCTCCGAACGGGAACTCCGTCAGGACCGCTCCCCGGTCCGCGATCTCCCGCGCGAGCTTGAGATGCTCGGGAGGGTAGATCCGATCCAGCCCGGATCCGAGAACCGCCACAGTGCGCCCCCCCGAAGCGAGGGCCCCGCGATGTGAGGCGGCGTCGATGCCGCGCGCCAGACCGCTCACGATCGTGAAGCCCCGGGCCGCGAGATCGCCGGCGATCCGCTCCGCCTGCTCGATGCCGTAGGGCGTCGCCCGCCGCGATCCGACCACCGCCACCGCAAGCCCGTCCTCGCGGAGCAGCCGTCCCAGGACGTAGAGAACCGGCGGCGGGTCCGAAGAAACGCGCAGCAGGGCCGGATAGTCCTCGTCCTCGAGCGTGAGGACGCGCGACCCGGAGCGGCGGACCCGCTCCATCTCCCCGCGGGCCGCCTCGAGCCACCCGGAGTCGAGGATCGCGTCCCACTTCGGACGCCACCGGCCGTCCGCCGCCCGCCCGGCGATGAGCGTTCTGCGCAGGCCGGGCTCGGCGGCGCAGCGCAGGTTCAGCGCGGCCCAGCGCAGAGCCGAGCGCGACACGCGAACCTCCTGACCGACGCGGGTGTCCGGAGACCTTAGCGAACCGCGGCCGCGCTTGTCAATCTCCGACCGTTTGCTGTATAAACCCCGCCAGTCCGGCAGCCACTGCGGGTCGACGGGGCGCGGCGGCCGCGCCCGCACGAGCCGGGCGGGCTCCCTCGAGGCCTCCCCCTCATGACGAGGGCGCGGGAGTGACCTCGATCTCGACTCGGCACGACCGCCTCCCGCCCCGTTTCCACCTCGCGAACGTTTCACCGGCGCTCGTGATCACGCCGCGGGCGTGCCCCGGACCCGGAGGCTCGTGGATGATGAGGCAGGCCGCGGCGCTCGTGATCCTCCTGCTCGCCCCGGGCGGCGTCCCGGCGCCGGCCGGTGCGGAGACGGAGCCGGCCCCCGCGAATGCGCCGGCCGCAGACCTGCTGAGGCAGGCCGACGAGGCGTTCGATCGCGAGGACTACGTCAGGGCCCGCGATCTCTACGCCGAGATCGTGAGGCTGCGGCCCGGCTCCGTCCACGCGCTTCAGCGGCTCGCCTTCCTGCAGGCGTGGGCCGGCGACCTCGAGGAGGCGGAGTCGAGCCTCCGACGGGCGCTCTCCCATGCGCCCGAGGACCCCGGCCTGCTACTCGACCTGGCGGTCGTCCTCTCCGACGGCGGCGATCTCGACGCCGCCATCCGCATTTTCAGGGGACTGCGGGACGGGCACCCCGATGACCCGCGCATCCTCCTGGGGCTGGCGCATGCCCTCGGCGAGAAGGGGCGGTACGACGAGGCCGAGGCCGTTTACGTCATGATGCAGGACCGGCGGATCGCCCCGATCGAGGCGCACGTGGGTCGCGCGATGCTCCGCACCCTTCAGGGGGAGTACGACGATGCGTCGCGCTTCTATCACGATATCCTGAGGGCGTCTCCCGGAAACCTCGAAGCGCGGATCGGGATGGTCCGGATTCGACACCGTCAGGGACTCCATCGCTCCGCCCGCGAACAGATCGACAACATCGTCCTGGATCACCCCATGAGCCGCGAAGCGCGCGAGCTGCAGCGGGAGGTCCACACGTTTCTCAGGCCGCGGGGAAACGCCGGGGGCTTTCGCTTCAGCGACGAGAACGGCAACCGCGTCGACGTCGCGTCGATCGCCGCCACGTTTCACGCCGAGCCGCAGACGGAGGTCCGCATCGCCCTGACCCGCCACGCGGCCGAGTTCCGCTGCGAGGATCGGGCCTTCTGCGACGAAGTCGCGCCGCTCTCCGGAAGCTTCAGCGAGGTGGCGGAGGACGAGGCCGCCACGCTGATCGCGAGCCTGACGTCGCTCGTGATCCGATCGATCACGTTTCACGCGCGCGTCGGCGCGGCGTGGGAGGAGGATCTGGGAGGGGACACCCGCACCTTCGGGATCGGCGGGGGCTTCATCAGGTGGGAGGTCGGCCCGCGCCTGGCTCTCAAAGGAAGCATGGCGCGGGAGGCGCTCCTGGACACGGCCGTGCTGATCGATCGCGGAATCCGCGTGGACGAGGCCGACGCCGCGATCGAGTACCGGCCCGCGACCTCCTGGACCCTGCTCGGCACGGCCGGGCTGGCGTCCTACTCGGACAGCAACGCGCGCCGCAGCGCTGGCGTGAGCCTGATCTGGGCGATGCGGTCGGAGAATCCGGGCGTGAGCGCAGTCTTCGAGTCCCGGTATCTCTCGTTCAACGCCGACCGCGACAACGGCTACTTCGATCCGCTCCGGTACGACGCGGAGCTGCTCACGGTGGCGGTCTGGGACGACTATCTCGAGCGGCGGATCTTCTGGCGGATCGAGGGGACGTTCGGCCGCCAGGATTTCGAGACGGGAGGCGCCGGACGGATCGAGGCGGAGACCGACGACACGGTGCAGGCGATTCACGCCCGCTTCGGTCTCGCGCTCGGAGCGCGCGCGACGCTCGAGGCCTTCTACTCGAAAAGCGATGCGGCGCTCGAGCGGGCGACCGGATTCACCGCGTCGCGATCCGGCTTCGATCTCCGGTTCCGTTTTTGACCGGACGCGCGGACGGCGGAGGGGACTGCAGGAGCCGCCCGGACGCATCCAGGCCCAGCCTCTTGATCTCGCCCACGAGATAAAGCGATCCGCTCACCACGCAGAGCCCGCCGGGACCGGCCGCGCGCAGCCCCAGGTCGAGCGCCTCGCCGACCCGATCGGCGCGACGGACGCGCGGATGACGGCGGGAGGCTATCTTCAGCAGCGCGGCGGGGTCCGCGCCGCGCGCGACCGGGAGGGCCGTCACGACCACGTCGCGCGCCAGGGGACAGAGACGATCGAGCATCTCCGGGATCGGCTTGTCCTTCATCGCGGCGAACACGAGCGACACGCGCCGCCCGCGGTGATGATCGCCGATGTAGTCGGCCAGGGTGACGCAGGCCGCCGGGTTGTGGGCGCCGTCGAGGAGCACGTCCGTCTCCCCCCGGATGATCTCGATGCGTCCGGGCCACACGACGCGCTCGAGGCCGCGGGCGATGGCCTCCGCGCCGACGGAGGCGAATCCCCGGGCGGCGAGATCCTCCGCGAGGAGCACCGCGACAGCGGCGTTTTCGACCTGATGTCTCCCGCGCAGGGACGGTCGGAGCGCGACGTAACTCCGGGCCGGAGTGACGAGATCCAGCACGGGGGGGTCCGGGAACCGGCTCGCGCCGTCCGCGGGATCGATCGCGCACCGGCTCGTGCGGACGACCCGGGCGCCGATGAGGCCGGCCTCCGCCAGGAGGACCTCCTCGGCCTCCTCGCTCTGCGGACCGATGACGGCGGTGATCCCGCGTCTCATTATGCCGGCCTTCTGATGGGCGATCTCGCGCAGCGAGCGGCCCAACCACTCCATGTGATCCATGGCGACGGGGGTGACGGCGCAGGCGAGCGGCTCCACCGCGTTCGTCGCGTCGAAGCGTCCTCCCATGCCGACCTCCAATACGGCGATCGGGACGCGGCGCCGGGCGAAGTGAAGGAACGCGAGCGCCGTCGTGGCCTCGAAATACGTGGGGCCCTCGGCCCCGGCACGCTCGAGCCGGCCGATCGCGTCCCGGATCTCCGACGCCAGGACCGCGACCTCGGCCTCCGGGATCGCCTCGCCCGCGATCCCGATCCGTTCCTCGAAACGCACGAGATGGGGCGAGATGTACAGGCCGGCAGGGATTCCGCCGGCCTCGAGCATCGACGCAAGATAGGCCGACACGGATCCCTTGCCGTTCGTCCCGCCGATCAGGACCGCGGGGACCTCGAGGTGCGGATCACCCAGCAGCGCCAGAAGCGCGCGGATCCGATCGAGCCCCGGGCGGATCCGCTGGGGCTCGAGACTCTCCAGGTATTCGATCGCCTCACGATGGTCCATCGGTCACTCGCCGGAGATCTGCTCCAGCGTCCTTCCGCGCGTCTCCTCCCCGAGGAGCACCACGCCCACCGCCCCGGCCGCGAGGACGCCCGCGAACATGGTGAAGATGGCGCCGAACCCGCCCCCCCACGAGCCGATCATCGAGCCGACGACGAGCGGCGCCAGAATGCCCCCGAGCCGGCCGAAGGCGGCCGCGGAACCGGAACCGGTGCCGCGCAGCCGCGTCGGGTACAGCTCGGGCGTGTAGCCGTACGTGACGCCCCACGCTCCGAGGTTGAAGAACGACACCAGGCAGCCCCAGAGGATCAGGTCGGACGGGGTGCGGGCCGCGCCGAAGAAATAGCTGGACCCGGCGCACAGCAGCATGAACGGGACGAGCGTCGCCTTGCGGCCGATCTTCTCCACCAGGTAGGCCGCCGCGAAGTATCCCGGGATCTGCGCCAGCGTGATGATCATCGTGAAGCGGAATGAGGTCGCCTCGGCCAGGCCCTGCTCGACGAGGAGCGTCGGCAGCCAGATGAAGATGCCGTAAAACGAATAAGCCATGGTGAACCACAGGATCCAGAGCATCGTGGTGCGCCGCAGCAGATCGCGCCCGAACAGATCCAGGAAGCGTGCCCTCCCTGCGGCCGGTGCCGGGGCCGCCGTGAGCCGCGCCCCCGGATCGACGGGGACGCCGCTGCCGGACTCGACCGCGCGCAGGGTCGCCTCGGCCTCGTCGACCCGGCCGCGCTCGACGAGAAAACGGGGAGATTCCGGCAGGGATCGGCGCAGCACGAGAACGTAGAAGGCGGGCAGGGCTCCGATGAAGAACGCGAAGCGCCAGGGAAACGACGAGCCGCGGGCCTCGGCCCAGCGCGCGAGGAGATCGGCGATGATCGCCGCCGCGGCCCAGCCGAACGCCCAGAACGACTCCAGGAGGACCACCAGCCGGCCCCGGTGCCGGGCCGGAGAGAACTCGCTCACCAGGGAGGCCGCCACCGGGAGCTCGCCGCCGAGACCGAAGCCGACGAGCAGCCGCAGCACGATCAGCGATGCGAACCCCCAGGCCAGACCGCACAGGCCCGTCGCGACGCTGAAGATCAGCAGAGTGGCCTGGAACATCGCCTTGCGGCCGTAGCGATCCGAGAGGTGGCCGGCGAGCGCGCCACCCAGGAGCATCCCGATCAGAGCGGCGCTGCCGGTCCACGCGATCTGCGGCGGGGTGAGCGACCACTCCACCTTCAGGCGAGCCAGGACGAACGAGACGAGCCCGGTGTCCATCGAGTCGAAGAACCACCCGAGCCCGCTCAGGAGCAGGAGTTTGTAATGAAACCGCCCCAGAGGCAGACGATCCAGCCTTTCGGAGACGTGCATTGTGATGTCTAGGTTTCGTTCTGCAGGTTCTGCATGCGCGCGGCGATGGTGCCGGGGAACGGCACCGGCTCGATCGGGCGGGAGCTCTCGCCGGATGATGGCGTCTCGGGCGGGGTTTCACGAGCGCCCGGCCCGGATTCCGACACCGCTCCGCTCGCCGAAGGCGTGGCGGCGAGCAGCTCGGGGTTGGCCATGAACTTCAGGCAGCGGATGAGGACGTCACGCATCTCGCGGCGCTCGACGATGAAATCGAGCATTCCCTTCTCCAGGAGGAACTCGGAGCGCTGGAATTCCTCCGGCAGCTTCTCGCGGATGGTCTGTTCGATCACGCGCGGCCCGGCGAACCCGATGAGGGCCTTGGGCTCGGCGATGTTCAGGTCGCCCAGCATGGCGTAGGAGGCGGTCACGCCGCCGGTCGTCGGGTCGGTGAGGACCGAGATGTAGGGGATCCGCGCCTCGTGCAGCCTGTGCAGGGCGGCCGCGATCTTGGCCATCTGCATGAGGGACAGGATGCCCTCCTGCATGCGCGCCCCCCCGCTGCTCGAGATCACGATGAGGGGGACCCGCTCCTCGAGCGCCTTCAGAACGGCGCGCGTCACCTTCTCGCCCACGACGGAGCCCATGGAGCCGCCCATGAACCCGTACTCCATGACCGACAGGACGACCGCCTGCCCGCCGATGGTTCCGCGCGCGCTGATGACCGCGTCGTTGAGGCCGGTCCGCTCGCGGTAGGCGCGGAGGCGGTCCTTGTAGGGCTTCACGTCGCGGAACTTCAGGGGATCGATGGAGTAGACGTCGGCGTCGAACTCCTGGTAGCGCCCCTCGTCGAACAACGCCGAGAGCCGCTCGCGCGCCGATATGCGGAAGTGGTAGTTGCACTTCGGGCAGACGTTCGCGTTGCGGAGGACCTCCTTCTTATAGATGATCTCCTTGCATCCGTCGCATTTGACCCAGAGCCCCTCCGGGACCTGCATCCGCTTGCGCTCGACCGGCTGCTTGGGCTTGCGGGCTTTCTTAAACCACGCGATTTCCATGAGTTCGGGGTCCCCCGCGGGCTGTGCCCGGGCGTCTTGCGGGAATCATAGCGGCGGGGGCCCGACCGGTCAAGATTGGAGGAACGCCCCCGCGGCCCCCTCCACTCCACCGGGACGCATGCACACGGTCCGCACACGACCCGCCCAGGGCTGATCAATCGACGACAGGGCATCGAAGTGTCTGGCAGACGGGAACTTGTCCCTGATCGGGGGTGCCGATGGTCCAGATCCTGATCACGGGGTGTGCGGATTGTGGACCCCGCGCTGCTCGTTCCGTCAACGGATCGGTCTCGCACGGCCCCGCCTCGAGATTGAGATCGACCCTGCAAACATGTTGAAAACAAAGCGTCTGACCCCTCCTCCCCACGGCCAGCGGGCGGCCGGCGTCCGATCTGGCGCGAGGGTTGCTCATGGATGAGTCGACCAGTGCCAGGCCAAACCACCCGCGAGGGTGGGACGGAAAGCCGCGGGTCTCTCCGAGACTGCCGGGCTGTCGGCGGAGAGGGAAACGGATCCCGACCGCCGAAAGCAATGGGAGAGGGACCTTCGATGTCGATGAGAGAGGGAACCACCAGGATGCGAAGAGAGCGCGCCGGGGTCAGGAGAAAGCGGCGGGCGCATTCGGCGATTCGCGCCCTCCGCATCCTTCTGATCACCGTCGTGACGCTGGGGCTGGCGGCGGCCCCGGCTCCGGCCGACTCGGGACCGGGCAACGGCCGCGGAAAAAAACTCGCCCCGGATCTCGTTCATCTTCTGAAGAAGGGGAGTCCGGCCGACACCGTCCGGCTGGTGGCCGTCGTGGATGGCGGCGGTGCCGCGGTCGCCGGGAAGGTGGAAGGGCTCGGCGGCCGCGTTCGAAGGGCGATGCGGCAGGTGGGCCAGATGGCCCTCGAGCTGCCTCTGGATCGCGTCGAGCAGTTCGGCGAGATCGACGGGGTCCAGTACGTCATCCCCGACAGGCCCGTGCAGGGGCTGGCCAGTCACATCCAGGCCGCCTCGGGCGCCCTGAACGTCTATCCGGAGACGGTGCGCAGCAGCCTGGATCTCATCCTCTCCGGCTACGGTCTCGGCTACGACGGCAGCGGAGTCGGCGTGGCCGTTATCGACTCCGGGATCCAGTCGAAGCACGTCGACCTGCGCGAGAGCGGCGGGTCGCGCGTCCTCTACGCAATCGACTTCGTGGACGGCGGATCGTCGGACGATTTCTTCGGACACGGCTCGCACGTCGCCGGCATCATCGCGGGAAGCGGCAAGGCGTCGCAGCTGGCGGGATACGACTTCGCCGGTATCGCGCCGCGCGCGCATCTCGTCGATCTGCGTGTGCTGGACAGGTACGGCCGCGGCCGGATCAGCGACGTGATCGCGGCGATCGACTTCGCCATCGCCCAGCGCGCGGCCCTCAACATCAGGGTCATCAACCTGTCGCTCGCGGCGCCCCCGATCGAGTCGCACCGGCACGATCCGCTGTGCCAGGCGGCGGCCCGGGCCGCATCGGCCGGGATCGTCGTCGTCGCGGCCGCCGGGAACTTCGGCCTCGACTCGTCCGGCGAGAAGGTCTACGGCGGCATCCCGTCGCCGGCGATCTCGCCGGCCGTGATCACGGTCGGGGCCGCGGACACGGGGCGCACGCACGCGCGCTCGGACGACCGGATCGCTCCGTTCTCGTCCCGCGGGCCGACGCGCTCCGGAAGCGTCGATCCGGCGACCGGCGAGTACCTTCATGACAACCTGCCGAAGCCCGACCTCGTGGCGCCGGGGCTCGGCATCGTCTCCCTCGAGAACGCGGGGAACACCCTGGTCACGAACTACCCGGCCCTGCGGTTCGATACCGGAAAAACGAACCCATGGTCGGGTTACATGACGTTGAGCGGCACCTCGATGTCGGCCGGCGTCGTCTCGGGCGCGGTGGCGCTGATGCTGCAGGCGAACCCGGCACTGACGCCGAACCAGGTGCGCGCCATCCTCATGTACACGGCGCAGATCATGGACGGGCCGGACCTCTTCGAGCAGGGCGCCGGGCTGCTCAACGCCGACGGCGCCGTGCTGCTGGCCGCGAAGATGAAACGGCGGGCCGGCGAGCTGCAGACGGGCGAGAATCTCCTGACCGGAACCGTCCCGGATGCCACGTCGACCATCGCGGGCGAGCCGGTCGCCTGGAGCCAGGGGTTGATCTGGTGGAGCAACTGGGTCACCGGCACGGCGCTGATCGAGAAGCAGCAGGAAGCGTACGCGCAGGGGCTCATCTGGGGATTCTCGTACAACCTCGGCTCCTGGAGCGGCACCTCGATCTACGCCAGCACGTACTCCGACGATCACGTCGTCTACGGATCGAACGGGACGTGGCAGGGCGTCGCCTGGGACGGCGGGACGTCCGCGGAGGGGGTCGAGTACCATGACGATCTCGCCTCCAGCGGCGTTTACTGGGAGAACCGCCTCATCGATGACGACTTCTTCACCGTGGACGCTTCGGGCCTGATCTGGAACTGGTATCTGTCGACCGACCAGGGCCTGATCTGGTCCTACAACGGCGGCTTCACGATCTGGTATTCGGGCCTCATCTGGACCCTTTATTTCTAGGCCGGACGGAACAACCGTGAACCGAAAAACCTTCATCTACCTCGCTCTCGTCACGGTCGGCGGCACCTGGGTGATCGGAACCTCGATCGCCGCGCTCCTTCGCGATGATCTCGGCGGAACGATCCTGATCTGGGCGGTGATGGCGCTCCTGACTCTGGCCATCGGGCCGCTCAGCGTCCGTCTCCGCCCCATCGGGTGCCGCGTGGCCTTCTCGGACGTCCTGATCCTGCTCTCGCTCCTGCTCTGCGGCACGGCGCCGGCGACTCTGACGGCGGCCGTCGAGGGCTTCGCAGCGTCGAGCCGCGCCCGGGGACTCTGGTACAAGAGACTGTTCAACACCATGGGCATGGCCATCTCGATTCATCTGGCCGCCCTGCTGTTCGCGCAGTTCGTCCCGAAAGGGGGAGTCTGGGGCGGCGGGCTATCCGCCGGCACGCTCGTGCCGTTGATGATCATCGTGGCCGTGGCCCACTACCTGGTCAACGCGCTGCTCGTCTCGATCGCGGTGGCCTGCGAGCGCGACCTGTCACCCTGGACGGTCCTGCGCGAGTCGGTGTGCTGGTCCGGCAGCGAGATCCTCCTGGGTTCGCTCGCGGCGACCGCCGTCTTCGTGCTGGTGCGGCAGGCCGGGTTCGTCGTCGTCCTGCCGGCGCTCATGGTCCCGTTCGCTCTCTATTTCGTGTACCGCGTCACCATGGACCGGCTGGATCGATCCACGGTCCCGTCGCGGACCTGATCGGAAAGGGGGGATCGGACGAGGCGAAACGACGTGAGCTGACGCGCAGGTGATCCCTGCGTCATTCCGGCCCCGCGGTTCGGTCCGCGGGGCCGGTTTCTTTTTCGCGCGCCGCCGCGGAGCGTGTGCGGAGGATCGACACGCACGGCGCGGCCAGCCGTCATCTGGACATCGACTCTGACGCGGCAACTGCCGGAGGATCAACGATTCGCGTCACGACAGCCACGAGGAGCCGCCGCGGCGTGACCAGAATCACGACGTCCGTTCCGGATCCAGGGGGTCGCCGGCGCAGCCGGGCCGCTGTTCAGGCCGTTTCACGCCGATCCGCTCCTGGCACGGCGGTTGCGATACCGACGGGTAAGGCTCCGTGTCTGCCGGCCGGGTTCCCCCGGCCGGGCCGGCGGTCCGGGCTTTGAGGGATCGGGGCGGCCGGGTCGCC
>JBFGDZ010000021.1:0-29896 GCA_041580375.1 Candidatus Polarisedimenticolia bacterium
GCTGACCAAGACCGTCGACAACCCGACGCCGATGGTCGGCACCAACGTCGTGTTCACGGTGACGGTGTCCAACGCCGGTCCCAGCGGCGCCACCGGCGTCCAGGTCACCGACCCGTTGCCCTCGGGATACACCTACGTCTCCGACGACGGCGGCGGCGCCTACGTTCCCGGCACCGGCCTCTGGACCGTCGGCGCCATCGCGGCGAGTGGGTCGGCGACATTGAACATCACCGCCTCCGTCAACGCCGCCGGCGTCTACGACAACGTCGCCGAGGTCACCGCCGCCACCGAGTCCGACCCCGACTCCACGCCCAACAACGCCAACCCCGCCGAGGACGACCAGGCGACGCGCTCAACAGCGCCGACCGCCCTGACGGATGTCTTCCTGTCCAAGAGCTCCACGCAGCGGGAGGTCTCCGTCGGCGGCCTCGCCGACTACGTCGTCACGGCCGAGAACACCAGCGGCGGGCCGCTGACCGGCATCACCGTGAGCGACCGCATCCCCGCGGGGTTCAAGCTGGAGCCCTCCTCCGTCCGCCTGGTCCGGGCGGGCGTCGACGGCCAGCTCGGCACGGCCGATGACGTCATCGCTCCCCTCCCCTCGAGCGGCGTGCGGCCGGTCTCGCTGGGTCCGTTCGATCTGGCGGTCGCCGAGCGCGTGCAGATCCGCTATGTCCTGCGCGTCGGCAGCGGCGTCTTCCCCGGCGAGCACTCGAACCTCGCAACCCCCTTCCAGGGCGCCGTGGCGGTCGGGAATACGGCCGGCGCCGCCGTCCACGTGCAGCTCGATCCGACGTTCGATCTGGCGATCGTCATCGGCAAGGTGTTCGAGGATCTCGACCGGGACGGCCGGCAGGACCACGACGAGCCGGGCGTCCCCGGCGCCATGGTGGCCCTGGACGACGGCACATACGCCGTGACGGACGCGCACGGACGGTACCACCTCCCCGCCGTCAAGCCGGGACAGCGGATGATCAAGATCAATCGTCACAGTCTGACGCCCGGATCGATGGTGGTGACCGACGACAGCCGGATCCTCTGGGTGTCGCCCGGGCTCATGGCGCGCGCCAACTTCGGGGTCGTCACCGTCAGGGAGACCGAGTCGATCGGAGGGCCCGCCCGGCCCGGCCTAGCGGTGACCGGCGCGCCGGAGGATCATCCGGCGCAGATCGTCGGCAACGTGGACGCCCTCTCGGCTCTGCTCAACGGCCGCATGCTGCGCTTTCCATCCAGCGACGTTCAGATCACGGTCGAGGGGGTCGAGGACGCCGTGCGCCTGTCCGGCGACGAGCTGGAACGGCCGGTCGAGTTCGAGGTTGGCACCGACCCCGAAGACGACGTCCGGCGCTGGCGCCTGCGGATCCTCACCGCGGGTGGCGACCCATTCCGCACGATCGAGGGCGAGGGATCTCCGCCGGAGGCGGTTCCGTGGGACGGCCGCTCCGATGAGGGCGCGCTGGTCGAGGCCGGAGGCGTCTATCACTACCAGCTCGAGCTGCTGCTCGCGGACGGCACGTCGAGCGCCACCGCCCGGCGCATCTTCGGCGTCAACCGGAGCCGGCTGCTGACGATCCGGCTCACGGGCGACGCCTTCGCACCCGGCGACGCCGTCCTCAGCGACAGGGCGAGAGCGATCCTCGACGAAGCGGCGGAGGCTATGCGGCCGTTCTCCGACGAGCGGGTCATCGTCGAGGGCCATACGGATGCGCAAGGGACACGTGAGTTCAACCTGCAGCTCTCGCGACGGAGGGCCGAGGCCGCCGCCACCTACCTGGTCAGGGAACGCGGACTTTCGCCCGACAGCATCATGACGATGTGGTACGGCGAGGACCAGCCGATCGCGAGCAACGACACCGAGGAGGGGCGCCGGGTCAACCGCCGGGTCGAGATCCGGGCCGAGGCCCGCAAGGAGCTCCGCGCCCGGGTGCGCGATCATTACCGCACGCGGCCGGCCGTCTCGATCAACGGCGATCCGGTCGACGTGAGGCGCGACGGTCGCTTCAAGGCGGAGATCGCGCTCGACGGACGGAGGGACGTCGAGATCACGATGAGCGACGCCGAGGGACGGCGCGTCCAGGCCGTCGCCACGCTGCCCGCGCTGACGATCACGGCGCCCATCGGTCGGATCGCCCTGCCGTTCGGCGGCGCCGACGCCACCTGCCGCGTGTCCCCCACCGCGACCGAGGGCGCGGATTCGGGAGCTCCCGACGCCGCGGCCGCCTCGCCGGCCGCCGTGTGCCGGTTCGAGGCATCCACCGACCCCGGCAACGTCGTCGAGATGGACGGTGAGCCGCTCGTGCCGGACGGGGACGGCGCCTTCAGAAAGGAGCTGAGACTGTCGTTCGGAGAGAACATCTTCGGCCTGCTCGTCCGCGCCCCGGACGGCCAGATCCGGATCGCGAGCCTTCGCGTCGATGTCACCGACCGGGACGAGAGCGGGATGATCATCATCGGCGAGGAGGCGATCCCGCACCTGTCGGTCGACCTCCCGCCCCCCGGCGCGCCGCTGTCCTCGGCGCGCCTCGGCCTGTCGGGAAGCGCCGATCCCGGAAGCCGCGTGGAGGTCAACGGCGTCGAGATGCGGGTGCGGGACGACGGAACCTTCGCCGGATCGGTCGATCTTCCCGAAGGCCCGGCGCGGCTGGTCGTCCAGGTCACCGATCGCCTCGGCCGCACCGGGCGCATCGAGCGCGACGTCGAGGTGCGCGCTCACCAGCTCTTCCTGCTGGCCTTCGCCGACGGCATGATCGGCAAGATTCAGGGCGATGGATTGGTGGAGGCCGCCGGGATCGAGGACGACGATCTGTTCACCGAGGGGCGCGTGGCCTTCTACCTGAAGGGACGCATCGCGGGGCGGTACCTGATCACGGCCGCGCTCGACTCGCAGAACGATCGGACCCGATCGATCTTCGGCGATCTCGACGTCGACGAGACGCGCCGCCTGCTGACCAACCTCGATCCCGACAAGTTCTATCCGATCTACGGTGACGACGGCACCGTCGTGTACGACGTCCAGAGCCAGGGCAAGCTGTATCTCGCGCTGGAGGGAGACACGATACACGCCACGATCGGCAACTACCCTCTCGCGCTCACCGGCACGGAGCTCTCAGCCTATCAGCGGACGCTGCACGGCGGCCGTTTCGTCTACCAGTCGCTGTCTCGCACGAAGTACGGGCAGCCGGACACGCACGTCGTCCTGTTCGCGGCTGACGTCCGCCAGACGCACGTTCGCGACGAGCTGCGTGCCACCGGGGGATCGCTCTACTACCTCAGCCAGAGAAACGTCGTCGAGGGGAGCGAGGAGGTCACGCTGGTCGTCCGGGACAAGAACACCGGCCTGGCGCTCAGCCGCACGCGGCAGAGCCCGGGCTCCGATTACGTCATCAAGTACGAGGAGGGGCGCCTGATGTTCCGGCGCCCCATCTCCAGCGTGGCGCCGGGCGGCTCCCTGGTCGACCGGGAGCTGCTGTCCGGCCACCCCGTCTTCGTGCAGATCGATTACGACAGCGTGGTTGACGGGTTGGACAAGACCGCGGCGGGCGGACGGGTCCGCCGCCAGATCGGCGATCACGTGGCCGTGGGAGGGACCTACATCGAGGACGAGCTCGGCGCCGGCGCCTACGAGCTGCAGGGCGCGGATGCCGAGATCCGTCTGGGGCGGCGCTCGCGCATCGTCGCGGAATACGCCGAGAGCGACGGCGTCGACTCGGTCACCTTCTTCAGCGATGACGGCGGCGTCACCTACATCCAAAAGCCCACGACGGGGCTCGAGGAGGGGTCCGCGTGGAAGGCGATCGCGGAGCTCGACGTCGGGGAGTGGTTCGGCAGCCCGGGACGCTACGGTGTGAACCTCTACCGCAAGGAGCTCGAACCGGGATTCTTCTCCAACGGCAACGCGCTCGAGCAGGGCACCGAGAAGACGGGCGCTCATCTCCGCCTCCAGATCTCCGGGGAGGACATCGTGGCGCTGCGCCACGACCGCGAGGAACTCACCGGAACGCTGGCCCCCGGAGCGGTGGCCTCCGGCGCCATCACCTCAATCCAGTGGAACCGCGACCTGGCCCGTTGGGGTCTGGGAATCGAGCTCCTGGAGAACGAGACAAAGGACGCCGGCGGGAACCGGCTGCAGCAATCCCGACTCGGGGCTGCGCGCTTCTGGTCGAAGCTGACCGAGAGACTGATCGCGCGCCTCGAGCGCCAGCAGACCCTCAGCGGGCCGGACAACGATCAGACGACCCTCGATGTGGAGTTCCGCGCCCTCCGATCGCTGGCGCTGACGGCCAGCGTGACCGACGGCTCGCTGGGACGCTCCGCGCAGGCGGGGGCGATCCTGGGTGCCGGCGAGAACCGCCTGTACGTGACCGAGCGTGTGGTGGATGATCGCGCCGGCGAGCGCACCTCGACGATCGTCGGCGCCCGCGCGCCGATCGGTGACGACAGCCGCATCTACAGCGAGTATCAGTGGGAGGACTCGGAGCAGGGTCGCCGGCGCGTGTCGCTCCTGGGCGTGCAGCGACAGTGGGACGTCGTCCCCGGCGTCCGCATGCTGCTGAGCGGCGAGACCGCCGACGTCACCGGCGGCGGCTCCGTCAGCGAGCGGACCGCCGCGACGGCGAGCGTGACCTACTCCAACGACCGGGGACTCTCCGCCCTGTCCCGCACGCAGTGGCGCCTGGACAAAGGCGCGACGCGCCGATCGCAGATCCTCACCTTCAACACGTTCGACGTGCGCCTGAGCCCGGACCTCTCCTTCCTGGGCCGGTTCAGGTACAGCAAGACCCTCGACCGCGACGCCGATCGGGTCGAGGCCAGACTGGACGAACGGAGCGTCGGCGTCGCCTACCGACCGGTCGAGCATGATCGGATCAACGCGCTCGCACGGTACACGCGCATCCTCGACCAGCGCCCCCTGGCGGGAGGCGAACTGGAGAGCAGCGAGCGCGTGCTCGACGTTCTGTCGATGGAGGCGGCCTACGAGGTGACGCGCCGCCTGGAGTGGATCACGAAGGTCGCCTCGCGGACGCAGGAGGAGAGACTGAGCGGCCTGGCCGCGATCCGTTCGCGTTCGTATCTGGCCATCCAGAGGCTCAACCTCGGGATCTGGAGGCCGGTCGAGCTGGGGCTCGAGTACAGGATCCTCGGCCAGAAGGAGGCCGACGACAGGCGCCAGGGATGGCTGACCGAGGTCATGTGGAACCTGCACCGCAATTTCCGCGTCGGGGCCGGGTTCAACTTCACCGACTTCACTGACGACGAGTTCTCGGTCAACGACTACTCGGCAACGGGCTGGTTCTTCAGGATCCAGGGGCGTTACTGATGATCGGACGTCTGACCAGACTCCTGCTCGGGCGCGGTGCGGAGATCCTGCTCGCGGTCGCCATCGTGCTCGGATTCTTCCTGGGATTCATGGGGCTGTTCAGCATCAGCTTCCCGCAGGGCACGAGCCTCGGCGATCTGATGCGTTCGGGCCGGGCCGCCGATCGCGGGTCCGCCGCGGGGAGCCCGCGCTTCGAGCTGGACGGAGACGAATCGATCGAGGGCGAGCCGTTCGTCGCGCTCCTCTCGCACATCCACCGGAGCGTCAAGGACAAGCCGTCCGACGCCATCGCCTGGACCGACGCGCGCGCCGGAAGCCAGCTGGGCGAATATCACGCCGTGCAGACCTTCGATCGCTCCCGGGCCACGATCACCTTCTCCGAGGACAGCGCGCTGACCCTGAACGAGAACTCGCTGATCATTGTCAAGAGCACGCGGCACGAGGCCCACCGGAACATGCGACGCGCGTCGCTCATCGTCCTCGACGGCGAGCTGCGCGGGTCCATCGCCATCTCGGATCGGGAGAGCGTGTCGGTCGAGATCGAGGCGGCGACCGAATCAGCTCGCATCCGCTCCGACGCCGGCCCGGGCACACGGACCGAGTTCACCGTCCGTGTCAACGAGGATCGGTCGTCGACCTTTTCCGTGCTGGACGGATCTGCGGAGGTCACTTCGGCGAGCGGTTCGATGATCGTCGGGTCCAACAGCGCGGTGACGGTCGACGAGGGGGGAGCCCTCGGACCGGTGGTCAGTCTTCCGCCCGCGCCGGCCCTTGTCGATCCGCGGAACGGAAACCGCGAGCGGATCCGGTCGTCACGCGCGCGACTGACGTTCCGCTGGTCGGCAGGCTCGGCTCCTCCTCCCGGCGCCCCCGGGGAACCGGGCCGGGCCGCGACCGGCGAGACCTCGTACGTGCTGCGCGTCGCGCGCGACCGACGGTTCCGCGACGTCGTTCACCAGGAGATCGTCCCGGGATTCGAATCGATTCTGGGTAACTTCAGGGACGGGGAGTACCACTGGCGCGTGAGCGCCCGTCGCGGAGCCCTGGAGGGGCCCCCGAGCCCTCCGCGCACGTTCCGCGTGGTGCGCGACCGCCGGGAGCCGGATCTGACCGTCGACTTCCCGGACGGAGTGGTCGATCGGAGCAACGTCGTCCTCACGGGACGGGTCGAGCCGGGAACACGCGTGATCATCGCCGACCAGGAGGTGGTCGTGGATCCGTCGGGCGCTTTCTCTCACACGGTCCCGCTCGAGCGGGGCGTGAATGTCATTGTCGTCGAGGCGATCGACGAGGCCGGGAACGTCACGTACCGCTCCCGGGCCGTCAACGCCCGTTACTAGGGACGCGAGGCGAACATGATGAAACGGTGGTTTCTTCCCATACGATTCAAGATCATGATGTCGCTGCTCCTGGTCGTGACCGCGGTGGTGAGCGTCATCACCTTCACCATGGCGAATCTGTTCCACCGCGACAAGCAGGCGTACATCAACGACCTGGCCTCGGTGGTCGCGCTCAACGCCGCCGAGGAGGGACGCGCCCTTCTGGTCGGCTACCGCGAGCGGCTGCAGGCGTACGCCCGGATCATTCGACGGACGGACATTCCCCGCGCTCAGAAGTCCGAGCTGCTGAACGGCTTCTTCCAGGACTTCCCCGCCCTCATCTCCGTCGCCCTGTACGAGGACGGCCGCGAGGTGGCCAGCGCCTACGACTCCGCCACGCTCGAGGCCGCGGGCCTGAGCAAGGAAAAGATCCAGGACTACAGGACGAAGCTGCCGCTGCCGGTCGATCGCGTCGAATCGGGCGAGATCTTCGTCCAGAACTCCACGCTCTCGCGCAATCTTCCGACCCTGACGCTGGCCATCGCGCACAGCGAGCGCGAGCACGGTCGACCCGCGATCGTCACCGGGATCGTCCGCCTGGACAATCTGCTGCGGCTCACGTCGCGCTCCGGCGTGTTCGAGATCTTCATCGCCGACGGTGAGGGGCTGCTCCTGGCGCACTCCAACGCCGGCCGCGTCGTCCTGCACGATCGGATCGATCTGCCGGACGGCGTCGACACGGCCCGCTCCGCGCACAGCGCGGGGATCACGCTGGAGTATGACCGCGACGGCGAGCCGATGATCGGCGGCTACGCGGACGTCGGGTACGGCGGCCTGCTGGCCGGCGCCGAGATCCCCCGGTCAGCCGCATACCTCGCGTCGCGCGATCTCCTGAACCGCCTCCTGCTGGCCGCCCTGGCTCTCCTCGTGATCGCCGCGGTGACGGGGCTCTTCTGGTCGCGCCGCATCACGCGTCCGGTCGAGCGTCTTTCGCAGGCGACGCAGGAGATCGGGAGGGGCCGGTTCGACATTCAGGTGCAGATCGGTTCGCGCGACGAGATCGGGACGCTGGCGAACTCGTTCAACCAGATGGCCTCGGGTCTTCGCGATCGTGACCGGAAGCTGCTCGAAGCGCAGGCCCAGCTCGTCCAGTCGGAGAAGCTGGCGGCCGTCGGGCAGCTGGGCGCGGGGATCGCGCACGAGGTCAAGAACCCGCTGGCCGGCATCCTCGGCTGCGCCCAGCTCTCCCTCAGGAAGGCGGAGCCGGGGACCCTGATGGAGAAAAATTTGCAGCTGATCGAGAAGGAGACCCGGCGCTGCAAGGCGATCATCGAGAATCTTCTGAGATTCGCCCGCCAGGAGAGGGCGGTCTTCGAGATCATCGACCTCAACCGGGTGGCCGAGGACGCCGCCGCCATCGTTCATCATCAACTCGAGCTGAAGCAGGTGAAGCTCGTCAAGGACCTCGCCCCCGATCTGCCCCCGCTCCGCGGCAACGCCAATCAACTGCAGCAAGTCTTCATGAATCTCATGATCAACGCCCAGCACGCGATGGAGGAGAACGGCGGGACCGTGACGCTCCGGACGCGGCCTCTGGGATCCGATCGCATCGAGGTGCGCGTCATCGACACGGGGCCGGGGATTCCCCGGGAGATCATGGACCGGATGTTCGAGCCGTTCTTCACGACCAAGCCGACCGGAAAGGGGACGGGCCTCGGCCTGTCGGTCAGCTACGGCATCGTCAAGGACCACGGTGGGGAGATCCGGCCGGAGAGCGAGCCCGGCCGGGGCGCCATGTTCGTGATCACGCTGCCGGTGGCCGGCGAGGAGGCCGCGGCGGGGGGCGCAGCCGGGAACGCGCCTCCGGTCGCGCCGCCGGCCGCCGCGCAATCGGCCTGATCCGGCCCGGCGGCGCTACCGGCTTTCCTTCGCGAGGGAGCGGTAGTAGTCGAGCGCCTCCTTCGGCTTCATCCTCTCGTGCAC
Source organism: Candidatus Polarisedimenticolia bacterium (assembly GCA_041580375.1). Lineage (GTDB taxonomy): Bacteria > Acidobacteriota > Polarisedimenticolia > Gp22-AA2 > Gp22-AA2 > JAPUIN01. The sequence continues at coordinate 8,620 of JBFGDZ010000021.1, forward strand.
GACCTTGCGCACCGCCCGGATCATCGCCGCCGGCGCCTCCGACTGAAAGATGTTACGGCCCATGTCGACGCCGGCCGCTCCCTCGTTGACGGCGTTGTAAGCCATCGTCAGCGCGTCGATCTCCGGCTGCTTCTTCCCGCCCGCCATCACCAGCGGGACGGGGCAGGACGCCACCACCGTGTCGAACCCCTCCTCCACGTAATAGGTCTTCACGAACTGCGCGCCCAACTCGGCGCAGATCCGGCAGGCGAGACGGAAGTATTTGGCGTCGCGCACCATGTTCTTTCCGACCGCCGTCACCGCGAAAACGGGGATCCCGTACCGGGTGCCCAGGTCGATCAGGCGCGTCATGTTGCGGATGGAGCGGGTCTCGAACTCCCCGCCGACGAACACCTGCACGGCCAGCGCGGCCACGTTCAGGCGGCAGGCGTCCTCGATGTCGACCGCGACCTCCTCGTCCGACAGTTCCTTGAGGATGCTCGGGCCGCCGCTCGCGCGCAGGACGATCCCGCGCGTGAAGGTCGGCGGGATGGTCGTCCGCAGCATCCCGCGCGTCAGCATCAGCGCATCGCAGTACTGGATGATCGGAACGATGCTCACGTCCACGCGTTCCAGGCCGGTCGTCGGCCCCTGGAAATATCCGTGGTCGATCGCCAGCATCACGGTGCGGCCCGAGGACGCGTCGAAGATCTGCGACATCCGGTTCTGCATGCCCCAGTCGTACGCGCCGGCCCCCTTGACGAAGAAGGGGCGGTTCTCCGCCGGGACGTCGAGATGAAAGTTCTTCGGCTCCTTGCCGGGATCCGCCTCGGCCATGATCGGTGTCTCCTTATGGGTGCAGACCGATTTCTATCATTCGGGACGGCGCTTCATCAAGGCCGGGACGATCGGAGCCGCTCCATCTCCTCGATCGTCTTCGGCCAGTCTCGGCGAAGAAGGCGCGAGAGGGCCCGGTCCGCCAGGATCCTGCCTCCGGTCTGGCACCGCGGGCAGTAGTTGCACTCGTTCTCGGCGTAGACGATCCTCTGCACCGGCGTCCCGCAGGCGGGACAGGGCTCCCGGAATCGCCCGTGCACGGACATGCCGTCCCGGAACGCCGTGACCTTCTCCGGAAACCCGCCGGCGCGCTCTCTCCTCAGCCTCTCCGTCCACTCCCGGAGCACGGCCACGGCCGCCTCGTGCAGCCGTGCGATCTCGCCGTCCGACAGACGCCGCGTGAGCGCCATGGGGGACAGACCCGCCCTGTGCAGAATCTCGTCCGAGTAGGCGTTGCCGACGCCGCTGAACTGGCGCGGATCGGTCAGCGCCCGCTTCAGGGTGTGGTTTTCGCGCCGGAGCGCGCCCCCGAACGCCGCGCGATCCGCGTCGAGAATCTCGAGCCCGCCCCGGTCGAACGCGGCGAGCGCCTCTCCGCCACGCGCGAGATGAAGCGAGGCCCGCTTCTTCGAGCCGGCCTCCGTCAGGATGAGCGAGCCCCCCGCGAAGTCGAACGCGGCCAGGCCGATCTTCCCGGGCACGCCGGCGCCGCGCGCCCGCCAGTGCAGGCGCCCGGCGATCATCAGATGCAGCACCAGGTACAGATCGCCCTCGATCCCCAGGACGATCCGTTTGCCGGCGCGGCGGATCGATTCGACCGACCTCCCTTCCGCATCCCGGGGGGACGGTTCGACCGAACGGAGCAGAAACGGGCTCTTCAGACGCACCCGCTCGAGCCGTTCGCCGAGGATCCGTTCCCGGAGAGCCTCGATGTACGCGATGACGTCGGGAAGCTCGGGCACCGGGCCGACTATACCCGAGCGGGGCCGGCCGAATGGCCGGGCGGCGGCCGGAGCGGCGCCGGGACGGGGCTCCGGGCGTTCGACAAGTTCCCGTTCCGCTTGACTTTGTGCCCGATCGGAAGTAAAACCTCCGATTTGGAACGGAGCCTCATGCTGATCCGCGTCCTGTGCGCCGTCGACTCCGACCCGACCAGGCAGCGCCTGCAGCGCCTGCTCGAGGGATGCCGTTTCTGCGTCACCAGCGCGACCGGCGGGGGCCGCCTCCGCGACGTCATCGATGAGGGCGACGCCGACATCGTGGTCGTGGACCACCGCCTCCTCCCCCATGCGGCGGGCAGGTGGATCGCCTCCGTCCGCCGTCTTCCCGAAAACCCCGACGTGGTCGTCCTGTGCGATCGGGAGGATCCGAAGCGCCGCGCCGCGCTGCTGCGTGACGGCTGCCTCGCCGTGCTCTACGAGGGCCTGACCGACGCCGAGCTCCGCGGCACGCTGCAGGCCCTCATCGAACGTCGGCGTGAGGAGGCGCTGCGGCTGCTCAAAGCCGGCGGACCGCAGTCGCGCGTCGCGCTGGACGACTTCATCTCGGAAAGCCCCTCGATGCAGGAGTTCATGCGGGTGGCGCGGCGCATCGTCGACTCCGACTCCTCCCTCCTGATCCTGGGCGAGACCGGCACGGGCAAGGAGCGGCTGGCCCGGGCGATCCACGAGGAGGGCCCCCGCGGCGCCGGCCCCTTTCTGGCGGTCAATTGCGGCGCCCTGCCCGAGACCCTGCTCGAGAGCGAGCTGTTCGGTCACGAGCGGGGCGCCTTCACCGGGGCCGACCGGGCGCGGCGCGGGTTCTTCGAGCAGGCCAGCGGCGGCACGATCTTCCTAGACGAGATCGGCGAGGTCCCGCTGCACCTCCAGGTGAAGCTGCTGCGGGTCCTCGAGGATCGGCGCGTTCGCCGTCTGGGCTCGGAGCGCGCCCTCCCGATCGAGGTGCGCATCATGGCGGCGACGAACCGCGACCTCGAACAGGAGGTCCGGGCGAAGCGGTTCCGGTCCGATCTTTACTACCGTCTGGCGGTCGTCACCCTCACCCTTCCGCCGCTGCGCGAGCGGCGCGAGGACATCCCTTCCCTGGTCGAGAGCTACGTGGAGCAGTTCCGGCTCATGCTGGGGCGCAACGTCCGTGGCGTCCGGCCCGACGCGATGAGCGCGCTCTGCGCCTACGGATGGCCCGGCAACGTGCGCGAATTGATCAACGTCGCCGAGCGGGCGGTGCTCCTGTCGGCCGGTCCCGAGATCCGGTCCGAGGATCTTCCCCGCTCGATCACCGAGGCGCCGGGCGGGGAGGGGGCGCGGGATCCGCGCGTCGCTTCCGCGCCCCGCATCCACGACGGGGCCGGGACGCGGATCACCGAATCGATCCGCGAGGCCCGCCGCGATGCGATCGCGAGGTTCGAGAAGAGCTACCTCGAGGAGCTTCTCGGATCGACCTCGGGCAGCATCAAGGAATCGGCCCGGCGCGCCGGGATCAACGAACGCTCACTGTACGATCTGATGAAGCGCCACGGTCTCAGGAAGGAATCTTTCAGACGGCGCTGATCTCCCAACCCGGCTCCGATCGGATCCGCCGCCTCCGGCGCGATCCGGGGGCCGTCCTCCGATCGCGGGCCCGTTCCGCGTCCGTCAGTAAACCGCCGGGCCCCCTCCGGCCATTCCAGGCTTTCCCCTCTCATGGCACGAGCGTTGCTCTTCAATCCGGCGCGACGGGGTGGCCCGATTCGATGCGACTCGATGACTCCACCCCACAAGGAGGTCGCCGCATGAAGCCGTCACGGCACGATCCGAAAGCCGCGAAACCGGAGGAGAAGATCAGGGCGAAACCGGACGCCGGCGCCGCTCAACCCAGGACCACGACGGGTCCGAATCCATCGACCCGAGATTCCAGCCAAAAGGTCGGGAAGCGGTAGCGGTCCACAACGGCACGAGCGCTCCATGCAGTCCCCCCGGACGCTCGTGCCGTTAGTTTTTGTCCCGGCCCCAGTCGTATCCCAGGATCTGCACGACGCGCTGCCCGACGAGATCGCGCAGGACCTCCCGCAGGCCCGACTGCCGGACCGGACGCACCTCCTTCACCACGGAGTCGAACAGAGCCGTCGCCAGGCACCGCATCACGCCCGAGACCATGAACAGGCCGATGAAGGCCGAGCCGTTCACCTCGGGCAGACCGGTCAGGCACCACCCTCCCGCGAGCGTGCCGAGGCTGATGCAGCATCCATTGATGACGTTGAAATAGGCGAGCGATCGCGTGCGCGTGGAGGGGCCGGCCGCGTCGTAAACGAAGTTGACGGCGCACAGATTGATGCCGCCCCAGAGGAACCCGCCGATCAGGTGGGCGAACATGAGCCACTCCGGCCGGGCGGACAGTCCCCAGATGAACGGGACCAGGCTCGCTCCCGCCATCGTCCAGCGCAGGACGACGCGGTTGCCGCGCCGGTCCGCCACACGCCCCCAGCGCGGGATGAGCAGGTTGCCGAGCATCGTGCCCGACAGCGTGATCACCGCGTAGGTGAGATAACCGTAGCGCAGCTCCTTCAGCATGTAGATGGTCAGGTAAGGCACCGCGAAATTGACGGCGAAGTTGAACGCTCCGAAGCAGAGGGAGAAGCGGACGAAGTTGTCGTGCGGGGCTCTCCGCAGGAACGACCGGAAGGAGGCGCGGATGGCGGCCGGCTCGTGCCAGGGAAGATCGACCAGGCTTCTCAGGGACAGCCACGACAGGCCGCGGCACAGCGCGGCCATGAGGCACAGCAGGGCGAATCCGGCGAGCGGGCGGGCCGAGAGCCGGTGGAGCAGCGCGCCGGCGAGCATCCCGGCGGCGGCGGTGCCGATGCCGACGAGCATGTCGCGCTGCCCGAGGAAGCGGCCGCGCTTCTCCCCGGGCAGGTACTCGCTCACCATGCTCCCCCAAGCGGGGCCTCCGAGCGCGGCGCCGGTCGTGCCGATCGTGTAGAGGGCGATCAGCGCCGCGACGGCCCAGCCGCCGAACAGAGGCTGCACGAACGCGATCGGAACCCACAGCGCCGCCTGGAGTCCCACGACCCACAGGACGAGCCTCCGGCGCGAGCCCGCCAGGTGGACCGCCTCGACGGAGCGCACCTGGGCGATCGACACGACGAAGTTGCGCGCCGAGCTGATCAGGCCGGCCTGCAGGGCGGAGGCGCCGAGCGCGAGCGCGTACGGGATCATGAACGGATCGGTGAGCCCGGTCATGATGGCGAACGGCACCGCCTCGAGCCGGGTCGAGCGGATGCTTCTGCGCAGCGGGTCGGTGGTGGAATCCATCTGGGCGGCGCGCGACCCCGCCCGCGCCCGGGCAGGCCGGTTCGCGGGCGCTGAACCATCGTCACGAAGGACGGAGGATTATAGACGGTCCCCGCCCGGCCCGGCGCGGCCCGGCGCGATGCGCACGAACAGTCCCTTCCCGTCCGCGGACACGACGAACGAGACCGGCCGCCGCGCGCGGCGGGCCGCGGCCGCGGCCCGGGGATCCCCGTCCGGCGGCGGAGCGACCCGGCCGGCATCGAGCCCGTGGCGGCCGGCGAGCGCGCGCCCGATCGCGATGCCGAGACCGGCGCCCGCCAGAACGTCGGAGGCCCAATGGGTGTCGTTCTCCATGCGGGCCAGGCCGACCAGCCCGGCGATCGGATAAGCGACCCAGGCGGCGCGCGGTCCGTACGACTCCGCGAACACGGATGCGATGGCGAAGGTCCTCGATGTGTGTCCCGAGGGAAACGAGGTCCCGCCCTCCCAGAACTGCCCCTTCGATCCGGAGCCGTCGGGTCGTTCCCGAGCGAAGAGGCCCTTGGCGGCCGACGTGATCGCGGCCGTGTAGATGAACGATTCGAACGCAACCGCCGAGGTGCGCCGCAGACGATCGCGTCCCGCGGCGCGCCCCAGGAGCCAGGCGCTCCCGGTGATCGCGAACCCGCTGCCGATCCGCCCGATCGGCTCGAACACCCGCTCGAGATCGCCGCTGGTCTCCGATCGGTGATCGCCGATCCAGTCGAGAATCGCCTCGTCCCGCGTCAGGAGGATGCCGGTGGCGCCGACGACGGACGCCGTCAGGATCGTTCCACGGCGAGTGGGCCGGGTGGGGAAGGTGAGAAGGTACCGGCCGTCGTCGAGGAAGGCGCGGAACGCCCGGCCGGGGCCCGCCGGCGCGCCGGACCGTTCGTCGGGCTCTCCGCACATCGCGCCCGGCAGCGCTCCAGCCGACATCATCGCGAATGAGAGGACGATCGCGCCTGTTCGCACCGCGTGGAGTTTACTTCATGTCGATCGGCCCCCGCCCGAACGGAGGCGGTCCCTGCGGGCCGACGCTCACCCGGATGCGGCCCTCTTGAAGGCCGGCAGTCCTTTCAGCCACGCGCCGATGTCCTGGATTTCCTGAGGATGCACCTCGTGCCCCATGGGGTAGGTGTTCCAGGCGACGTCGTACCCCAGCGCGACGAGGCGATCGCGTGCCGCCGCGCCGCGATCGAGGGGAACCATCGGATCCTGCGTGCCGTGCGCCTGGAAGATCGGGACGGAGAGGTTGGCGTCGGAGCGCTCCGATTCCAGCGAGGCCTCGCCTACGAGGTAACACGACAGGGCAAGGATACCGGCCAGCGGTTCCGGATGCCGGAGCCCGACGTGCAGCGCCATCGCGCCGCCCTGCGAGAAGCCGGCCAGCGCGATCGAACCCGCCGCGAGACCCCTTTTCTTCTCGCGGGCGATGAGCGCCTCGATCGACTCCGCCGATTCCCGGATCCCCCGCTCGTCGTGCTCCCGCTCGAGCTCCATCGCGCGGATGTCGTACCAGGCCGGCATGATGAGACCCATGTTGATCGTCACGGCCCGCTTTGGCGCGTGCGGGAAGACGAAACGCACGCCGGAGCCCTCGCCCAGGCCGAGGTAGGGGACGATCGGCTCGAAATCATGACCGTCGGCGCCCAGTCCGTGCATCCAGATGACGGCGAACGAGGGACTCTCTCCCGTCAGGACCTCGACGCTCGGGAGAAGGTCGCCGTTTTCAGGCATCGTTTCCGGTCCTCCAGCACGGCCGGCGGGCCGGGCACCGCTCATCTACCACGCGGGACTCCACCGTACAAGGCCCCGGTCACAGCCGGAGCCGGGGGTCGCGTTGCGGGAGTGGATCAGGGGCGGGCGGCTTCGGCCGCGACCTGCCGGAGGAGGGCGGCGAAGCGGGGATCCTCGCCGACGGGTCGCAGCACGTCGATGTGGATCTGCGGAAATCTGGCCTTTGCCGCGGCGACCTGCTCGGGAATGTCGCGCGCGACGTGCGCCCCACCCGCCAGGAAGAGCGGCAGCAGCCGCAGCCGCTTCACGCCGTCGCGCACCGCATCCGCGGCCGCATCCATCAGGGTGGGGGAGGCGAACTCCATGTAAACCAGCCGGACGTTGCCCCGGCCGACGCGCTCCATCAGATCGGCCGTCATCCGTTCGAACGGCTCGCGCCAGCGCGGATCCCTGCTGCCGTGGACGAAGAGAATCAGACGGGACCCGGCCGGCGCGTCCGGCTTCCCGCCGCGGTTTCCGTTGTCGCGGTTCATGATCGTCATCCTCGAAAAACAATCAGGGGGGCGGCCGGAGTTTGGAATCCCGGGGGTACGGACACCGGCCACCCCCCTGATATCGGAAGCCCTCAGGATGGTTCGACGAGGGCGGTGAAACGTCCGCCTCAGGGAATCAGCCCTTCGGCAGGATGACCGTATCGATGACGTGGATCACGCCATTGCTCGTCATGATGTCGGTCTTGACGACGTTGGCGCTGTCGACCTTGACACCCGATCCGCCAGTGTTGATTGTGATCGACTGACCCTGAACGGTCTTCGCCGACTTGAGGCCGGCCACGTCGGCGGCCATCACCTTGCCCGGCACCACGTGATAGGTGAGAACGGCCGCCAGCTTCTCCTTATCTTTCAGAAGATTCTCCAGGGTGCCCTTCGGGAGCTTCGCGAACGCCTCGTCGGTCGGCGCGAATACTGTGAACGGCCCCTTACCCTTGAGCGTGCTGACGAGGCCGGCCTCCTTGACCGCCTTCACGAGCGTGTTGAACGAGCCGGCGTTGATCGCCGTGTCCACGATGTCCATCTTCGGCTTCTCGGACATGTGGGCACCGGCCCAGAGGGCCCCCAGGCCGAGGACGGACGCCAGTGCGACTGCGAGGGTCGAACGGAACATTTTGGAATTCATCGATCGTTTCTCCTTTGAGTGTCCAGAGTCGTTGTTCGTGTGCTGCGTGTTGTTGAACGTCGAGATGGCGCTATCCACGCTCAGATCGCGGCGTGGGCCGTCGCCCAGCGGCGCTGAATCGCCTTCCACTGCAGACCCTGATAGACGGCGCTGAGACCGACCAGCGTGTAGACCAGGCGGCTGAGAGCGCTCGCCTCCCCGAACAGGGCGGCGACCAGATCGAGCTGGAAGATCCCGACCAGCCCCCAGTTCAGGCCTCCGACCACCAGCAGGATCGCCGCGACGACATCGAGCATCTTCATGGTTCCCTTCCTCCTCGTTCCGAAGAATCGTTTCAATTGATGTCCTAGACAATACATTGACACTATCTGTTTGTCAACACATTTTCTGGATTTTTTCTTGACATATATTAGACAGAGCCGTATACTCATCTCTGGTGACTGAGGAGCCGAAAATGGAGGAAAAACACCCGATCCAGGTGGTGGCCAGGCGCACCGGCCTCACCCCTGACGTGCTGCGGGCCTGGGAGCGGCGGTACGAGGCGATCCTTCCGGAGCGCTCCCCCGGCAGCCGCCGGCTCTACTCGAGCGAGGACATCGAGCGGTTGATCCTGCTGCGCAGACTGACGCAGGGGGGGCGCGGGATCGGCGACATCGCCCGCCTCCCGACCGAGCGCCTCAGAAAGATGCTGCGGGACGACGAGGAGGCGGTGCGCCGCGTCCGCCCGGCCGCGCCGGCCCCCCGGGATGGCGCTCCCCGCGGCGCCGGCGACGGCCGCCGAACGGAATCCGGCATCGACGCCGCCGGCCATCTCGAGAGCTGTGTCGACGCCGTGGGCAATCTCGATGTCGTCGATCTCGAGGCCCGCATCGACGGCGCCTACCTCGCCCTGGGGCAGATCGCGGCGATCGAGCGGGTCATCCTTCCCTTGATGCGCGCGATCGGCGACCGGTGGCGCGACGGTCGCATCCGCGTGGTGCACGAGCATCTCGCCTCGGCCGTGGTGCGGACCGTCGTCAGCAACATGGGCCGGGTGCAGGTCGCTCCCGCCAGCGCTCCGACCCTGATCGTCACGACCCCCGCCGGCCAGCAGCACGAGCTCGGCGCCCTGGTGGCGGCGACCACGGCGGCCTCCGAGGGATGGCAGGTCGTCTACCTCGGGCCGAACCTCCCCGCCGAGGAAATCGCCGCGGCGGCGAGGCAGAAGGGCGCCGGAGCGATCGCGCTGAGCCTCGTCTATCCCGCCGACGATCCCCGGGTCGCCGAGGAGCTCGTGCGGCTCCGCACCCTGGTGCCCGGCACGACGGCGATCCTGGTGGGGGGGCCGGCCGCATCCGGCTACCGGGACGCGCTGCGCATCATCGGCGCCGTTCACCTCGACGACATGAAGGGCATGCGACGCGCCCTCGAACGCCTGCGCGGGAGGACCTCATGAGCGAATGTCCGGTGATCGTCTGGTTACGTCAGGATCTCCGTCTCGCCGACAATGATGCTCTCGCGGCGGCGGCCGCGCGCCGGGTTCCCGTCATCCCCGTCTACATCTGGGCTCCCGAGGAAGAGGATCGCTGGGCGCCCGGGACGGCCTCCCGCTGGTGGCTGAGCCGCTCACTCGCGCGGCTCGATCGATCCCTGCGCCGTCTCGGGTCCCGGCTCGTGCTGCGCAGCGGACCGAGCCTGGAGGCCCTGCGGGACCTGGTCCGCTCGACCGGCGCCCGCGCCCTGTTCTGGAACCGTCGCTACGAGCCGGCCGCCGTCGCGCGGGACGCCGCCGTCGCGCGCACCCTCGAGACGGAGGGCCTCGAGGTCCGGACGTTCAACTCGTCGCTGCTGTTCGAGCCGGGGTCGATCCTCAACGGCTCGGGAGGGCCGTACCGCGTATTCACGCCGTTCTGGAACGCCTGCCTGGCCAGGATGGATCTGGCGAAGCCGGCGCCGGCGCCGCGGCGCCTGCGGGCCCCCGCCTCGTGGCCGCGCGCGTCGAAGCTCGAACGGCTGCCGATCGAGAGCCGGACCTCGCGCACCCGCGGATTCGAGACGTTCTGGGAGCCGGGCGAAGAGGGGGCGGAGGCCGAGCTGCAGCGATTCCTCGCAGCGGCCATGGAGGCGTATCCGGGAGGGCGGGATCGGCCCGGCGAGCGCGCGACGTCGCGGCTTTCGCCGCACCTGCACTTCGGCGAGATAGGCCCGCGCCGCGTCGCGCGGCAGGTCGGCTCGGCCGTCCTCGAGTCGCCCGCCGCGCGGGCCGCGCCCGGCGAGGCGTTCGTCCGGCAGATCGGATGGCGCGAGTTCGCCTATCATCTTCTTCATCACTTCCCGGAGAGCCCCGAGCGGCCTCTCGATGCGAGCTTCGACCGCATCCGCTGGTCGTCCGACGAAAAAGCCCTGCGGGCGTGGCAGGAGGGGCGCACCGGATTCCCGATGGTTGACGCCGGCATGCGCGAGCTGCTCGCAACCGGGTGGATGCACAACCGGGTCCGCATGATCGTCGCTTCGTTTCTCGTGAAGGATCTCCTCATCCCCTGGCAGGCCGGCGCCGCATGGTTCTGGGACACTCTGGTCGACGCCGACCTGGCCAACAACACGCTCGGGTGGCAGTGGACGGCGGGCTGCGGCGCCGACGCGGCGCCCTTCGTGCGCGTCTTCAACCCGGCCCTGCAGGGACGGCGCTTCGATCCCGACGGCGAGTACGTCCGCCGGTTCGTGCCCGAGCTGTCCCGCCTGCCCGCGGGACGCATCCACCAGCCTCGATCGAACGGAGGGCGCTCCCAGGCTCTCCCGGGCATGGAGGAGGGCTACGGGTACCCCGAGCCGATCGTCGACCACGCCGACAGCCGGCGACGCGCTCTCGAGGCCTACCGCCGGGCGCGGTCCTCGCGGCGGGCCGACGCATGAACGCGCCGCGCGCGGGTCGGGTCATCCTGCTGACCGGCGCCAGCGGGTACGTCGGGGGCCGCCTGCTCGGCGCGCTGGAGGCGGGCGGCCACCGCGTGCGGTGCCCGGCTCGGCGGCCCGACTACCTGCGCCCGCGCGTGGGGCCCGGCACCGAGGTGGTGCAGGGGGACGTGCTCGACGAGGCGTCCCTCGATCGCGCCTTCGACGGGATCGACACCGCCTACTACCTGATCCACTCGATGGACGCCGGGGGCGGGTTCGCGGAGATCGATCGCCGGGCCGCCTCCAACTTCGCCCGCGCAGCCGCCCGCCGGAACGTCCGGCGGATCATCTATCTGGGCGGGCTCGGCGAGGCCGCGCCGGATCTCTCGAGCCACCTGAAGAGCCGGCACGAGGTCGGAGCGATCCTCCGCTCGGGCGGCGTGCCGGTGATCGAGCTGCGCGCCTCCATCGTTATCGGCTCGGGCAGCCTGTCGTTCGAGATGATCCGCGCCCTGGTCGAGCGGCTCCCCGTGATGATCACCCCCCGGTGGGTCGCCGTCACCGCTCAGCCGATCGCGATTCAGGATCTTCTCGACTATCTCGCGCGCTCGCTCGACCTTCCGGGCGGTGAGAATCGGATCATCGAGATCGGGGGCGCGGACCGGGTGTCCTACGGCGACATCATGCGTGAGTACGCGCGGCAGCGGAATCTGCGCCGGCTCATGATCTCCGTGCCGGTCCTGACGCCCCGTCTGTCGAGTCTCTGGCTGGGTCTGGTCACCCCGCTCTACGCGCGCGTGGGCCGCCTCCTGATCGAGAGCATCCGCCACCCGACGGTCGTGCGCGACCCCGCGGCGCTGGATCTCTTTCCGATCCGGCCGCGCGGCATCGGCGACGCCATCGCATCGGCACTGAGGCACGAAGACCGCGAATTCGCCGAGACCCGCTGGTCCGACACCCTGGCCCGCGCCGGGACGGCCGGGACGCGCGGCGGCGTGCGGGTCGGACCGCGCCTGGTCGATTCGCGCGTGGCGCGCGTCGCCCTCGCTCCCGGGGCCGCCTTCGCGCCGATCCGCCGCATCGGTGGCGCGACCGGCTGGTATTTCGCCGACGGTCTCTGGACGCTGCGCGGCTTTCTCGATCTTCTGGTGGGTGGCGTCGGCGTGCGGAGGGGCCGGCGCGATCCGGACGGATTGCGGGTCGGGGACGTGGTCGACTTCTGGCGTGTCGAGGCGTTCGAGCCGGATCGGCGCCTCCGCCTGGCGGCCGAGATGCGGCTCCCGGGCCGCGCCTGGCTGGAATTCGAGGTGGAGCCGGGCGCGGCGGGAAGCACCGTCCGCCAGACCGCCGTCTTCGATCCGGAAGGCCTGCTCGGGCTCGCTTACTGGTATCTTCTATACCCGCTGCACAAGGTCGTCTTCTCCGGGATGCTCCGGCGGATCGTGGCGGCCGCCCGATCCGGATCGGCCGGAGAAGCCGGACCGGAACGCGCCGACGCCCGCGCGGCACTGTCCGCCGGCGCCGGACGCGACGCGCGTCGTCATCGATGATTCGTTCGGCCGGGAAAGAGCCGACCCTCCGCGTCGGGATCAGCAGCTGTCTGCTGGGGGACGAGGTGCGTTTCGACGGCGGGCACAAGCACGACAGCCTGCTCACCGGAACGATCGGGCGGTACGTCCGCTGGGTTCCCGTCTGTCCAGAGGTCGAGATCGGGCTCGGCACGCCGCGCGAGAGCCTGCGCCTCGTGGGGTCGGCGGAGGCGCCCCGGATGGTGGCGAAGAAATCGGGCGCGGATCACACGGAGGCGATGCGCCGTTACGCGGAGCGCAGGGTCCTCGAACTCGCCGAGGAGCGGCTGCACGGCTACATCCTGAAGAAGGACTCCCCCTCATGCGGCATGGAGCGGGTGAAGGTCTACGGCGACGGGAACGTCATGCCCAGGAAGGAGGGACGGGGACTGTTCGCCGCGGCGCTGATGGAGAGGCTGCCCACGCTTCCCGTCGAGGAGGAGGGCCGGCTGCGCGACGCCGCAATCCGCGAGAATTTCGTCGAGCGGCTGTTCGCCCGGCACCGCTGGCTGTCGCTCGTCGCGCGCCGACCCCGGGCGGCCGATCTCGTCGACTTCCACACGCAGCACAAGCTCGCGCTCATGTCGCACAGCGAGACGATCTACCGGCGCCTCGGCCGGCTGGTGGCGGATGCGGGGAAGCACCCGATGTCCGATCTGCTCGACCGCTACGAGGCGGACTTCGACGCCGCGCTGCGCGTGAAGGCGACACCGAAGAAGCACTCCAACGTCCTCCAGCACATGGCCGGATTTCTGAAGAAGCGCATCGCGGCACCGGACCGATCGGAGCTCGCGGCGTGCATCGAGGATTACCGGCGCGGGCTGGTGCCCCTGATCGTCCCGATCACGCTTTTAAAGCACCACTTCCGCGCGCATCCGGCCCCCTGGATCGAGGGCCAGACCTACCTGAACCCCTACCCCGCCGAGCTGAAGCTGCGGAACTTCGTCTGAGCGCCCGCCTTCAGTACTTCGCCGGCGCCGGGCCCGCCGACTTGGCGTACATCGCCCAGGTCAGCAGGAAGCCGACGATGACGAACCCGATGGCCCAGATCCAGCTGTTGGATCCGCCGTAGATCGTCGGGTAGTGATTGCTGACCATCAGGAAGAGAAGCGGCACGGACATGTAGGTGTTGTGCTTGGAGCGCATCCCGGCCAGCGCCACGAGCGCCCCGTCGGGCGCCTGTCCGTCGCGGGTCGCGGCGATGATCTTGCGCTGCGCGGGCCAGATCCGCATCCAGACGTTCGCTGCCATCGCGGTGCCGAAGATCGCTCCGACATGGATGAACACGGCCCGCCCGGAGAACCAGCAGGACATCCACCAAGTGACCGCGATCAGGAGCACCAGCGACACCACGGTGCCGGCGAACGGCTGCTTCTTGAGCGGCGTCTTCCACAGGACGTCGTAGACGAAGAACCCGACGACCAGGGCGGCGAGCCCGAAGGCGGTGCCCGCGCCGACGCTCATCGACGGCTCGGCCGGCAGCAGGTTGCCCCCCATGTAGTAGACGATGCCCAGCAGCAGGATGCCGGAGATCCAGGTCCAGGCGGCGCCCCAGCGGAACCAGTAGAGGGCGCGGGGCATCAGCTGGGGGACCACCTTCTTCTTGCTGTCGGGATCGAACGTCTTGGCCACCTGGCTGTTCACGAAGTTGAAGAACCACAGATGTCCGATCCACATCACGCCGGCGATCACGTGGACCCATCTGAAGATGATGTTCAGCCACTCGTTCATGCTGGTCCTCCCTCCTCCACGAATGTGAGCGAGAACGCTGGAGCCATTGGGCACCGGTGCGGACCGGCGGGGCGCCCGTTCAACGCGTCATGTCGGACCGGGCCGCTCTGAGTTGCGGCAGTCTACGCCAACCGTCGGAGACGGCGCAAGACGCGGCGCTCCATCGCGGCGGCGCGCGGATCAGAGGCCGCACCACGGTCCGGCGACAGCCTCCATGCGCTGGAACCGGCGCTGCACGGTCCAGTAGGCCGCCGCGAGGATCAGGGCGCAGCCGATCCAGACGCCGGCGGCGCCGCCCGGGACGGACTCGGTGAGGGCGCGGATCCCGATGCGCATGGCGCCAGAGAGAGCCCAGATCCGGATCCAGCCCACCATGGCCAGGACGAACTGACCGATGTGAGCGCCGAGCATCACGATCAGAATCGCCACATAGACCGCCTTGCGCGCGCCGTTCGAGACCGCGGCCCTGAAGGCCATCAGGTAAGCGGCCAGAGCGCCGAGCCACAGGATCCCGGATGCGAGCATGAGCACGGGAAACTCCGGCAGGGCGATCCGCGGAGTGAGGTGCGGGCGATCGCCCGCCAGGCTCACACCACCCGGCTTCGGGACGACGCTGCCCGTCTCATCGACATCCAGGTACCGGTCTCTGATCTCCTTCGGGGGGATCCTCTCCCCGTAGACCGACTGCGCCGCCCGGCTGATCTGCAGCGCGACGAATTCGACCGATGCATCGGCCGGCACGCTGTAGGGCGAGTACAGAACCGCGCGGCTTCCCCTGAACAGCGGCTCGGTCCACGGCGGGTGCGACTCGCCCCAGGGCGATCCGTTTCCGGGCGGCCTCCCGTCCCAGGCGATCTCACAGGTCTCGATCGGCACTCGCAGGACGTAGCAGCAATCCGTCTTCCGGTATGTGACCAACTCCCGCGACTGTCCGTCGCGCGCCGCCATGATCGAGCCGGCGCCGTAACCGATCCAGAGGAGGAACAGACCGGGAAGCGTCACGAAAGCGAACAGCCGTCGCGGCGGGATCGGCAGGTGGGCGATGGCATACAGGCGGCCCGCCAGCGGGCCCGACACGGCGAACAGCAGGTATGCGACCATCGCGACGTGAACGTACCGGAAGTCGCCGTCGTCGTCGAGCACGCCTCCCGCCAGGACCATGCCGAAGAAGATCAGGAGCGGCACGATCAGGAGGCCGGCCATCGGCTTCTTGACCAGCGTCCGATAGAGAGTCGAAGCGAGGAACCAGGCGCGTCCGAGGGAGCCGCCGCGGTCGCGATCCGCGTCGTCCTCGAAGGATCGCCGCAGGTCCCGCGCCTCATCGCGCCGTGCGCCTCCGGGCGATGGCTCGAGCGGGACCACCGAGAACGACGCGGGAAGGGCGCGGTATGTGTGCGCGGCCAGCGCGGCGCCCACGACCAGCGGCACGAACGAGACCCACAGGGGCCGGTCGCCCAGCATCACGACGAGGATCAGGGATCCCGCGAGCGTGACCGTCAGGAAAGACACCCAGGAACGATCGGGGGGAATCGTCTGCAGGCCGGGCCGCCGCGTTTGAAGGAAGACTGCCGCGAGGACGAGCCCCGCCAGCAGCCGGATCGCCAGCCGCGGCGCGTCCGGTCCGGACGGAAGGGCTCCGTCCGGCATGAGGCCCCCCAGCGCTCCCAGGGCGATCACCAGTGCTCCGGTCACGGCCAGGATGATCGCCCCGCAGAGGATCACGGCGATCAGATGCAGGAGCCAGAGCGTGCGCGGAGCGATCGGCAGCGACAGCGCGAACGGGCCGCTGCGCGAGCGGCAGCCCGGCGAGGCGAGAAACACCGCGGCGGCGATCCAGAAGACGGTCGACCAGGACGCGGCGATCCACCACGGGTCGCGGAGCAGCTCCGTCGCCGGCGCATGCGAGGCGAACGCGACGATCCCCAGGAGCAGGGTCGAGTTGAAGGCCGCGATCGGAAGCCACCGGGGCAGCGACCGGACGGCCGGGTCCTGCCGGAGCCACGCTGCGATCACGGCCGGCTCCCGATCAACTCGATGAACATTTCCTCCAGCGCGACGGATCGGCAGCGCGCCCCCTCCACGCCGAGGGATTGCGAAAGCGCGCTGCGGCTCGCCTCCGGCCCGAGCCGGAAGACCGCGTGCATTGCGACGGATCCCTCGCGCACTCCCAGGCATCCGTCCAGCCCGAGGATCTTGTCGCGCGTGAGGCCCGGGGAGCGGGGCACGAGCACGAGGGAGAACTCCTCGCGCAGCTGATCGAGGCCGTTGTCGAGGAGCACGCCGCCGTCGTGGAGCATGACGATCCGTCCGGCCATCCGCTCGACGTCCCCCATGTAGTGCGAGGAGAAGACGATGCTGGAACCGGCCTCGTTGAGGAGCTCGATGGAAGTCTCCAGAAACTGCCGTCGCGCCGCGGGATCGAGGCCGCCCGCCGGCTCGTCGAGCAGGAGCAGCTCCGGCCGGTGGGAGACGGCGCACAGGAGCGCCACCTGGCGCGCCTGACCCTTGCTGAGCGTCCTGATGCGCGCGCCCGGCGGCAGGTCGAACCGTCCCGCGAGCTGCCGCGCCAGACCGTCGTCCCAGCCGGGGAAGAGTCTCCTGTGCAGCCCCATCACCTCCGACACGGTGAGAAAAGGCGGCAGTGTCTGATCCTCGGCCACGTATCCCAGGCGTCGCTTGATCTCGAGGGAGCGCTCGCGCGGATCCATCCCGAACACCTTCACCGAGCCCCGCTGGGGCTCGATCATGCCCATCGCGATCCGCATGAGGGTCGTCTTCCCGGCTCCGTTCCGGCCGAGAAGACCGACGACGTCGCCCGCGCCCACGCTGAAACTCACGCCGCGCAGCACGTCGA
This sequence comes from Candidatus Polarisedimenticolia bacterium, assembly GCA_041580375.1. Classification (GTDB taxonomy): domain Bacteria; phylum Acidobacteriota; class Polarisedimenticolia; order Gp22-AA2; family Gp22-AA2; genus JAPUIN01. The sequence continues at coordinate 25,668 of JBFGDZ010000021.1, forward strand.
CGCCGCGCCGGTACGACCGGTCAACGTCTTTGAACTCGAGGACATTCATGGCTCGCCTCCTCCGTCGTCCCGCGGCGCTGCATGCGTCCCCTCGTCCAGCATGCCACCGAAGATTCGCAACGCCTCCTCCTTGTCGATACCCAGCAGCCCCACCACCCGCGTCGCGGGGGCGAGGCTGCGGCGAAGCTGCTCCTGCCGGCGCTCGCGCGAACGGCCGCCGTCCACGGCGCGCACGACGAGCGGCCGGCCCGGCCGCCTCTCCACCACCTCGTCCTGCTCCAGAAGGCCGTATGCCTTGCTGATCGTCATCGGGTTCACCCCCAGCTCCGAGGAGAGCGCGCGCGTCGACGGCAGCTCGTCCCCCGGCTTCAAAAGCCCGCTGGCGACGTGGAACCGGATCTGATCGATCAACTGGCGGTAGACCGGCACGCCGCTGTGCGGGTCGACGACGATGAGCGCGCGGACGTCCCTCTCCGTCATGTTCGCCACCGCCCCGGGTTCAGGTGTATTACAAACATCATACGCCTCGGCCCATACATACGCCGATCGTGTGTATATGTCAAGTAATACAGTTAGAGAATTCGAGTGGGTGCGTTAAATTATTGAAATAGATAGACTTGTTAAATGGAGGAGGGGGCCCGTGGGTCGTTCGTGCCCTCGGTTCCGGGGCGGCTCAGGGGGCGACGCCGGGCGGCGACGCTCGCTCGAAGGCGGGCGTCGCCGTCCCGGTCGGAATCCGTTTCACCACACCTGGCACTGGTTCTTCGGGCGCATCGGCGAGCCGACCTTGCAGTTGAACGCCTTCGCGAAGGCCGGGTTGTGCGACATCGGCCCGTTGACGCGGAACTTCGCGGGCGAGTGCGAGTCGGTCGTCACCTGGAGCCGCTCGCGCTCCGCCGTCGTCACCGTGCACCATCCCTGCGCCCAGGCGAGGAAGAACAGCTGATCGTTCGTGAGGCCGTCGACGGCCGGCTCGGGCACGCCGTGCCGTTTCTCCCACAACTTGTACGCCTGGTACGCCTCCTTGAGGCCTCCGATGTCGGCGATGTTCTCGCCCAGCGTGAGCTGGCCGTTGACCTTCACGCCGGGCTCGACCTCGTATTGCGAGTAGGCGTCGTCGACGCACGCGGCCGCTTTCTGGAACCGCTCGCTCGCCTCGGGCTCCCACCACTCGTTCATCTGGCCCGAGGGGTCGAACTTGCGCCCCTGGTCGTCGAAACCGTGCGTCAGCTCGTGGCCGATGACTCCGCCGATCGCGCCGTAGTTCATCGCGGCGGGAAAGTCCCGATGGAAGAACGGCGGCTGCAGGATGCCGGCCGGGAACGCGATCTCGTTCAGCAGCGGATGGTAGTAAGCGTTGACCATCTGCGGCGTCATGAGCCACTCCTTCGGATCGACGGGGTTGCCGAGCTTCTGCGCCTGCCGGTCGAACTCGAACTCGGCCGCCGCCACGGCGTTGTGGAAGAATCCCTTCGGCCTGAGCTTCATGGTCGAATAGTCCAGCCACTCGTCCGGGTAGCCGATCTTGTTGCGCACGGCAGCCTTCTTCTCCAGGGCCCGCGCCCGCGTCTGCTCGTCCATCCACGTCAGCTTCGGCAGCGCCTGCTCGAACGCCGCCTCGATGTCGCGGATCATCTCCTGGGCCACCTGCTTGCTCGAGCCGGCGAAACGGAGCTTCACGTAGACCTTGCCGACGACCTCACCGAGGGCGCCCTGCGTCGCGTCGACGCAGCGCTTCCAGCGCGGCTCCAGCTCCTGCTGACCGAGGAGCTTCTTGCCGTAGAAGTCGAACTCGGCGCCGACGAATGTGGCCGGCAGCAGGGACGACATCTCGCGCGTCGCATGCCAGCGCAGATAGGTCCTGAGCGTCTCCGGGCCGACCTCCCCGACGAGGCCGTTCAGCCTCTCGAAGAACTCGGGCGTCGCGACGCTGATGTCGACCAGGTCCGGGTACCCGATCGCCCCCAGGAAGGCATCCCAGGGGAGATCCGGCGTCAGCTTCTTCAGGCCGGCGATGTCGATCTTGTTGTAGAGCCTCTCCACCTGCCTCATCTCAACGCGCGGCCGGGAGGCCTTCGCCAGCTCCGTCTCGAACGCCAGCACGTCGGCGGCGCGCCTCTTCGCCGCGGCCCCGTCCTCGCCCAGCAGGCCGAACACCGCCGTCACGTGCTTCTCGTAGTCCTTCAGGAGCGCGCGCTTCTTCTCGTCGTCGCTGAGGTAATAGTCGCGGTCGGGCATGCCGAGTCCGCCCTGGGACACGAAGGCGATGTTCAGTTCCGGGTTCTTGAAGTCCGGGATCGCGTCGATGTCGAACAGCACGTTCGCACCCCGCCGGTGAAGGCGGCCCGCGACGTCGAGGAGCGATGCGGCGTCCTTCACCGAGTCGATCTCGCGGAAGATCGGCTGCAGCGGCTTCGTCCCGGCCTTCTCCACGCCCTTCTCGTCCATGCAGGTGCCGTAGAAGTATCCGACCCGCCGGCGATCGGGATCGTTCCCGGGGTTTTTCGCCGCGTCCTCGAGGATCTCCCGGATGATCGTGCGGTTCTCCTCGCGGATGACGGAAAAGCTCCTCGTCCAGCGGCTCTCATCCGCCGGAAGCTCGGTGGTGTCGAGCCAGTTGCCGCAGGCGTAGCGGTAGAAGTCCTGGCAGGGATCGGCCGAGCGATCCATGGCGCCGAGGACGTCCTTCGCGATCTGCTGCGGCGTCAGGCGGTTGTTGCCCGACGTGGCACCGGCCGCGCTCGCGGACTCCGGAGCGGCCGGCGCTTCCGCGAATCCCGGACCGGCCAGCAACGCGAAACAAACGAGACAGACAAAGAGCGACAGCGATCTGAGGGGGGGCATATCGGTCTCTCCTTATTTTGAAGGGCGGTATCGTATCACGCCCGGAAGAGGGGGGCGGCCCCGGAATGGCCCGCCCGGCGGCCGCCGGCGCGGAACGCCGACGACTTGCGGGACTCCGGCGGGCCGCATACCCTCTCCGTGATCCGGCAGCCGCCGCGCGCCGGCCGCCGGCTGCGCTTCACGGCCGAACTGAGGGCCCGGGCCCGAGGAGGGGACGATGGCGGGAATCAACGTGAAACGATGGGTGATGGGCGGCGTCGTCGCCGGGATCATCGTGTTCATCCTGGAGGGGATGGCCAGCGTCCTGTACACCGGGCCGATGACCGAGGCACTCGAGCGGCACGGCCTGAGCATGGAGATGTCCGCGGGGATGTTCGTGCTCGCCCTGCTGGTCAGCCTGCTCGGTGGCCTCGTCGCGGTCTTCTTCTACGCGGCGGCCCGCCCGCGCTTCGGCCCCGGGCCGAAGACGGCGCTCATCGTCGCGGTCGCACCGTTCGCCGGCGGATACTTGCTCTCGCTCATCGGCTACCACATGCTGGGTCTCTTTCCGGGCGGCCTGCTTCTCACGTGGGGCTGCATCGGCCTGATCGAGATGGTCGTCGCCACGATGGTGGGAGGCGCGATCTACAGGGAGGCGTAGCGGGCCGGGGAATGGCGTCAGTCCCCAGCGATTCGCCCGGCGCACTCTCGTTCGTTCCAGGCTCCGCCCGGCACGCACCGGAGACGCGGGGGGGAGAGGCCCCAGATCCGCGCGCTCCAGGGCATTCGCGATCGGCCCATCGCACCCGCCGGGGCGGCGGGCGCCGTCGCGAAGCGATTCGGGTCCCGCCGGCCGGCCGGATAGGACCGCCCGGAGGCATCCGGGGCGGACGCGATGGCGCCGCCGGGCTCCTCCCGATCCCGACCGTCCCGCGCCGACAGGATCGGCGATCGCGGTCGCTCCTCCACGGGGATCCCCGCGGGGCCGTCGTCCCCGCCACGGACGTATCCGGGCGCTGTCGCCAGCTCGAACGGCGCCAGGTGGTGCACGCCGGCGGGCAGCGAGCCGCGGCCGTTCGTGCGGACGCGGAACGTCAGCACGGAGTAGTCGAGAAGCCTCCCGAGAACGAGCACGCCGCAGGAATCCCCGGATCGCCAGAGCGAACCGGTCACCTTGACCCTCGATCGCTCCTTGATGGGTCTGCGGGCACCCAGCAGACCGACGATCTTCGGCAGATTCATGCAGAGGCCGAGCGGCCCGATTCGCAGGCAGGACCCCACATGGGCGTCCGCGCCCTCCGCCCGGGGCTCGAGCGCTGCGGCGAGCAGGCTCCCCCACGACCTCGGCGGCTTGATGAGCCCCGGTCCCAGCGCCTCGACCGATCGCACCTCGTCACGGTGCAGAC
>JBFGDZ010000022.1:0-28347 GCA_041580375.1 Candidatus Polarisedimenticolia bacterium
AGCTGGAGCGCCACTACCGTGACATGCAGGATCTGGAGTTCACGATCGAGGAGGGCACGCTGTACATGCTCCAGTGCCGGACCGGCAAGCGATCGCCGGCCGCCACGTTCCGCATCGCCGCCGATATGGTGCGCGAGGGCCTCATCCGGCGCGAGGAGGCGGTGGCGAGGATCTCGCCCGCGGACGTCGAGCGTCTGATGCATCACGTGCTGGATCCGTCGTTCCCGCGTGCCGAGCTCGAACGAAGGCTTCTGGGGCGGGGAATCGACGCCGTGCCCGGCGCCGCGTCCGGTGAGATCGTCTTCTCCGCCCGCGACGCCGAGAACCGTGCTGCGGAAGGAGCCCGGGTCATCCTCGTGCGCAAGGAGACCTCCCCCGAGGACGTCGGCGGCATGCACGCGGCCCAGGCCATCCTCACGGCCACGGGAGGCAAGACATCCCACGCGGCCGTCGTGGCCAGGGGCTGGGGCAAGCCGTGCGTCGTCGGCTGCGAGAGCCTCTCGATCGACGCGAAGGCCGGCCGGATGCGCGTCGGGGAACGCGATCTCGGGCAGGGCGACATCATGACGCTGGACGGCTCGACGGGGCAGATCTACGAGGGCGCCATACCCGTCGTTCAGCCTGAGCTGCCGGCCTCGTTCCGGCGCATCATGGCCTGGGCCGATGCGATCCGCGTGCTGCGCGTGCGCGCGAACGTCGACACGCCCTACGACGCGCGCAAGGCTATCGAGATGGGAGCGGAGGGAATCGGGCTGTGTCGCACCGAGCACATGTTCTTCGATACGGACGAACGCCGCCTTGCCATCCAGGAGATGATCGTCGCAGGCGACCGCCCCGCGCGCGAGAAGGCGCTGAGCCGCCTGCTGCCGATGCAGCGGGCCGATTTCGAGGGGATCTTCGAGGCCATGCAGGGCAGGCCCGTGACCATCCGACTCATCGATCCCCCGCTGCACGAGTTCGCACCCCATGAAGAGGCTCAGCAGCGCCACCTCGCGGAGCGGCTGGACATCCCGCTGGACGTGCTGTCCCGCCGGGTTGCGCGCCTGCACGAGGCCAACCCGATGCTGGGGCACCGGGGATGCCGGCTGTCCCTCACCTATCCCGAGATCCTCGACATGCAGGTGCGCGCCATTCTGGAGGCCGCCGTGGCGGTGAAGCGCCGCGGAGTCCGCGTGAGGCCGGAGATCATGCATCCGCTCGTCATGGATCCCCGTGAATTCGATCTCCTCGCGGAGCGCACGCGCGAGGTCGCGGAGCGCGTCCTGCGCGACGCGAAGCTCCGGATCCCGTATCTGATCGGCACCATGATCGAAGTTCCGCGGGCGGCGATCCTGGCCGATCGCATCGCGGCGAGCGCGGACTTCTTCTCCTTCGGTACGAACGACCTCACGCAGATGACGATGGCCCTGTCCCGGGACGATTCCGGCCGGTTCTTCCCCGAATACCAGGACGAGCGGGGCCTCGCGATCTTCAGGGACGATCCCTTCAACACCCTCGATCGGGACGGCGTGGGCGTCCTCGTGCGCTGGGCGACCGAGCGGGCGCGGGCCGCGCGACCGGAACTGAAAATCGGCATCTGTGGAGAGCACGGGGGCGAGGCGCGCTCCGTGGCCTTCTGCCATGATCTCGGAATGGATTACGTCAGCTGCTCGCCGTTCCGCATACCGGTCGCGCGGCTGGCTGCGGCCCAGGCGGCGCTGGCCGGCAGGGCGGCGTCCGGCGGTCGAAGACGCCGGATCGCATCGCCGGCGCGCCGCGGGCGGAGAACGGGTGGAACGGCGCGGGGGAGGGGTCGCAGACATGCTGATCGGCGTTCTGTCTCGCAGGCGTAGCCTCTATACCACCCGGCGCCTCATCGAGAGCGCGGAATCGCTCGGGTGCAGGACGATGGTCCTGGATCCGCTGCAGTGCTATCCCGTCCTGCAGCACGGGGGGCTCGCCATCCTGCACCGGCGCGGCGTTCTCCCCGTCGACGAGATCGATGTCGTCCTGCCGCGCATCGGAGCGTCCATCACCGAGCACGGGCTGGCCGTCGTCAATCAGCTGGACATGATGGGGGTGCCGCTCGTCAACAGCTCGCAGCCGATCGCCCGATCGCGCGACAAGCTGCGCGCTCTGCAGCATCTGGTGCGCGCGGGGGTTCCCGTGCCGCGCAGCGTCATGGCCCGGCACCCCTCGCAGGCCCGCCAGGCCCTGACCTTCGTCGGTGGGGCGCCGGTGATCCTGAAGCTCATGAAGGGGACCCAGGGGATCGGCGTGATCCTGGCGGAGACGGAGCAGATGGTCCAGCAGGTGATGGAGACGTTCTGGGGCATGAAGCTGACCGTTCTCATGCAGGAATTCGTCGAGGAGTCGGAGGGGCGCGACATCCGCGCGCTCGTCGTCGGCCGGCGGGTCGTCTCGGCGATGCGGCGCCACGCGCGGCTCGGCGAGTTCCGGTCGAATGTCCATCGGGGCGGTGTCGGGGTGTCGGTCGACCTGCCGCCCGCCCATGCGCGCGTCGCCGTGCTCGCGTCACGCTCGCTGGGGCTGCAGGTGGCCGGCGTGGATATGCTCGAGTCCAGGGACGGCCCCCGCGTGATCGAGGTGAACTCTTCGCCCGGCTTCGAGGGTCTCGAACATTACACGGGGGTCGACGTGGCCCGGATCATGATCGAATACGCGATGCGCCATGCGCGACGAGGACGCCGGCGGGCACGCGAGGCCGGCTGACATGAAGACGCCTCTCGTGATCGCCGAGCGACCGATCCGTCGGGGAACGATCGAGCAGATCTTCCTCAAGGTCAGCGAGTACTACACGGCCACGCCCGTCAACGTGCCCGTGACCGTCATCAGCGGCACGGAGGCGGGCCCGACGCTGTTTCTCACGGCCGCGATCCACGGAGATGAGCTCAACGGCGTCGAGACGGTTCGGCGCGTCATGACGAGCATCGCGCCGGAGCAGCTCCGCGGCACCCTGATCTGCGTTCCCGTCGTCAACCGCATGGGCTTCATGACGCATACGCGCTACCTCCCCGGACGCCGGGACCTCAACCGCTATTTCCCCGGAGACGATGACGGCAATGCGGCCTCGCGCACCGCGAGCACCCTGTTCAAGGAGATCGTTTCGCGCTCGCGATACGGGATTGATCTGCACACCGCCAGCGTCGGAAGGACGAATCTGCCCCATCTTCGGGCGGACATGTCGAATCGGGACGTTCGGCGCCTGGCGCGCGCCTTCGGCTCCGAGATCATCATGGACTCTCCCGGCTCGCCGCGGACGCTGAGAGCCGCCGCCACCCGTGCCGGCGTGCCGACGATCATCCTGGAGGCCGGCGAGACCTTCCGATTCCAGCGCAACATGGTGTCGCACGGGGTGACCGGAGTGAGAAGCGTGCTGGCGACGCTCGGTATGATCGACGAAAGGCCGCGAGAGCCCCGGTTTCGCGTGATCGTCAAGGTCACCGAATGGGCACGCCCGGAGCGGGGCGGCATCGCGGACATCCTCGTTCATCCGGGCCAGATCGTCTACGAGGGGGACGAGGTCGCCTCCATCACCAATCCGTTCGGCCGGGAGGTCTCATCGGTCCGCTCGCCTTTGACGGGCCTGATCATCGGGATCACGACCGTGCCGATGGTCAATCCAGGGGACGCGATCTGCCACATCGCCAAGCTCGAAAAGACGCTGGCCACGGTCGAAAAATACTGCGTCACCGACTCCACCGGGCGGAAAACGCTCCTCGTGTCCACGACGTGACGGCATGAATCGCATCCGCGTTCTGAACGAAAGCGTCGCCAACCAGATCGCCGCCGGCGAGGTGATCGAACGCCCCGCGTCGGTGGTCAAGGAGCTGGTGGAAAACGCGCTGGACGCGGGGGCGTCGCGCATCGGCGTGGAGATCGACGGCGGGGGCGCCGAACGGGTCCGGGTCATCGACGATGGCTGTGGCATGAGCCCCGAAGACGCCGGACTCGCCTTCGAACGGCACGCCACCAGCAAGATCCGCGAGGCCGCGGACCTGGCCGCCGTCCGGACATTCGGATTCAGGGGCGAGGCGCTCGCATCCATCGCCTCGGTGTCCGACGTGACCCTCACCACCGGGGATGGCTCGTCGGGCGGCGGCTGGAGGGTGACGATTCGCGCCGGGCGCCGGGTCGCCGCGGGACCTGCCCCGCATCCCCGGGGGACGACGGTGGAGGTCGGGCATCTGTTCCTGAACGCCCCGGCCCGGCGGAAGTTCCTGCGATCGGCCTCCACCGAGGTGGCGCAGATCGTGGACCGGCTGACCCGCGCCGCCTCCGCCCACCCTGCGATCGCGTTCAGCCTGCGCAGCGGCGGCCGGGAGCTGCTGAACTGGCCCCCGGCCCCCGCGGCGGCGGATCGCCTGCTTCAGATCATGGGCGCGGACCTCGGCCGATCGATGCTTCGCGTGGAGCGGCGGGAAGGACCCCTGCGCGTCAGCGGTCTGGCGTCCGTGGCGACCGTGCACCGCCCGACGGCCCGCGATCAGCATCTTTACGTCAACGCGCGTCCCGTGAGGGATCGGGGGGTGCTGCACGCGGTCCGGCAGGCCTACGCGGGACTGCTCCCGACGGGACGCCATCCCGCGGTGCATCTTTTCCTCGAGATCCCGCCGGCGGAGGTGGACGTGAACGTCCATCCCGCGAAATCCGAGGTGAGGTTCCTGCGCCCGGGCGCCGTGCACGATCTGGTGCGTCATGCGCTGAACGAAGCGCTCGTTGGATCGCCGGTGGCCGGGCGGACGGAGCCCGCGGGTCGGATGGTCCACGAGCCCGGTCCGGCGCCGGCCTGGGTGGCCCGCCCGTCGCGGGCCCGTGAGCGCCCCCCGGCGGGGACGCCCCCCGGATCGACCCCGGACGTCGAGGCCCGAGAGCCGGAGGCCGGCGGGCTCGAAGCGGCGGGACTCCTGCATCGGGTCCCGTTCGACGCTCTGGCCCAGTACCGCGAGTCCTACATCCTCGCCTCGGCCCCCGACGGTCTGGTGATCGTCGATCAGCACGCGGCCCACGAGAGGATCCTCTACGATCGCCTCCTGCGCGATTCGCTCGCCAGCCGGGTCGAGAGACAGCGGCTCCTCTTCCCGGTCACCCTGGAGGTTCCGGCGACTCACGTCCGCGCGTTCGAGATCGCGTCCGACACGCTCGCCGGGCTGGGCTTCGCCATCTCGCTTTTCGGCCCGACGACTCTGAAGGTGGAGGAGGTGCCGGTGCTGGCGATCGGGTCCGATGTCGCCCGCCTCGTGCGCGAGCTGCTGGACGAGGTCCTGGAATGGGACCGGATGGACGGGTGGGAGGCCCTACGGCACCGGATCGCGGCCAGCGCGGCCTGTCACGCGGCCGTGCGCGCCAACCACGCGCTGGCCCCGGAGGAGATGAACCGGATCGTGCTCGACCTGATGCGCTGCGATCGGCCCACGACCTGTCCCCACGGTCGACCGTCACTGCTTCGCATGCCGCTGGACCGCCTGGAGCGTGAATTCGGGCGACGCTGACCCGGGTGTCGGCCGGCTGACGATCGATCTCATTCCGCCCTCTCGTTGCTCGACCCCCCGCCTCGCCGTATAATGCCGTCGACACGCCGGATCGACGATGAATCTCAACCGTTTCAGACAATTCGGCATCGGGCCGATCGGGATGGTCCTGCTTCTGACGGCCATCCCGGCGCCGGCCGGCGCCGATGTCGCTCATCTCAGGAGCGGCGCCACGCTCGACATCATCGGGTTCACCGTCGATCGCGGCTGGGTCGTGCTGGACCTCGCCGGCGGCGGGCAGATGGCCCTGCCGCAGGATCAGATCGTGGAGATCCGGCGGACGGAGACGCCGATCGCGGAGCCGCACCGCGGGCTCCCGACCGAAGAGACGCGGCGGCTTCCCTCCGCCGCCGAAACACTCACCTCGGAGCCGGCGCCCATCACCGCGGAGTCCCCGAGGGACGCCGCGGCCCGCGGGACCGGGGCGGCCCCGGGACCCGGCGCCGATCGATCGGCTTTCGTCGATCTGGCCTCGCGGATCGCGCGCGAACACGACGTGGCGGTGGACCTCGTCCTGGCCGTGATCCACGTGGAATCGAGTTACGACCCGCGCGCGGTCTCTCCGCGCGGCGCCGTGGGCCTGATGCAGCTGATGCCCAGAACGGCCCGCCGTTTCGATGTCCGGGATCCGCTCGATCCTCAGGAGAACGTGAAGGGGGGAGTGCTCTATCTCAAGGAGCTTCTGGATCGCTACAGCGGCCAGGTGAGGCTCGCCCTCGCCGCCTACAACGCCGGGGAGGAGGCTGTCGAGCGCTTCGGCGGCATCCCGCCCTACCGCGAGACGATCCAGTACGTGGAGCGGATTCTTCGGGAGATGAAGCGCTAGCTGCCTGACGGAGTCAGATTCCGCAGGTCCCGGATTCGCCGTCCAACTTCCGAAGCTCCATGTGAGCGCGGTCGGCCGCCTCGAATCTGTGAACCTGGGCGGCGCGCTTGAAATGTCCGCGCGCCTGGCGCAGGTCCCCGAGCCGTTGCCGGGCCATTCCGAGGTAGAGCTCGGTCCAACCCTCCATCCAGCCGGGTCGTTCGCCACCGGCGTCGGCGACGCTCTCGAACTCCTCGATCGCCTCCTCGTATCGACCCGAAAGGAAGAGAACACGCGCCTTCACGAACCGCGCCAGGACGTTTTCCGCGGAGCGCTCCACGGCCGCGTCGAGCCGGCCGATCGCTTCGACCGTGCGCCCGGCTCGCTGGTGCGCGAGCGCCTCGATCAGAACGGCGCGGCCGGCGGCGTCGAGGGCCGCCGGGCCATCCGACGCGGAGCCCTCCCTGGATCCGAGATGGAGTCTCACGCGGTGCAGGTCCTTCAGCGTGTGACCGGTCATCCCCTTCATGTTCAACATCCCGTCGTCGAGAATGCGACGGGCCTCCTCGAGACGCCAGTCGGAGATCAGGGCGTCGGCCATCACGATCCGGATCTGCCGCCTCTGCCGCACGCGGTCGGGATCGTCGCCGGAGGCCGATTCGAGCGCCGTGTGAAACTCGGTCAGCGCGCGATCCGGCTGCCCGAGCCGCATGTACAGCTCGCCGATGAGGCCTCGGATGAGAGGCGAGCCGTGGTTCTCCTCCAGGGCGACGCGCAGGTGCCCGAGGGCGGCGCCGTAGCATCCCTCCTCACTGCTCCCCTCGATGATCGCCAGGAGCAGGCGGGCGTCCGTCCTGAATCGTCCGGGTGAACCGGCGACGAGGCGAAGATCGCGGAGGCCGCGCTCGGCATTCCCCCCGGGGAGAAAGAGAATCACTCGCAGCCCCTTCACGATGGCAGGGACCTTGTCCGCGTAGTAATTGTAGGCTCCGAGGGTGAATCGGGCCTCGACGCGGTCCGGATCGGCCTCGATCGCCTTCTCCAGGACCTTCTTGCCCCGGCGGGCTTCCCGCGCCGCACGGTAATAGTGCCGCTCGTCGGCCAGCACGTGAGCCCGGAGGATGTGTGCGGAGCCGATCACGGTCATCGCGCGAGAGTCCGCGGAGTCCTTATCCAGACGCTTCTCGGCCAACGTGATGGCCTGCTGGATCGCGGATTCGAATCGCGATCGCAGTCGGTCGACGTCGTCGTCGTCGAACAGGATGCGCCACCATTGCGTGAACGCGACGAACAGGGGCGGCTCCGGATCGGCGGGGTCGAGCCGGGCCCCTTCCTGAAAGGCGCGGGTAGCCTCCCCGTAGAGCCCCTGATGCAGATGCTCGAGTCCGGCCTGCACGCGATCGACGGCCCGTCCCGGAGATCCCGCGATCGTCGGATCCGCCGCGGCGGTCGAGCCGAGCATCGCGCACAGGATGGCGATCGTCGGGCCAGTCCGTCGTCCGCTCATCGTCCCGTCATCCTCCTTCACATCATCTTACTCCCGCGGGGACGAAAGACCAGTGGGGAGGCGTTTGACAGGCCGTCGCCGCCGGCCCATGATGCCCCTGCACGGAGGATCGGGTGAACCGAGAGCCGCACCGGGCAGTCCTGTTCGACCTCTTCGACACGTTGTTCCGCGTGGATGAGACGATCTACCGCCGCGGAAAGAGCCGGGAGGCCGGTCTGATCGGCGTTCAGCCGGAGGCCCTGATCGCCGCGTGGATCGAGGCCGCGGACGACGCACAGACCGGGCGGCTTCCCGACCTCGAGGCGAGAGCGCGTCGCGCCGCCTCCCGGCTGGGCGTGGACCTGAGTGAAGGTCTCCTCCGCGACCTCGTCGCCATGGAGGAGGAGACGATGCGCTCCTGCACATCTCTCTATCCCGATGTGGTTCCCACGCTGGAGTCGCTGCGCCGAATCGAAGGGCTCAAGCTGGCTCTCGTGAGCAATGCGTCCTCGGTCGCGGAGATGCTCGTCGATGACCTCGGGCTCTCGCGTTTTTTCGACTGCGCCATCTTCTCGTTCCGCATCGGGATCATCAAGCCGCATCCCGATATCTACCTGGCCGCCTGCCGCGCCGTCGGCGCGTCACCCGGCGCCTGCCTGTTCGTCGGGGACGGCAACGGGCGCGAACTCGACGGAGCCAAACGCGTCGGCATGCAGGCGGTCCGCATCGAGAGGCCGGTCACGCCGGGTCCGTACCGCAAGGAGGAGAGCGTCGACTTCGACGTCTCGATCGGCGCCCTCACGCTCGTGCCGCCACTGCTCCGCCGTTGAGACATTCCGGCCACCGCCGCTCCAGGTTACGATAAACGACCTCGTGACTACGAAACCGGCTCCCGGCGGCCGGTTCCGGCGGGTTTACAGAATCGTCACCGCACAACTCTTGGACATTCCGTGTCTTCCGGCCGACGGAGATCTGTCCGTTCTGGAACACTTCTTGCTCATTCCCTGGACACGAGCGTCGAGGAGGAGCCGTATGAACCGGAAGGCGAATGTGCTTTACGTCAACTCGGGCGACGGCCTGCGGGACAGGATCGCCGCGATCCTGAGCGGAGGGGGGCATCGTCCCACGACGGTGCAGCGCTCCATGGAGGCCCTCGACCGGCTTCGGGGGCAGAACTACGACTTGATCCTGGTCGACCTCAAGCTCCCGGATGGAAGCGGGATCGATCTCCTGGAGCGTCTGAAGTCCGTATCTCCCGAGACTCCGGTGGCCATCGTCGCTTCCGAGCCCGGAATCGACGAGACCATCGCGGCCCTGCGAAAGGGCGCCTATGATTTCCTTCGCGCGCCCGTCGTCGAGGAAGATCTTCTCGCCCTCGCCGAGAAATCGTCCCAGCTCAAGGACATGGGTTACGAGCGGAGGCGGGCGGCGGAAGAGCTGCGATCCGAGAAGGTCAAGAACTTCGAGCTGCGGCGCAACCTGCAGTCCCAGTACGCATTCAGCGCCATCCTGGGCAAGAGCCCCAAGATGAAGCAGATCCACGATCTGCTCCAGGAAGTGACCAACACCGACTCCACGGTCCTGATCATGGGCGAGAGCGGGACCGGCAAGGGGCTCCTCTCCCGGATTCTCCACTACAATTCCCTGCGCGCAGAGGGTCCGTTCGTTGAGGCGAACTGCGCCGTGTACTCCGAGGGAATCCTGCACTCCGAGCTCTTCGGGCATGAGAAGGGCGCCTTCACGGGAGCCGTCAAACAGAAGAAGGGACGCTTCGAGCTGGCACACGGGGGGACGGTTTTCCTCGACGAGATCGGGGACCTGACTCCCGCCACCCAGCTGATGCTCCTGCGATTCCTTCAAGAACGCCGTTTCGAGCGCGTCGGAGGCGAGGACACCATCGAGGTGGATGTGCGGGTCATCGCCGCCACGAACAAGGATCTGCAGCAGGGAATTGAGAACGGCAGCTTTCGGAACGACCTCTTTTACCGCCTCAACGTCATTCCCATACACATCCCGCCACTCAGGGAGCGCGTCGAGGACATCCCCATCCTCGGGATGGAGTTTCTCGAGCGTCTCACTCAGAAAATCGGAAAATCGATGCGGGGCTTCAGCACGTCCGCGATGGACGTCATGACGCGCTATTCCTGGCCCGGGAACGTCCGCGAGCTCGAGAACGTCCTCGAGCGCACCGTCGTTCTGGCGAAGGGAGACCTGATCGAGGTGAGCGACCTGCCGCCGAACCTGAGGGACGATTCGGTGCAGGGAAACGACGTCAAGCTCTCGCTGTACGAGAACGAGCGGCTCTACATCCTCAAGACGCTGGCGGAATGCAACTGGAACAAGAAGCTCGCGGCCTCGGTGCTCGGTATCAACCGCAGCAGCCTGTACAGCAAGCTGAAGAAGTATGAGATCGGCCGCGGCGAGTCCCTGAACTAGCGGATCGCGCCGGCTCCCGCGGGGAGCGGCAACCGGCCGGCGCTCCCTGGAGCGGGCGGATGCAGCAGTTCAATCTGGGCACCCGGGTCTATCTCTACGCGACCTACTCGTCCGCTCTCGCCGTCCTCGTGTACGTCCTGAGCGGCGGCGCCGTCGATCTGAACCTCGAGTTCATCACGCTGGCCCTTCTCGGCGCCATCATGTCGCCTCACGTCGTCCAGCTGGGGATTCGCCTCGAGATGTCGATCGCGCATCCCTTCATCCTCGCCTCGATGCTGGTACTGGGCGAGCCCGAAGCCCTCCTCATGGCGGTGATCTGCATCGGCAGCCTGTGCTTCATCCGCACGCCCCGGATGGAATACTATCGCGCGTTCTTCAACATGAGCGCGTTCGTCGTCACGACCTTTCTGGCCAGCCGCACCTACCAGGTTCTCGGCGGCATCCCCGGCGAGCCGATGCACGGTTCCATGCTCATCGCCATGATGATGGCGACGCTCGTCTTCTATCTGTCGAACACATACGGCGTCTCGATCGCCGTGGCTCTTTCGAGCAGGACGAACGTATTCCGGGAGTGGCACGACAACTTTCTCTGGTCGGCCCCCGCATTCTTCGCGGGTGGATCGCTGGCCGTCGGGATGTCCTACTTCCTCGACCGGTTCGGCATCATCGCCTTCGTGCTCGCCCTTCCGTTCTGCGTTCTCATCTATTATTCGTACAAACTGTACCTCGACAAGCTCGAGGAGAAGCGGCAGCACCTCCTCGACATCCAGCGCATGAATGCCGAGCTCGAGCGCAAAGTGCGCGAGCGCACGAAGGAGCTGGAGATCGTCAACGAGATGCTACAGCGTTCGAACGCCGACCTTCAGAGAGCCAACTCCCTGAAGAGCGAGTTCCTGGCGAACATGTCGCACGAGCTTCGCACTCCGCTGAACGCCATCATCGGATTCTCGGAGCTCCTGCTCGACGAGACGTGCGGGTCCCTGATCGATGATCAGCGGGACTATGTGGGGGACATCCTCAGCAGCGGACGCCATCTGCTCGAGCTGATCAACGACATTCTCGACCTGTCGAAGATCGAGGCGGGCAAGATGAGGCTTCTGCGCGAGCGGTTCGAGCTGGGTCCCGTCGTCGAGGAGGCTGCGTCTCTCCTCAGGGTCGAGGCCTCCAAGAAGAGGATCGAGCTGTCGATCTCCGTCCCCGATCACGATTACGCGATCCGGGCGGATCGGAGCAAGATCAAGCAGATCCTGTACAACCTGCTGAGCAACTCCGTGAAGTTCACCCCCGAAGAAGGGTCCATTCGCGTCTCCGCCGCCGCCGGGGAGGATCTCGTTCGATTCGAGGTCACGGACACGGGGATCGGCATCCCGGAGGAGGAGCAGGAGCGAGTCTTTGAGGCCTTCACGCAGGTCGACGGATCGTACTCGCGGCGCTACCAGGGCACGGGGCTCGGCCTCACTCTGGTGAAGAAATTCGTTCAGATGCACGGCGGCCGGCTGTGGCTGGAGAGCCGCGTGGGCTCGGGTAGCACCTTCCGATTCACCATACCGAATCCGGAGCCGGGCTCCGAGGCAAACCTCGTCGACGACCGAAACCGGGACGAAGGCGAGACTCCGGGCGAGCGCGCCCGTTCGGCCTCAGGCGGCTCCGCCGTGCCGTTGATCCTCGTGGTGGAGGACCATGACGCCAATCGAAAGCTGGTGACCGAACTTCTGGCCAGGGAAGGATTCCGTGTCGTGGGCGCGGCCAGCGGCGAGGAGACGCTCAAGGTCGTCGAAAGCATTCGCCCGGATCTGATTCTGATGGACATTCAGCTACCCGGTGTCGACGGTCTGGAGATCGTCCGGAGGCTGCGGAGCGAATCGCGCACGGCCGGGATCCCGATCGTGGCCCTGACGGCCCACGCGATGTCCGAGGATCGGTTGAAGGCCCAGGAGGCGGGTTGCTTGGGTTTCATAGCAAAGCCGATCGACACGAGCGAGTTTGCGCGCCGTGTCGCGCGGTTTCTGGCGGAGCGATCGGCCGCCTAGGTGAACGGGGTGAAGGAGAACGAGATGAGCGGGGAGCAAGTCGGGAAGGGATCCGTGCCGGAAAAACAGACGCCGCGCATCCTGGTGGTCGATGACGATCACCGGAACGTGCGCCTGATGGAGTCGATCCTGAAATCCAACGGTTATGAGGTTCTGCGCGCGTACGACGGGAAGGAGGCGCTGCAGGTGGTCGGGACGGACGCGCCCGATCTCCTCCTCCTTGACGTCATGATGCCGCGGATGAACGGACTCGAAGTGTGCCAGAGGCTGCGAGCGAATCGCGCCACGCGCCTGCTGCCGATCATCATGGTGACGGCGCTGAACGCCCTGGATGACAGGGTGGAGGCTCTGGAGCAGGGGGCGGACGATTTCGTCAGCAAGCCGATTAACAAGATCGCCCTGCTGGCCAAGGTGCGATCGATCCTGAGGGTCAAATCCCTTCAGGATGAGCTGGAACGCACGAACGAGCAGCTGGTGCGCATGCAGCGCTTCAAGGAATCCATGACGCAGATGGTCGTTCATGACATGAAGAACCCGCTGTCGGGCATCATGGGCAACGTGCAGCTGATCCAGATTCAGAAGGACAACCTCGACTCCGTGAGGCTGGCCGAGCTGCTGCAGCGGACACAGGAGAGCGCCTCGCAGCTCATGCGCATGATCCTCAACCTGCTTCACATCGGGCGTCTCGAGGAGAACAAGATGCCTCTTCGGCCGGTACGTCTCCCGCTTCGCGACATCGTGCAGGAGAACGTCCAGGAGCTGACGAGCGTCAGCTTGCGGGAGAGAATCACGGTGGAGAATCGCGTGGATGCGGATTTGCCGGAGCCGCGCGGCGATCGCGAGCTCGTGGGACGCGTGATCGGAAACCTCCTGAGCAATGCGCTCAAACACACCCCCGAGGACGGTCGTGTGGTGCTGGACGCCACGCCGGCGGCGGACGAGATCGTTCTCACGGTCATGGACACGGGGGAGGGGATCCCGGAGGATCTGCAACCGCACGTTTTCGAGAAGTTCATGGCGGGATCGCTCGATTCGGCCCGGTCTCCGGGGCATGATTCCGGACTGGGCCTGACGTTCTGCCGGCTGGCGGTGGAGGCCCACGGGGGCCGAATATGGATTCAGAGCCGACCGGGGGAGGGAACCACGGTGTTCGTGGCGCTTCCCATGAAGCCAGTCCTCTCCGATGCGCGGACGGATAAGGAGCACAACGTCGCCGGCGGCGGACGATCCGCCGCCTGAGGCCCCGCGGCTCGGGGCTCCGCGCCTTGACCGCCGCGGAGCCGGAACCTATCTTCCGGGGCGGACGTCCGCGTCCTCAGGGGGACTCATGCCCGTTGCCAAGCCTCTGTCCGAGGGAGAATCCGGAGCCCTCCGGGGGTTCTGCTCACCGCCCGCGCTCGCCGAGCTGATCCGCGATCTCTACCTGAACGAGCGAACCGGCACGCTCACGCTCAGCCGGGCCGGCGTCAGCAAGCGCATTCACCTCGACAGGGGCATGATCCTCTCCGTGTCCTCGTCCCTCGAGGACGAGCGTCTCGCGGACTTTCTCGCCCGCCAGCAGGTCATCACCGCCGAGGAGGCCGAGGCTCTCAAGGGTCTGGATGATGGACAGGTGCTGGAGGTCGTGCGAGGCCGCGGGAAGGTGCCGATCGAGGCGATCCACGTCGCCGCCCGCGAGCTGGCGCAGCAGATTCTGACGAGCCTCTTCCGGTGGGAGGATCTCGAATACAGCTTCACGGAGGGGCCCGTGCCCGCGAGCCCGATGGGGACCAACGTCGTGGTGAGCTTCGAACTCATCATCCGCGCGATGCGATCGATGGGTGGCTTCGAGCGCGTGAAGGATGCGCTGCTACGGCAGGATCGCGGCCTCCGGTTTTCCGATCAGCTCTACCTGCCGTTCGATCAACTGAGCCTCACATCGATCGAAGGATTCCTCGTGTCGCGCATCGAGGGACAGGTCAAGATCCGCGACATCCTCGCTCAGGTGCCCTCCGAGGAGGAGGAAGCGGCCAGCAGATTCCTCTTCGGGCTCCTGATTCTCGGCCTCGCGAACTTCGTGCCTCCTATCGGTTCGGGCCCGCTCAGCTGTGAGGATCTGCTCCGGGGCGAGGAGGAGAAGAGGCGTCGCGAGGAACGCGAGAAAGCCGAGATTCTGGAATTCTACCGGGTTGTCCGGGACAGCAAGCCGACCGAGATCCTCGGCGTCGACGAGGCCGCCCCGGCGGATCGCATCAAGGCGGCCTACGAAGGGCGCAAGGAGCGATTCGCACCCTCACGATTCCTGCGCAAGCTGCAGGTCGATCTCCGCGAGGAGCTGCAGATCATCGAAGCGTGTATTCTGGAGGCCTTCCTGGCGCTCCGATCGCGTGGGCTCGATTCGGCGCGCACCGTTGGGACCGGAACCGAGCGCGTCGTGAGCCTCGATCTGGACGCCCTCTCCATGCGCAAGGAACTCTCGAAGACGGAGAAGCAGTCACTCGAGGAGGAGCGCACGCGGATGTCGGAGCAGTTCCTCAGCAAGGCGCGGGACTACTGGAAGGTGGGCGACTTCTTCAACTGCATCCGATACTGCGAGTTCGCCTGCGATTACAACGACAAGAATGCGGCGATCCACGGCCTCCTGGGGCAGGCTCTGGCCCGCAACCCGGACTACCGGTGGCAGAAACGCGCCGAGGCGGCCCTCATCCGCGCCGCGGAGCTGGATTCCTTCAGCCCGGCTCACTTCATCGTCCTTGGCGGTTTCTACCGGGCACACGGGCTCCACGCCAAGGCGCGAAAGCATTACGAGAAGGCCCTCGAGCTCGCGCCCAACAACGCCGACGCCCGCGCGGCCCTGAAAGAGCTCGCGAGAAACAAGGGCTGAGGGCGGCGCCGCGCGATCCCCCTCGCACGGCCTTCCCGTACGGGGCTTTCAGCCTCCCCGACCATTGACATTGCCCTCCCGCATGCTATAATGCGCCCTCCTCCTGGGCCTAGTCGTTATGTACATCGAAACAAAGGAGATAGGACCCGAGGGGCTGAGAGTTGATCGGCTCGTCGAGAACCTCTCGACCCTGCCCGTGGAGGGGAACGAGGAGATCCGCGTCCAGCCGGTTCGCCTGAGCGGGACACTCCATCGCGAGCCGGACGGGGTCGCATTCGAGGGGGACATCGAGACGGTCGCCACCCTGGTCTGCAGCCGCTGCCTGGACCCTTACGCGCTGCCGCTCCAGCTTCACTTCGAACTGCTCTACACGACGGAGCCCGAAGCCACGGCGAAGGGGGAGAGCCGGGTCGACGAGGACGAGATCACACGGACGCACTTCGACGGGCTCCGCATCGACGTGCGGGAGCTCATCTCGGAGCAGATTTATCTGGGGATGCCGCTCAAGCCTCTCTGCCGCGACGAGTGCCTCGGGCTCTGTGCCCGATGCGGCTCGAACCTGAACGAGAGCACGTGCGGTTGCTCGGAGGAACCGATCGCCGATCCCCGCCTGGGAGCGCTGAAGAAGCTCCTCTAGGTCGACAGGAACATGCCCGATGCCGAACCCCAAGCGTAGACACTCCCGCGCGCGCAGGGACAAGCGCCGCGCTCACGATGCCCTGAATCGCCCTTCCGTTTCCAAGTGCCCGAACTGCCAGGAGGAGAAGCTGCCCCACCGCGTCTGCCCTCACTGCGGATACTACAAGGGGCGGGAGGTCATCGAGGTCGGTGAGCCCTGACAGCCGGCGCGGGCTCGCCACCGGCTCGCCCGCGATCCTCCCCTCGCACCGGGCTCACCCGGGGCCTCGCGCCACGAGGCCCGCGGCAGCCGGCAAGGTCACCGGATGGACATCACCATAGCGATCGACGCCATGGGCGGCGATTTCGCACCCGCCCATCCCGTAGCGGGCGCCGTCATGGCGGCCCGCGAGTTCGGCTGCCGTATCCTGCTCGTCGGCCAATCCGAAGCCATCGGGCAGGAGCTCCGAAAGCACGTCGTCTCCGGACTGCCCCTGGTGATCCAGAATGCGACGCAGGTGGTGGGCATGGATGAGTCCCCCGTCACGGCCTTCCGGCGCAAGAAGGACTCCTCCATACGGATCGCCGCGAACTGCGTCCGCGAGGGACGCGCGAGCGGCCTCGTGAGCGCCGGCAACACCGGCGCCGTGATGGCGACATCCAAAATGGTCCTCGGCGTGCTCGAAGGGGTCGAGAGGCCGGCCCTGTGCGCGGTCGTGCCGAATCTGCGGGGTCTGTCCGTCTGGCTCGACGTCGGCGCCAACATCGAGTGTCGTCCCGTCCACCTCGTGCAGTTCGCGATCATGGGCCATCTCTACGCCCGCGAGGTTCTCGGCGTGAAGAGCCCGCGCGTGGGGCTCATGAGCATCGGCGAGGAGGATTCCAAGGGGAACGAGGTCACGCGCGAGACCCTCAGGATCCTCCGGGAGACGTCGCTGAATTTCATCGGCAATGTCGAGGGCCGCGACGTGTTCAGCGGAGACGCCGACGTCATCGTCTGCGACGGTTTCATCGGCAACGTGTCGCTGAAGGCCGTGGAGAGCGCCGCGGACGCGATCTTTCACTTCATGCGGGAGGAGATACGCAAATCCGCTCTGGCCCGGCTGGGCTACCTGCTGGCGCGACCCGCCCTGCGCAGCTTCAGGAGGAAGGTGGACTATGCCGAATACGGCGGCGTGCCGCTGCTCGGCGTCCGGGGCGCCTCGATCATCAGCCACGGCGGATCGTCGCCCCGCGCCATCAAGAACGCCGTGCGCGTGGGGATCGATTTCATCCAGAACCGGGTCAACGATCGCATCCACGACGCGATTCTCAAGATGACACCACCGCGCGACAACCGTCCGCCGCTCGAGGACGCCGCGTCGGCCGGCGTGGGAGAGTGACGTGAGCCACGGCGCGCGTCGGGCGGTGATTCGCGGGACGGGAGCGGCGCTCCCGGAGACGATCCTCACCAACGCCGATCTGGAGCGCATGGTCGACACCTCGGACCAGTGGATCACGTCGAGAACGGGCATCCGGGAGCGGCGCATCGCGCGGGCGGACGAATTCATGTCGACCTTCGCCACGCGGGCGGCCGAGCACGCCCTGGACGCCGCGGGACTGAAGGGAGCCGACGTGGAGGTTGTGATCTGCGCGACGGTCACGCCGGACATGCCGATCCCCGCCACGGCGTGCTTCGTGCAGGAGAGCCTGGGCGCGCGCAGCGCGGCCGCGTTCGACATCTCCGCGGGCTGCTCCGGCTTCATCTACGGACTGGCCGTGGCGAACGGTCTGCTGGCGACGGGCGCCCGGCGGAACGTGCTGTTGATCGGGGCCGAGCTTCTCTCGAAGTACGTCGACTGGAAGGATCGTTCCACATGCGTTCTGTTCGGTGACGGGGCCGGGGCGGTCGTTCTGACACCCGGAGCGGCCGATGCCCCGCATGGCGTGCTGGCGACGGCCATGCACTCGGACGGCAAGATGGCGGACTACATCTACGTTCCCGCGGGGGGCACGCGCGAGCCGACCAGCGAGCGGACGCTGCGCGAGCGCCGTCATTTCATCCGGATGAAGGGGAACGAGACCTTCAAGATGGCCGTTCGATCGATGGAGGAGACGTCCCGCGAGGTCCTGGACGCCGCGGGCCTCACGCCGGGCGACGTGGACCTCTTCATCCCGCACCAGGCGAACCGGCGCATCATCGATGCCGTGGGATCCCGTCTGGGCCTGCGCGAGGATCAGGTCTATCTCAACATCGAGCGCGTGGGCAACACGTCGGCCGCGTCGATTCCCGTCGCCCTCGACGAGGCGGTGCGGAGCGGACGCGTGCGGGCGGGGAACACCCTTCTGTTCGCGGCCTTCGGAACCGGCCTCACCTGGGGGGCCGCCGTGTGCAAGTGGGGATGGTGAGCGATTCCGCGCGGCGCGTCGCCCTCGTGTTTCCCGGTCAGGGCTCTCAGTCCGTCGGGATGGGACGAGCCGTGCACGAAGCGTTCCCCGAGGCACGGGACGTCTACGAGAGAGCCGACCGCGTCCTCGGCGAGCCGCTGTCGCGCGCGTGCTTCGAAGGCCCCGACGACGCGCTCCGGCTGACCGCGACCACCCAGCCGGCCATCCTGTCCACCAGTCTCGCGATCCTGGCGGCGCTCCGGGCCAGCGCCCCCGGCGATCCGCTGCGCGGCGTCGACTGCCTGGCGGGGCATTCGCTGGGGGAGTACACGGCCCTGGTCGCCGCCGGCGCGGTCGAGCTGGAGGACGCCGTCCGGATCGTGCGCAACCGGGGCCGCTACATGCAGGAAGCGGTGCCGATCGGAACGGGGGCGATGGCCGCCGTTCTCGGCGCCCCGACCGAGGTCGTCGAGGCCGCGTGCCGGGAGGCCGCCGGTTCGGACGTGCTGGAGCCCGCGAACCTCAATGCGCCGGATCAGACGGTCGTGGCGGGAAACTCGGCGGCGGTCGACCGGCTGGCGGGATTGGCGAAGGGACGGGGCATTCGGAAGGTCGTGCGTCTTCCGGTCAGCGCGCCGTTCCACTGTCGGCTCATGAAGCCGGCCGCGGAGAGGCTCTCCCCGGACCTCGACGCTCTGGCCATCAGGAATCCGAGCGTGCCGGTCATCGCCAACGTCGACGGTATCGCGAGAACCGAGGCGGCGGAGTTGCGCGCGGCGCTCAAGCTCCAGGTGACGGCGGCGGTCCGCTGGGTCGATTGCATCCGCACCATGCGCGCCAGGGGGATCACCACCATCGTGGAGATCGGACCCGGACGGGTCCTGACCGGGCTCGCCAGGCGGATCGATCCCGAATTGACGCTGCTGAACGTCGAGGATCCCGGCGGGATCCGGGCCGCGCTCCGGGCGATCGAGGCGGGGCGGCCGGGAGGGACATGATGGCAATGGAGGATCTCGGCGGCAGGGTGAGCCTCGTCACGGGCGCGTCCCGGGGGATCGGGCGGGCGATCGCGCTCCACCTCGCGGACCTGCGTTCCGATCTGATTTTGACGGCCCGGAGCGCCGACGCCCTGGCACCGGTCGTGGCCGAGTGCGAGAAGTCGGGCGTGAAGGCCCGGGCTGTGACCATGGACGTGAGCGATGCCGGATCCGTGAAATCGGGAACCGCGAAAGCGCTGGAGGCGTTCGGGAGAATCGATCATCTCGTCAACAATGCGGGAGTCACCGCCGACGCTTTGCTGCTCAGGATGAAACGCGAGGATTGGGACCGCGTGATGCAGGTGAACCTCACCGGAGTCTACGAGGTGACGCGTGCCATTCTACCCGCGATGATCAGGGCCCGCTACGGCCGGATCGTGAACATCAGCTCGATCGTCGGGCTCATGGGCAATCCCGGACAGATTAATTACTGCGCCGCGAAGGCGGGGCTCATCGGGTTCACCAAGTCGCTCGCGCGGGAGGTCGCCTCCAGGCAGGTGACGGTGAACGCCGTGGCTCCCGGGTATATCGAGACCGAGATGACGCGCGGCATCGCGCCCGCAGCACGCGAGAAAATGGCCGGGATGATCCCGATCGGACGCTTGGGCGAGCCGGCTGACGTCGCGGCAGGCGTAGGATTCCTCCTGAGTCCTTCGGCCAGCTACATCACGGGGGCCGTCCTGAACATCAGCGGCGGTCTTTACATGTGAGGCCCCGCGAACAATAATCATCGAGCCCGGGGTGCCGGCGAGAGGCGGCCAGATGGGTCCGCAGCCGCGCGGTCGCCCCCGTGGAGGGACACTCATGGCGCAGAGCATCGAGGACAAGGTCAAGGGCATCATCGTTGAGCAGCTGGGCGTCGATCCCGAGGAAGTGACGCAGGAGGCCTCATTCGTCAACGATCTCGGTGCCGATTCGCTGGATACCGTGGAGCTCGTCATGGCCCTCGAGGAGGCGTTCAAGATCGAGATCAGCGACGAGGAGGCCGAGAAGATCCACACGGTCGGTGACGCGGTCCGCTACATCCAGACTCACGCCTGAGCCGACGGATCGGGTCGGGGGGGCAAGCCACGATGTCCAGGAGAACCGTCATCACCGGGCTCGGCATGGTGTCTCCGCTCGGGATCGGTAACGAGGCCAACTGGAGCGCGCTGCTCCAGGGCAAGAGCGGCATCGGTCCGATCACCCGGTTCCCCGCCGGCGACTACCCCTGCCGGATCGCCGGCGAGCTCAAGGGCTTCCGCCCCGAGGACTGGGTCTCGAAGAAGGACGTCAAGAAGATGGACCTCTTCATCCTCTATGCCCTTGCCGCAGCCGAGATCGCCATGAAGGACGCCGGCTACGCCATCGAGCCCGCCGAGGCCGATCGCGTCGGCGTCCACATCGGCTCGGGCATCGGCGGACTTCCGTCGATCGAGCGCCAGCACGAGACCCTCCTGCGTGACGGACCCAAGCGCGTCTCCCCCTTCTTCATCGTCGGGCTCATCGTCAACATGGCCTCGGGACAGGTCTCCATCCGATTCGGCGCCCGGGGACCGAATCAGGCCGCCTGCACGGCCTGCGCGACGGGGACGCATGCCATCGGCGACGCCTACGAGATCATTCGCCGCGACGATGCCGACGTCATGATCGCGGGAGGGTCGGAGGGCGTCATCACGCCACTGTGCGTGGGAGGCTTCAGCGCCATGCGCGCCCTCTCGACGCGCAACGAGGAGCCGGAGAAGGCGTCTCGTCCGTTCGATCGCGGCCGCGACGGGTTCGTGATCGGCGAGGGCGCCGGCATCGTCATCCTCGAGGAGATGGGACACGCCGTCCGCCGGGACGCGCGCATCTACGCCGAGGTCGTCGGATACGGCGTGTCGGGGGACGCCTATCACGTCTCGGCGCCCTCGGAGGACGGAGACGGCCCGATCCGCGTCATGCGCAACGCCATCCGGAGCGCCGGCATCGATCCATCGGCGATCGACTACATCAACGCACACGGCACCTCGACGCCGCAGGGCGACGCCGTTGAGGCGCGGGCCATTCGGGAGGTGTTCGGTGAGCGGGCCGGCCGGCTTCCGGTCAGCAGCACGAAGTCGATGACCGGCCATCTGCTCGGCGGAGCCGGAGGACTGGAGACCGCGATCACGGCCCTCGCCGTGAGCGAGGACAAGGCACCGCCGACGATCAACTACGACGCTCCGGACCCCGAGTGCGATCTCGACGTCGTCCCGAACGAGATGCGGCCCATGAGAATCGAGCACGCCCTCAACAACTCGTTCGGATTCGGCGGGACCAATGCGGCTTTGGTCCTCAAGAAGTTCGAGCGGTAGCCACCGGCGCCGTCAAACCTCGGCAAAGATCGAATCCCTGAGACAGTTCAGCTTCTGCTCGTAGGACTCGGGATAGACGAACCAGGTCGCCGCCGCGACGCTGCTGATGAGCGCGTTGCCGTCCTGCGGCGTGAAACAGAAACCGTAGATCTCTTTTCCATCCCTCACGGTCAGGGTCGGCACCACGACGACGGCCTGATTGAGTATCCGGCCGTAGTGCCCGTAATCCCTGCCGAACGAGAAAACGGAGTTGGCTGACTGTTTGTAGGTGAGCGCGACCCGATCGTCACTCTGAAAGGTCTCCAGGAGCTCGGGTACCGATGTGGGCCGCCTGACCTTGATCCCGAAGTGCACGGCGTGCATGTACTGGCTGTTGACCTTGAGAGCCGACGAGAAGAGATTCAGGTCGTGCCCCAACGACTTGAACAGATGCCACGCGTCGCGCGCGTGATGCGTTCCGAAACGCTCCTCCTTGTGACGGTTCACCTGCGGTGAGGGGACGAACGATCCGTCCTGACTGATGTCGTTGGCGCGCCGGATGCACAGGAAGCGCCCTTCCTCGAGGTTGTCGGGGCCGCTCTTGAGCCCGATCAGGTCGATGATGACGGCGAGATTGTGCGTATTGCAGGAGACGACCTGAATGTACTGATCGACTCCGCGCTCGAGCGTGCCGTCGGAGATGCCCCGTGCGTACATTTTGCCGAAGCCGAACTCGGAGCCCTGCGCGATGAAGCCGCGCGTGTTGTCGGCGTAACGTGTGTAGAGGTCCTTTTTGTTCTGCAGGCCCACGTCGGACGGCGTGCAGTCGATCACGACCGTCGCCTGCCGCAGCGCCTCATGATGCTCGTAGGCGGGCTCGATCCCGAGATCCCGGAATCCCCGGCGGGCGGAGTCGTCGCAGGCCAGCCTGGCTCCTCTCTTGATGAGATGCACGACCTTGGAACGATCCGTCAGGAGGGGGGTTCTCTTGTGAAAGGTGACCTCATCGAAGCCCAGAAGGTCCTTTTTTTCCGCGAACAGGCCGATGAGAGGCTCTCCGATCGTGCCGGTACCGATGATGTGGACGATCTGCCTGGATGCCATGCGTTCTCTCCTCGCACCGGCTTCGGACGACGGGCCAGCGCGGTTTCAAGATACCATCCGGGGGCTCCCGGGGTCAATCCGATCCCCCCGCGGATTGCTTGACAGTGCCATACGCATTTCCTAGAATGCAGAGGAGTTACCTGCTCACCGCCGGATCGCTCCGGCCCGCTTCGGCGGCGCGCGGAGGAGAAGCTTGAGCCAGCACGAGGCGCCCCGTTCGACGCTGCCCGTCAAAGATCTCCTGTCCGGAGATCTGGCGGATCTCGGCCTGCGATTGCTCGCGGGGCGGGCCGGTCTCGATCGGTCCATCGATTCCGCATCGATCCAGCGGCCGGGGCTGGCTCTCGCCGACCAGACGGAGCGTCTTCGTCCCGGGTGCGTGCAGGTGCTCGGCCGGAGCGAGATCCAGTTTCTCAACCAGATGCCAGGCGCCGCGCGACGCGATCTCTTCGACCGAATCGGTCGCATCGCGATCCCCTGCATCATTCTCGCGCACGGGGCCATGGTCGCTCCCGATCTCGAGCAGGCTGCGGAGGAGCACGGTCTGCCGGTCTTCGGGAGCCCCGCCCCGACGGGGCGCCTGGCGGAATCCCTCGGCCGGTACCTGGAGCGAAGCCTGGCCGTCGCCGTCAGCGTGCACGGAACCCTCATCGATATCTACGGCGTGGGCGTCCTGATTCTGGGAGAGAGCGGGGTCGGGAAGAGCGAATCCGCCCTGGAGCTGATCCTCCGCGGCCACCGGCTCGTCTCCGACGACACGGTGACGATCACACGCGCCGGCGACGCGCTCAACGGGACCGGCTCCGAGGTCAGCCGGTACCACATGGAGGTCCGCGGCCTGGGGATCATCAACATCAAGGATCTGTACGGGGTGGCGGCCGTCCGGGAGCGCAAGGACATCGAGCTGGTGATACGTCTCGAAGCGTTCCGCGAAGGCAAGGACTACGATCGTCTCGGCCTGGATGAGAAGACCCACACCATTCTCGGAATTGCGCGTCCCTTCATCGAGATGCCGGTCGGGCCGGGGCGCAATCTCTCCGTCCTTCTGGAGGTCGCGGCGCGCCATCACCTGCTCAAGCGCAAGGGATACCATCCAGCGCGCGAGCTGGCCGGCAAGATCCACGAGGCCATGGGAAAGAAGCGGTGAGCCCGGGATCGCCCCCGCGCGCGCGCGGTGATCTCGAGATCGTCGTGATCACCGGCCTCTCCGGCTCCGGGAAAACGCACGTCGTTCGCGCGTTCGAGGACATGGGATACTACTGCGTCGACAATCTGCCCGTCGCACTCTTTCCCGTGTTCGCCGATCTCTGCGTCCGATCGCGGCGCGACATCGATCGGGCCGCGCTCGTCGTCGACGTTCGCGCCGGCGCCTCGCTCAGGGAGTTTCCGGCCATCTACGAGAATCTCCGCAAGGGCCGGGGACGCAGGGTGCGGCTGCTCTACCTCGAGGCCGACGACGAGACTCTGATCCGGCGGTTCTCCGAGACGCGACGTCCGCATCCCCTCGCCTCACAGGGCGGCCTGGAGAAGGGAATCCGCAACGAGCGCGAGGCGCTTCGTACCCTCCGCGAGCTCGCCGACCTCATCATCGACAGCAGCTCGTTCAACGTTCATGAGATGCGGCGTTACATTCGCGAGCACTTCGCCGCCGCCGGCGACGCCCAGCCCGTGGGCATCACCATCGTCTCGTTCGGCTACAAGTACGGCATACCCACGGAGAGCGATCTTCTTTTCGACACGCGCTTTCTTCCCAATCCCTTTTTCGAGCAGCAGCTCCGCAACAAGACCGGGCTCGATCCCGAGGTCGCCTCCTATCTGGAGGGATTTCCCGATTATCGGGACATCAAGTCCCGCATCACCGAGCTGCTCGACTTTCTCATCCCCCGATACATCCGGGAGGGGAAGAGCTATCTGACTGTGGCGATCGGATGCACGGGCGGGCATCACCGCTCCGTTGCTCTGGCGGAGGCGGTGGCCGGCAGCCTGCGGGAGCGGGGGTTCTCGGTGCAGGCCGCGCATCGCGATCTGGACAGGGAATAGCAGATGACGACGGCGGAACGTGAGGTCCCGGCGCGGCCGGATTTCGGGCTTCTGGTGATCACCCACGGCGGCCTGGCCTACGAGCTGGTCCGCGCCCTCGAGATGATCGTCGGTCCGGTCGATCACGTCCGCGGGCTCTCGATCGGATGGGACGATGACGCTCAGGAGGCGCGTGTCACCGTGCGGAAGGCCCTGGATGAGGTCGATCCGGGGGGAGGCGTGCTGATCCTGACCGACATGTTCGGCGGGACCGCGACGAATCTGACCCTGCCCTTCCTGAGCGATCGCGTGGAGGTCGTGACCGGCGTGAATCTGCCGATGCTGATCAAGTTCGCGAACCTCCGGGCCGGCGCGACCCTTCACGATGCGGCCGCGCTCATCAGGGAGCAGGGGCAGCGATCGATCGCACTGGCAAATGAGTATCTGGAGCCGCCCCCCGCCGATCCGGAGGAGGGGAGATGATCCGGCAGGAGGTGGAGATTCGAAATGCGCTCGGCCTTCACGCCCGTGCTGCAGCGCGGCTCGTCCAGGTTGCGACGCGGTTTCGCAGTCGAATCCTCGTGACCCACGACGGACGAACCGCCAACGGCAAGTCGATCCTCGGCCTGCTGACGCTCGTCGGCGGTCCTGGTGCGCGCCTGATGATCAGCGCCGAAGGGGCCGACGAGGAGGACGCGTTGCGCGCTCTGGTCGAGCTCGTGGCGGGACGTTTTGGAGACGAGCGATGAACGGCGCGATCCGGACCGATCACCGCGGCGGGGTCCTGAGGGGCATCGGGGCGTCTCCCGGTATCGCGATCGGCCGGGTCCTCGTGCTGGAGGGTCCGCGGACGCCGATCGTCCGGCTCGATCGGACGCCGGAACAGGCCGAACGGGAGGTCGTCCGATTCAGCCGCGCCATCCGCGGCGCATGGCGACAGTTGCGGGCGCTGCGCGATCGCGTCCGGAGCGAGGCGGGGGAGTCGTATGCCCGCGTCTTCGAGGCGCAGATCCTCATCCTGAAGGACCGTTCTCTCTTCGGAGAGACGGTGAATCTCATTCGTGGCGAACGGGTGAACGCGGAATGGGCTTTTCACTCCGTCGTGGGCCGCTTCATCCGGATCTTCCAATCGCTGGGCGATCAGGACGTCAAGGAGCGCGGAACCGATGTGGAGGACGTGGAGGCGCGCGTGCAATCGATCCTCGGCGGCGGGCGGCGGATCCGCGACCTCGACGGGCTCGATGAGGAGGTGATTCTGGCGACGGCGAACCTCTCGCCGTCCGACGCGGCCGCGCTGAACCGGAGGCACGTGATCGGCCTGGCGCTCGACTTCGGCGGCGCCACCTCTCACACCGCGATCATCGCCACCGGAATGGGCATCCCCGCCGTCTCGGGTCTGCGCGACGGCAGCCGCAGGCTGCGCAGCGGAGATCGCGTGGTGCTGGACGGCTGCTCGGGCACGATCGTGGTCGAGCCGGACGACGAGGAACTCCGGCTCTGGCACGAGCGGCGGGACCGCCTTGCGCAGCGCGATCGGGATCGCTCCGCGCTCCGGGAGCTGCCGGCGGTGACACTCGACGGCTCGCGGATCCGCCTCATGGCCAACATCGAGCTGCTCGACGAGACGCTGGACGCCCGGCGCTGGGGCGCCGAGGGTATCGGTCTGTTCCGGTCGGAATTTCTCGAGATCCGGGGCTCAGACCATTCCGCAGCCGAGGAGATTCACTTCGACACGTATCGTCAGCTCGTCGAGCGCACCCGGCCCCATGAGGTCGTGATCCGGACCCTCGACAGCGGGGGCGAACATGAGCCGGTCCTCGTCGACGGCCGGGCCGATGCAAACCCCGCACTGGGGATGCGCGGAATCCGGCACAGCCTCAAGAACCGGGAGTCGTTCCGCGCCCAGCTGCGCGGCATCCTCAGAGCGGGCTCGCACGGCCGTGTGCGGGTGCTCCTCCCGATGGTCGGCTCCGTGGAGGAGGTCCGCGAGGCCCGGGGGGCGATCCGCGAGGCCTCGGAATCTCTCGCCCGCGAAGGGATTCCCTTCGATCCATCCGTGCCCGTGGGAATCATGATCGAAGTCCCCGCCGCCGTGATGATCGCGGATCGGCTCGCTCACGAGGTCGACTTCTTCTCCGTGGGCACCAACGACCTCATCCAGTACGTTCTGGCGGTCGACCGCACGAACGAATCGGTCGCGTTTCTCCACCGTCCTCTCCATCCTGCCATCCTCAGAATGCTGCGCCGCGTGGCCGAGGCCGGCGAACGCGGGGGGCTGCGGGTCTCCGTCTGCGGAGAGATGGCGGCCGATCCGCTGGCCGCGGTGGTCCTCCTCGGCCTGGGGTTCTCCGAGCTCAGCGTCACGCCGGCGGCGATCCCCGGAGTGAAGGAGGTCATCCGGAGGGTGCCGATGAGCGAGGCCCGATCGATCGCGGCGGAGGCGCTCGGGCTCGACACCGCAGGCGAGATCGAAGACCGCGTGCGCGACAGGATTCTCGCTCTCCTTCCGGCCGAATACGCCTGTCCCATTTAGGAGCCCGCGGATGAGTCGTACGATCCCGAAACCCTGGGGGGAGGAGATCCTCTTCGCCCACACCGGCCGCTACGCAGGCAAGATTCTGAAGATCAACCGGGGGGAATCGCTGAGCCTCCAGTATCATCGCAAGAAGGACGAACATTTCTACGTTCAGGAGGGATCCCTGCGGCTCACCGTCGAGGAGGGCGGCTGCCGGACGGAGACCGTTCTGGGGCCCGGGGACAGCCGCCACCTGCCACCGGGCACCCGACATCGGATGGAGGCGATCAGCGACTGCATTCTATTCGAGGTGAGCACTCCGGAACTCGACGACGTGGTGCGCCTCGAGGATCGGTACGGGCGCGCCTGATCCGGATTCGTCAATGCCTGTCTTGACATGAGTGTGATCGTCTCATACGATGCCTGAGCCTTGACCTACCGGGGCGGGGTGGGGCTGCATGGGAACGACGAAGTCGGATCTTGCCGAGGCCGTCTACCGCGTCCACGGCGGGCTCTCCCGCCAGGAGTCGCGCAGGATCGTCGACGTCATCCTCGACCGGATCCGCCACGCGCTGGCTCATGGCGACTCCGTTTTGATCAGCGGCTTCGGCACCTTCAGGGTCCAGCGGCGCCGCCCCCGCATCGGCCGCAACCCCCGGACCGGTTGCGCGGTTCCGATCGCCGCCTCCCGCCGTCCCGTCTTCCGCCCTTCGAGGCTCATCCTCCAGGGTATGAACCCCGGCCGCGCCGGGAAGGAGTGATCCGATGCCCGAGGAGATCCCGCGCAAGCTGTTCTACAAGATCGGCGAGGTCTGCCAGCTGACCGACACGCAGCCCTACGTCCTCCGCTTCTGGGAATCGGAGTTTCCCCAGCTGGCTCCGACCAAGAGCCGATCGGGGCAGCGTCTCTATCGCAAGAAGGACATCGATCTGGTCCTCAGCATCAAACAGCTCCTCCACGACGAGGGATACACCATCGCCGGGGCGCGCAAGAAGCTCGGGATGCACGAGGGTCAGCGCACCCTCGAGGATCTGCTCGATCGTCATCAGGATTCCGAACCCTCGGCGCAATCCGCGACCCTTCAGTCGATCACGTCGGAGCTCCGGGAGATCGTCCGGATGATGGACGAGACGGACCGGCGCCTGCCTCCGGCCGGCGGGGACGGGTCATGACCGGCCGCCTGCCGCTCGCCCTGGGGGCCTGCCTGATCTCGGGAGTCGCGGCTGCCGTCGCGCCCGCCG
>JBFGDZ010000023.1:0-27704 GCA_041580375.1 Candidatus Polarisedimenticolia bacterium
CGCCCGGCGGCACCTTCCTGCTGAACACGACGGCGCCGCCGGAGGAGGCCTGGGACCGCCTGCCGCGCGAGGCGCAGGAAGCGATCCTCGAGAAGAAGCTGCGCTTCTACGTCATCGACGCCTACGAGGTCGCGCGGCGGGCCGGGCTGGGCCGCCGCATCAACACCGTGATGCAGACCTGCTTCTTCGCCATCTCGGGGGTTCTGCCGATGGAGCGCGCCCTCGAGGCGATCCGCGACGCCATCCGCAAATCGTACGGCGGCAAGAGCGAGCAGATCGTCGCCATGAACCTCGCCGCCGTCGACGCGACACTCGACGCCCTGCACTCCGTCGAGGTGCCCGATGCGGCGACCTCGACGCGCGCGCGCCGGCCGCCCGTGCCGGACGAAGCGCCCGATTTCGTGCGCCGCACGACCGCGGCGATCCTGGAGGGGCGCGGCGACCGGCTGCCGGTCAGCGCCCTGCCGGTGGACGGCACCTTCCCGGCCGACACCGCACGGTGGGAGAAGCGCAACATCGCTCTCACCATCCCCGCGTGGGACGAGCAGTGGTGCATCCAGTGCAACAAGTGCGCGATCGTCTGCCCCCACGCCGCCATCCGGGTCAAGGCGTATCCGGGCGACGCCCTGGCCGGCGCGCCGGAGACGTTCAAGAGCATGCCCTGGAAGGGGAAGGAATTCCCGGAGGGGACGCGCTACACCGTGCAGGTTGCTCCCGAGGACTGCACCGGCTGCGGCATCTGCGTCGAGATCTGCCCCGCCCACAACAAGAGCGAGACGCGGTTCAAGGCGATCAACATGATGCCCCAGGCGCCGCTCCGCGTCCCCGAGCGGACGAACTACCGCTTCTTCCTCGACCTGCCCGAGGCGGATCGCCAGGCGATCCGCCGCGAGACGGTGAAGGGCTCGCAGCTCCTGCAGCCGCTGTTCGAGTACTCGGGGGCGTGCGCGGGCTGCGGGGAGACCCCGTATCTCAAGCTCCTCACCCAGCTGTTCGGCGACCGCATCGTCGTGGCCAACGCGACCGGCTGCTCCTCCATCTATGGCGGGAACCTCCCCACGACCCCCTGGGCCGTCGACCGACAGGGGCGCGGGCCGGCCTGGTCCAACTCGCTGTTCGAGGACAACGCCGAGTTCGGCCTCGGCTTCCGGCTCAGCCTGAACGCGCAGCAGCGCCACGCCCGGGGACTGTTGCGGCGCTTCCGCGACGACCTCGGGGCCGATCTCGTGTCGGATCTCACGCAGGACGCGGTCGCCGACGAGGCCGCCCTCGCCCGGCAGCGCGTCCGCGTGGAGGAATTGAAGGGCCGCCTCGCGGGCCTCGAGCGGCCCGAGGCGCGCGATCTGCTCGCACTCGCCGACACGCTCGTCCGCAAGAGCGTCTGGATCGTCGGCGGCGACGGCTGGGCGTACGACATCGGCTTCGGCGGCCTCGATCACGTGCTGCACTCGGGCGAGGACGTCAACATTCTGGTGCTCGACACGGAGGTTTACTCCAACACCGGCGGGCAGGCCTCGAAGGCGACCCCGCGCGCAGCGGTCGCCAAGTTCGCCTCCGCCGGCAAGTCGCGGCCGCGCAAGGACCTCGCCGGTCTGGCGATGGGATACGGCGGCGTCTACGTGGCGCGCATCGCCCTCGGCGCGTCGGACGCGCAGACGCTCCGGGCGTTCCTCGAGGCGGAGGCCCACCCCGGGCCATCCCTGATCCTGGCCTACAGCCACTGCATCGCGCACGGGATCAACATGACGCAGGGGATGCAGCAGCAGAAGCTGGCGGTCGAGTCCGGCTACTGGCCGCTCGTCCGCTTCCGGCCGGGCGCGGAGGAGGCGGCGGGCGGGGAGCTGCACGTCGACTCCAAGCCGCCGCGCATCCCGCTGGAGGAGTACGCCTACCGCGAGACCCGCTACCGGATCCTGACCCTCAGCCGGCCGGAGGAGGCGCGGCGCCTGCTGGATCTGGCGAAGCAGGACGTGAAGCGGCAGTGGGAGCGCCTCGTCCCGAAGGGGAAGCCGGAGCCCCCCGAGGGAGCGGCGAAGCGGGAGCCGGCCGCCGCGGGCGCGGGCAAGCCGGGAGGAGGGGGCGGTCATGGATCTTAGAACCCGCTACCTGAACCTGGATCTCTCCTCGCCCCTGGTCCCCTCCCCGTCCCCGCTTTCGGAGTCGATCGACGCGCTGCGCCTCATGGAGGACTGCGGCGCCGGGGCGGTCGTGCTGCAGTCGCTGTTCGAGGAGCAGATCGAGCAGGAGGCGCTCACGCTGCACCACTACATGCAGCACGGCACCGAGTCGTACGCCGAGTCTCTCTCGTTCTTCCCCGAGCCGATCCCGATCCGCTTCGGGCCGCACGAATATCTCGAGCACGTGCGCAAGGCGCGCGAGGCCCTCGACATCCCCGTGATCGCGAGCCTCAACGGCCACACCGTGGGCGGCTGGATCGATCACGCCCGCCTGATCGAGGAGGCGGGAGCGAGCGCGCTGGAGCTGAACCTGTACTCGATCGCCGCCGACCTCGACGTCGGCCCGGATCGGGTCGAGGAGCGCCACCTCGAGGTGGTGCGGGCGGTGCGCGGCGAGGTGAAGCTGCCGCTGGCGGTCAAGATCGGACCGTATTTCAGCGCGCTGGCGCACATGGCCCGCAGGCTCGTCGCGGCGGGCGCCGACGGCCTCGTGCTGTTCAACCGCTTCTACCAGCCGGACATCGACCTGGAGGCGCTCGAGGTGCGCCCCAACGTCCTGCTCAGCACGCCCCAGGCGCTCCGGCTGCCGCTGCGCTGGATCGCCATCCTCAGCGGTCGGATCGACTGCAGCCTGGCCGCCACCGGCGGGATCCACGACCACGAGGACGCGCTGAAGATGCTGATGGCGGGCGCCGACGTCACGATGCTCTGCTCCGCGCTCCTGCGGCACGGCGTCGAGCACCTTCGCGAGGTGCGCGCCGGCCTGCAGAGCTGGATGGAGGAGCGCGAGTACGCCTCCGTCTCGCTCCTGAAGGGGAGCATGAGCCAGCGATCCTGCCCCGATCCGGCCGCCTTCGAGCGCATGAGCTACATGAAGGCGCTCAAGGGGTATCACATCCGGCGCTAGGGGATGGTCCGGTCATCCCGGAGGCGCGCCCGCCCGCGAGGCCGGCCCCGTTGACATCTTTTTACAAGCCGGGACTCCCCCGCCCGCTTCCCTGAAACGTAAAACCCCCATAAAATGGAGCCGCTGCCATGAATTCGAAGCGAATGTCAGGCCGGCCCGTCCTCCGGCGGGCGGTCTCCGACGGGGGGATCGTCGCGCTCCTGATCGGCCTCGGCGCCGCGGGCTCGGCGCTGGCGCAAGAGATGCCTTCACCGCCCGTGCGCTACACCGAGGCGCGCGAGCACCAGGTGCAGCGGCTCCTGATCCTGCCCGGCACGGTCGAATCCCCCACCGTGAGCCTGGTCGCCAGCGAGGTGCAGGGGCTGGTGCAGCACCTGAAGGTCCGGGAGGGGGACGTGGTCCGCCGCGGGGCGCCGCTCGCTCTGCTGCGCACGGCCAGCCTGGAGATCCGCCAGCGCGCATCCGAGGCCCAGTTGGAGGAGGCCCGCTCGCGCCTGAAGCTGGCGGAGCTGAGCCTGGATCGGGCCCGCCGCCTGCACGACGAGAAGATCCTCTCGCAGCAGGAGATGGACGACGCGCTGTACGAGTACAACGCCTGGCAGGGGCGGGTCGATGCACTCGCGGCGGAGATCGAGGGGATCCGCCTCGA
Source organism: Candidatus Polarisedimenticolia bacterium (assembly GCA_041580375.1). Lineage (GTDB taxonomy): Bacteria > Acidobacteriota > Polarisedimenticolia > Gp22-AA2 > Gp22-AA2 > JAPUIN01. The sequence goes on from JBFGDZ010000023.1 coordinate 3,734, forward strand.
CCTGCAGCGCTCCGTGATCCGCGCGCCGTTCGGCGGGACGGTGGTGACGAAGCGGACCGAGATCGGCGAGTGGCTGGACGTCGGCTCGCCGGTCGTCGAGATGGTCTCCCTCGAGATCCTCGAGGTGCGGGTCGAGGCGCCGGAGCGTTATTTCAGCCGGCTCCTCCCCGGCGCCTCCACCGGCATCACGTTCGAGGCGCTTCCCGGCTTCGAGGCGTCCGGCCGCGTGAGCGCCATCATCCCGCGGGCCGACCCGCAGGCCCGTACCTTCCCCGTGAAGATCCGGCTGGAGAACACGGAGGGTCGCATCGGCGTGGGGATGCTCGCCCAGGTCGCGCTGCCGGCCGGCGAGACCTACCGCGCGACGGTCGTGCCGAAGGACGCCGTCGTCCGCCAGGGCCAGGAGGAGGTCGTCTTCCTGCTCAACGGGGAGGGGGCCGTGGAGCGCGTCCCCGTCGAGACGGGAGCCGGGGTCGGCTCCTGGGTCGCCGTCATCGGGCCGGTCCGGGCCGGCAACAAGGTGATCACCCGCGGGAACGAGCGCCTGTTGCCCGGACAGACGGTCGAGGGCGAGCCGATGGAGTACAAGCTGCCGTGAAGATCACCGAGGATGCGATCCGCTATCCCGTGTCGACGAGCGTGGGCGTCATCCTGCTCGCCCTGTTCGGCGTCATCGGCCTGGTCGGGCTTCCCGTCCAGCTCACGCCGACCGTCGATCATCCCGTGGTCAACGTCTGGACGAGCTGGCCCGGGGCCAGCCCGTACGAGATCGAGCGCGAGATCGTCGAGGAGCAGGAGGAGCAGCTCAAGTCGCTCGAGGGTCTCGTCAAGATGGAGAGCAGCAGCACGGACGGCTTCGGCAGCATCACGCTGACCTTCCAGGTCGGCACCGATCCCGATGCCGCCGTGCTCAAGGTCTCCAACCGCCTCCAGCAGGTGCCGTCGTATCCGCAGGACGCCGACAAGCCGGTCATCTACACGGTCAATCCCGACTCCAACGCGATGGCGTGGTTCGTCCTGCACCCCCTCGCCGGGAACGGCTTCGAGGGGGACATCTCGACGCTGGGCCGGCTGTGCGACGACCAGGTCAAGCCGGAGTTCGAGCGCGTCCCCGGCGTCGCCGCCTCGAACGTCTACGGCGGACGCGAGCGCGAGATGCAGGTCATCGTCGATCCGGCGCGCCTGGCGGCGCGGCGCGTCACGTTGAACGAGCTGGCGGCCGCCCTCGACCGTGAGAACCGCAACTACAGCGGCGGGGATTTCGACGAGGGGAAGCGCCGCTACGTCGTGCGGACGGTCGGCGAGTACCGATCCGCGGAGGACATCGGGGACCTCGTCGTCGCGGTGCGCAACGGCGTGCCGGTCTACGTGCGCGACGTGGCCCGCGTCGAGCTGAGCTACCGCAAGGCGCAGAGCAAGATGTTCACTCAGGCGGGCCGCATCATGGCCCTCAACGCCATCCAGGAGCCCGGCTCCAATGCCATGGAGGCGATGCGGGGGCTGAAGGAGACGGTCGCCCGGCTGAACGAGGGGCTCCTGCGCGAGCGCGGCGTGCGTCTCTTCCAGGTCTACGATCAGACCGAGTACATCAAGAGCTCCATCGATCTGGTCAGGACCAGCCTGTTCATCGGCGGGACGCTCGCCATTCTCGTCCTGATCCTCTTCCTGCGGAGCTTCACGAGCACGCTGGTCGTGGCCGTCGCCATGCCGATCAGCCTGATCGGGACGTTCCTGTTCATGAAGATGTTCGGCCGCAGTCTGAACGTCATCAGCCTGGCGGGAATGGCGTTCGCCGTCGGGATCGTCGTCGACAACTCGATCGTCGTGCTGGAGAACATCTACCGTCACCGCCAGATGGGCAAGTCGCGCTTCCAGGCCGCGGCGGAGGGCTGCGCCGAGGTCTGGGGAGCCGTCCTGGCGAGCACGCTGACGACGATCGCCGTGTTCGTGCCGGTCGTCTTCATCGAGGAGGAGGCCGGCCAGCTGTTCGGCGACATCGCCCTGGCCCTGAGCGTCTCGGTCGGCCTCAGCCTGCTCGTCTCGATCACGGTCATCCCGTCCCTCTCGGCGCGCATTCTGCACGTCGCCGGGGAGGACGACGGGCGCCGCGGCTTCCACAACCTGTGGGGCGGCGTGGGGGCGGCCGAGCGCGTGCGACGCGGCATCACGGACGGCGTCGGCTGGATCCTGAAGACGTTCCCGCGGAGGCTGGCCGTCACGGCCGGCCTCACACTCATGGCGATCGGCCTCAGCATCATTCTGATGCCGCCGAGGGAGTACCTCCCGCAGGGAAACCAGAACTTCCTGTTCGGCATCCTCCTCCCTCCCCCGGGGTACAGCGTGGACGAGCGGGCTTCGCTGCACGAGGTCTACAGCGACACGCTGTCGCCGCTGTGGGAGTACGAGGCCGGGACGCCGGAGGCGCTGGCGCAGCCGGGCGGCGGGATTTCGGAGTTCTTCTACGGCATCTGGCAGGACATGGCGTTCATCGGCGTGTCGGCCAACGATCCCGAGCGGGTGCGCGAGCTGATCCCGGAGTTCACGCGCGCGAACAGGATGATCCCGGGGACGTTCGCCTTCATCCAGCAGATGAGCATCTTCAGCGACGAGATGGGGGGAGGCCGCACCGTCGACGTCGAGATCACCGGGCCCGATCTCGAGCGCCTGATCGCGCTGGGAGGCGAGGTCTTCGCGAAGGTCAGCGAGACGATGCCGGGCGCGCAGGCGCGGCCGATTCCGAGCCTCGATCTCGGAAACCCGGAGATCCGGGTGGTGACGCACCGGCGCCGCGCCGCGGATCTGGGAATCTCCAACCGCGAGCTGGGATACGCCGTGAGCGCCCTCATCGATGGCGTCAAGGCGACCGACTTCATCCACGAGGGTCGCGAGATCGACCTGACGCTGATGGCGGAGGAGGGCTTCGCCCACCGCACCCACCTGATCGAGCAGATGCCGATCGCCACGCCCGACGGCCGGCTCGTCACGCTCGGGGACGTGGCCGGGATCGAAATGGTGAACGGCCCGGTCCGGATCAACCACCGGGAGCGGCAGCGGGCCATCACCATCAGTGTCTCCCCGCACGACGACATGCCGCTCGAGACCGCCATGAATCACATCCAGACGGCGATCCTGCAGCCGATGCGGGACGCGGGGCGCCTCGGCGGGCTGTACGACGCGCGGATGAGCGGCACCGCCGACAAGCTGACCCAGACGGGCGACGCCCTGTTCTGGAACATCCTCCTGGCGCTGGCGATCACCTACCTCCTGATGGCGGCGCTGTTCGAGAGCTTCCTGTATCCCTTCGTCATCATGTTCAGCGTCCCGCTGGCCGCGTTCGGCGGCTTCCTCGGGCTCTTTTTGATGGAGCAGGCCACGGGGCAGAAGCTCGACGTGCTCACCATGCTCGGGTTCGTCATCCTGATCGGGACGGTCGTCAACAACGCCATCCTGATCGTCCACCAGGCGCTCAACCACATGCGGAGCGAGAGTCTGGGGCCGCGCGAGGCGATCACCGCCTCAGTGGGCAGCCGCATCCGGCCGATCTTCATGAGCGTCGGCACCTCGACGCTGGGCATGCTGCCCCTCGTTCTCTTCCCCGGCGCCGGCTCGGAGCTGTACCGTGGACTGGGGGCGGTCGTGATCGGCGGCCTCGTCTGCTCGACGGTCTTCACGCTGTTCCTCGTGCCGTCGCTGTTCAGCCTGATGATGGACGCCAAGAGCGCCGTCGCCGCGCGCCTTCGAGGACTCCCGGCCCTGTCGGAACGCCCCGCGGGGGGCGGTCTCGACGGAGCCTGATCCGCCCGGCCCGCCCTCTGGCGGCGCGGGGGCGTCTTCGGTATCCTGTGCGGCCATGCGCATCGAACGATGGGAGCCGGAGCGGGACGGGCCGCTCTCGGAGCCGGCGTTCCGACGCAAGCTCCGCAAGCTGGGCTTCGGCGCCACCCGCTACGTCTATCCGCCGGGGACCGTGTTCGAGGAGCACAGCCACGACGTCGACAAGATGGACGCCGTGATCTCCGGGCGCTTCCGGATCGAGATGACGGGACGCTCGATCGTCCTCGACCCGGGGGACGCCCTGTTCGTGCCGCACGGCACGCCGCACCGCGCCGCGGTCGTCGGCAACGAGCCCGTCGTGAGCCTCGACGGGATCCGGGAGGAGTGAGCCATGGCGCGAACCCGTAAGGTCAGGGCCCGCGCGCGCCGTAAGGGGCGGGCGGCGGTGCCCCGCCGCCGCGCGGGGCGCGTGCTCGTGCTGGCGGGGACGCGCAAGGGGGCCTTCCTGTACCTCGCCGACCCGGGACGCCGCCGATTCACCCTCAACGGGCCGCACTACCTCGGGTGCATCGTCAACCACGTCGTCCTCGATCCGCGCGATCGGCGCACCATCCTGATGGCCGCGCGCACCGGCCATCTGGGACCGACCGTGTTCCGCTCCACCGATCGCGGCCGGACCTGGAAGGAGGCGTCGCGCCCTCCCGCCTTCCCCAGGACGTCGGACGGTCACGGCCGGGCCGTGGAGGCGGTGTTCTGGCTGACGCCCGGTCTCGACCGGCAGCCGGGCGTCTGGTGGGCGGGGACCACGCCGCACGGTCTGTTCAAAAGCGCCGACGGCGGTGTGACCTGGGACGGGATCGACGGATTCAACCGTCACCCGCTCGGCCTGCCGTGGGACGATCCGCATTTCAGCGCCACCCCGGGAGGCCAGCTCACGCACTCGATCCTGGTCGATCCGCGCGACCCGGATCACCTCTACGTGGGGCTGTCGGTGGGCGGAATCTTCGAATCGCGCGACGCAGGCTCGACCTGGCGCCCCCTGAACCGCGGCGTGGCCGCCGACTTCCTGCCGGAGACCGACCCGGAGTTCGGGCACGATCCGCACTGCGTCGTGCTGCATCCCGGGCGGCCGGATCGCCTCTACCAGGCGAACCACTGCGGGATCTACCGGATCGACCGGCCCGGGGATCGTTGGGATCGGATCGGCCGGAGCATGCCGAAGGAGATCGGGGACATCGGCTTCCCGATCGCGGCGCACCCCGTCGACCCCGACACGGCCTGGGTCTTCCCGATGGACGGCACCTCGGTCTGGCCCCGCACGAGCCCCGGCGGGCGGCCCGCCGTCTACCGCACCCGCGACGCGGGCCGCTCCTGGCAGCGACTGGACCGCGGTCTGCCGAAGCGCGACGCCTGGTTCACGGTCAAGCGGCAGGCGCTCGCCGTCGATGATCGCGATCCCGCGGGCGTCTACTTCGGGACGACCGGCGGCCAGATCTGGGCCTCGGCCGACGAGGGGCGCTCGTTCCGGATCGTCGCGGAGCACCTGCCCGAGATCTACGCCGTCACGGCGGCGACGATCGAACGGTGAGGGTGCGCATTCCGAGCCCGCTGCACTCCTACACGGGCGGGCGATCCGATCTCGAGGCGCGGGGGAGCAATCTGGCGGAGGTCCTCGACGATCTCGACGCCCGGCACCCGGGACTGCGCTTTCGCGTCATCGATGAGCAGGGCCGGATCCGGCCGCACATCCGCTTCTACGTGGGGGGCCGGCCGGCGATCGATCTGGCGCACGCGATCGGCGGCGGCGATGAGGTCCAGATCGTCTGCGCCCTGAGCGGCGGCTGATCCGGACCGGCCGCGAGGAGGACCCTCATGCGACGCCCCTTCCCCATCGTCCTCATCCTCTTTGTCCTCACGCTCGTCGCCTCCTGCCGCCCGGCCGGCCCCGGAGGCGACGCGTGGCGCCCGGCGCCCCCCCTCGCGGGGCGCGATCAAGTCGCATCCGCCGATGGCGTCCCGATCCTGTATCACGCCGCGGGCTCGGGCGAGCCGGCGCTCGTCTTCGTGCACGGCTGGTCCTGCGACGCCGACTACTGGGCCGCCCAGGTCCGTCACTTCGCGCCCTCCCGTCGCGTCGTGGCGATCGATCTGGCCGGACACGGCGGGTCCGGCGCGGACCGGCAGGCGTGGACGATCGAGGCGTTCGCCCGCGACGTCGCCGCCGTGGTGGAGTCGCTCGACCTCGATCGGGTCGTTCTGGTGGGGCACTCGATGAGCGGCCCGGTGACCGTGGAGGCGGCCCGGCTGATGCCGGATCGGGTCGTCGCGCTCGTGCCGATCGACACGCTGCAACGGGCCGGCACGCCGCCCACGCCGGAGGAAAGCGAGAGCTTCATCGCCCCCTTCCGCGAGGACTTTGTGCAGCACACGCAGACATTCGTCCGCTCGTTCTTTCCCGAGGGAGCCGACGCGCGGCTCGTCGAGTGGGTGAGCCGCGACATGGCCGCCGCCGATCCGGCCGTCGCGATCGCGGCGCTGGAGGGACTGTTCGCCTACGACGCGAGGCCGGCGCTCGGCGGCCTGCGCGTGCCGATCCACGCGATCAACGCCGACCTCTATCCCACCGACGTCGAGGGGAACCGGGCCCATGCGCCGCAGTTCGAGGTTTCGATCATGCCGGCGGTCGGTCACTTCCCGATGCTCGAGGACCCGGCGGCATTCAACGAGCGGCTGGAGGAGGTTCTCGCCTCGGCGGGCGCAGCGGCGCGCTAGATCTCCTCATCGAGCACGCGCTTCAGGGTCGCGGCGTCGATGTTCGATCCGGTGAGGACGATTCCGACCCGCAGGCCCCGGAGCGTCCCGCGCAGGCGCGCGGTCCCGGCGAGGCCGGCCGCCGCGGCCCCCTCCGCGAGGTTGTGCGTCGTGGCCAGAAGGAGCCGCAGGGACTACGCGATCTCCGACTCCGGGACCTTGACGAACCCGGCGAGCCCCTCGCGGAGGGCGTCGAAGGTCATCGCGTAGACGCCGCGCGTGGCGAGCCCGTCCGCGAACGTGTCGGCGCTCGTTCCCTCGATCGGCCGCCCCGCGTGCCACGAGTCGTGGATGGCCGGGGCGCGCTCCGCCTGCACGCCGTAGACCCTGAGGCGGGGCCGCAGTTCGCGCGCCACGGTGATCCCGCCGACCGCCTGCGAGCCGCCCCCGATCCCGAACACGAGCGCCTCCAGGTCCTCCGCCTGCTCCAGCATCTCGAGCGTGAGGGTGGCCGCGCCGGCCAGGATCCGGACGTCGTTGGTCGCGTGCACCATCACGAGCCCGCGCTCCTTCACGATGCGGCCCGCCACCTCGACCGCGGCATCGTAGTCGCCTCCCTCCTCGACCAGTTCGGCGCCGAGATCGCGCATCGCCTCGTTCTTATCCGGGTTGTTCCCCACCGGCACACAGACGGTCACCGGCACGCCCAGTGCGCGGCCCGCCCAAGCGAGACCCAGTCCATGGTTGCCGCGGCTCGCCGCGATCACGCCGCGCCGCCGCTCCTCTCCGGACAGCGTCGTCATGACCGACAGCGCACCCCGCACCTTGAAGGCATTCGTCGGATTGTGATTCTCGTGCTTGACGTGGATCCGGATGCCGGAGCCGATCGCCCGATCGAGCGCCTCGTACCGGCGCAGCGGGGTCGGGGACAGGTACGGCCGGATCCGATCCCGCGCGGCCAGAACGTCCCGGAACGTGACGGGCCAGCGGCTCATGGCTCCAGTGTACCCCACCCCACGGCCCGTCCGGCGCGGGCCGCGGCCCGGCGGGCCGGGCGGCCCCGGCCGGTGGAACCGGATCCCGGCGGCTGCCGTATCATGCGTATGCCCGGCTCAGAGGAGGACCCATGCGCCGATCCGCCGCACTCCCGTCCATCCTGTTGCTGCCCTTCCTGCTCGCCGGCCCCGTGCCGGCGGCCGAGACCACCCGCACCGTGCGCGCCGAGCTGTCCGCCGCCGACGCGGAGCGCTTCGCCGTGGAGAATCTCGCCGGCTCGATCGTCGTCCGCCCGGGGAGCGGCCCCGGCGTGGTCGCCGTCGCGACGGTGCACGCCGAGAGCGCCGATCTCGCGGGGACGATCCGGATCGATCGCGTGGAGGGGGAGGACGGTCGCCCGACCCTCAGGGTGATCTACCCGCTGGACCGGCACCGGCATTTCCGCTACCCGGGTCCGGGGGCCGGCTCCGGCGCCGGTGGGGGCTTCCTCTCCCGGCTCTTCCGGGGGAGCGGCGAGACCCGCACCCGGTACGCGGGGCGCCGGGTCAGCGTGAGCAGCGGGAGCGGCGTCCTTCTCTACGCCGACGTCGAGATCGAGGTGCCGCCGAAATCGATCGATGCGAGCTTCAGAAACGTCGCGGGGCCGGTGAGCGCGTCCAGGCTGCGGGGGACCCTGACCTTCGACACGGGAGCGGGTGACGTGGGGCTCCAGAGCGTGTCGGGGCGGATCCGCGCCGACACCGGATCGGGGGACGTGAAGGTTGAGGACGCCGACGGCCGGATCGACGTCGACACCGGATCCGGGGACGTGACGGCGGTGCGGGTCCGGGGGAGCTTCACCTGCGACACCGGAAGCGGCGACTGCACCATCCGCGAGTTCAGCGGCGAAAGCATCCGGGGCGACACCGGATCCGGCGACATCACGGTGCGCTCCTCCACGGCGGAGCGGATCTCGGTCGACACGGGATCCGGCAGCATCAGCGTCGTCGACACGGACGTCGCCCAGATCGACGCGGACACCGGATCGGGGGACATCCGGGTCTCCACCCGCGGCCAGCGCCTCACCCGCGTCGTGGCCGACACCGGCAGCGGGGACGTCTCTCTCCGCCTCGGGCCGGGCGCCACCTTCGAGGTGATCGCCGACCAGGGAAGCGGCAACCTCGTCAACCGATACGCCGACGCCGAGCCGATCCTCGACGGCCGCGAGGTCGTCGGCTACCGCCGCGGCGACGCCCGCATCCGCATCTCGGTCGACACCGGAAGCGGCGACGTCCTCATCGAGCCCGGATCGGAATCCTAGAAGACCGTCCGGCCCCGCATCGCCGGATCACCGGGAATCTCGACCGCCCCGCCCGTCCGGGCGGGGCAAGCGCCTGCATCGGCAGGCCGTCGTCCGGTAGAATACCCCCCTCCCGGAGATCGGCCGGACGATGACGCGCGTCAGCCGCAGAGCCTTCCTCGAGACCGCCGCCCTGGCCGGCGCCGCCGCCGCGCTGCCGGGATGCTCCGGGCTCCTCCCCTCCCCCCCGCACGACGCCGTCGTCCTCGGGGCCGGAATGGCCGGGCTGGCCGCGGCGCGCGATCTGCTCCGCGCCGGCCTGGACGTCGTCGTCCTGGAGGCGCGGGATCGCGTGGGCGGCCGGGTGCGGACGCTTCACGATCCCGCGGAGCACGGCCTCGAGCTGGGCGCGCAGATGATCCACGGCTCCCGCGCGTCCGTCTGGGAGGTGATCCGCGAGCTCGGCATCCGCACCCGCCCTCTCGGCGGATGGGACCGCTGGATCCTGTCGTCCGACGGCACCCTCACGATGCCGGACGGCGGCCTGGAGGCCGACGTGCAGGGCAGGCTCCGGCGCGCCTACCATGCCCACCGCGGGGAGGACATCGGATACGCCGAGTTTCTCGATCGAATCGGACTGAACGAGACCGAGCGCGTCATCGCCGCCGAGAACGCCCTCTCCTTCTCCGCCGAGCCGGACGAGATCGGACTGCGCCCGGCCATGGAGGACTCGTCCGCCTGGGATATGTACCTGGACGACAACTTCCACGTCGTGGGCGGGTTCGACGCCCTCGCCGAGGGGCTCGCGGCCCACCTCGGCGATCGCGTGCGCCTGGCGTGCCTCGTCCGCGGCATCGAGTGGGGCGCGCGCGGCGTCCGCGTGACCTGCGAGCGCGGTGGCCGGGAGGAGACGCTGACCGCGCGGCGCGTCGTCATCACGCTGCCGATCGGCGTCCTGCGATCGGGCCGTCCCGGATTCAGCCCGGACCTGCCCCCCTGGAAGCGCCGCTCCATCGAGGCGCTCGGGATGGGCCGCGTCGTCGTCGTGCCGCTCCTGTTCACCGACTGGTTCTGGCGCGCCCGGCGGCCCGGACTCACCTCCTGGCGCTCGCACGGCGGCCGCGTCTCGTTCTGGGATCCGCATCCCCCCGGCACCGGAATGCCGGTGCTGCGGACCTGGCTCGTCGGCCGTGCCGCCCAGGAGGTCAGCGATCTGGGGCCGGAGGCGGGGGTCGATCGGATCCTGGCCTGGATCGAAGAGGCGTTCCCGGGCTCCGGCGCGAAGAAACGTCTCGACTGGTGGGGCGTGGGCGACTGGGTCCGGGATCCCTACTCCCTCGGCTCCTATTCGGTGACGCGCCCGGGCGGGTACCGCCAGCGCGCCGTGCTGGCCACTCCGATCCAGGATCGGCTCTACTTCGCGGGCGAGGCGACGGCCCCCTCCCCGCACTACCAGACGGTGCACGGCGCCTACGCCAGCGGCCGCCGGGCGGCGCGCGAGATCCTGGCGGCTCTGGGTCTCGAGGCGGCCTGAACGATCCCGGCCGCCGGGCCCGCCGGACGCCCGGAGAGCGCGCGGGAACACGGAGGGAACGGACATGAATCTCGGACTGAAGGATCGGGTCGTCATCGTCACGGGAGGATCGCGAGGCATCGGCCGGGCCACGGCCAGGGCGTTCCTGGACGAGGGGGCGCGCGTGATGATCTCCTCGATCCGTCCCGACTCGGTCGAGACGGCCGTGCGCGCGCTGGCCCCGCACGGCGCCGTCGAGGGGCTCGCCGCCGACGTCGCGTCGGAGCCGGACGTGGTCCGCCTCGTCGAGCGGACGGTCCGCGCGTTCGGGACGCCCGACGTCATGGTGGCGAACGCCGGCATCGCCGGCGAGGTCGTCAATCTGGCCGACATGGACGTCAACGAGTGGGACCGCATGATGGCCGTCCATCTGCGCGGCACGTTCCTGTGCGGCCGGGAGGCGGCCCGGGCCATGCGGGCCGCCGGGCGCAAGGGCCGCATCGTGACCGTCGCCTCGAGCTCCTCCTACGAATGCGACCCGTCGAGCGGGCACTACAACACGGCCAAGGCCGGCATGCTCGGGCTGACCCGCTCCATGGCGGTCGATTTCGCCGGGTGGGGCATCCGCGTCAACAGCGTCGCCCCCGGATGGGTCCGCACCGACATGACCGTGAACGACATTCCACCGCCGCACCTGAAGCTGATGAACTGCGGCGTCATGCCGCGCGCCGGCGAGCCCGAGGAGATCGCCCGCGCCGTCCTGTTCCTCGCCTCGGACTGCTGCGATTTCATGACCGGGGCCACGCTCGTCGTGGACGGGGGGCAGATCATCGTCGCCCCGAACGCGTACGGCGCGGAGGCGGCCTCTTGAGGATCGGCATCGACGCCCGCTTCCTCCTGCGCCGCCGCACCGGGGTCGAGACCTACGCGCACGAGATCGTCACCCGCCTCGTCGCGTTCCAGGGGCCCGAGGAGTTTCTCCTGTTCCGATGCGCCGGCGATCCGGGGCTGCCCCCGGGCCGCTGGCGCCACGCGGGCGGCCGCGCCGCCGCGGATCCGGGCGCGTGGCGCGCGCTCGGACTCCTGATGCGGGAGAAGCCGGATCTCTTCTATTCGCCGGTGACCGCCTTCCCTCTGGCCGGCGCGGGGCGTCTCATCGTCACCGTGCACGATCTCGCCTGGCACGAGCTGCCGGCGTACTACCCGCTCGATCAGCGCCTCCGGCAGCGGCTGTGGCTGCGCCTGGCGGCGGCGCGGGCCGATCGGATCGTCGCGGTGTCGGGCACCACGCGCGATCGCCTCGTCGAGCTGGAGCCCGGGGTCGCCAATCGGACGACCGTCATCCCGCCCGGAGTCGACGACGCGTTCTTCCGCGAGGCCGGGCCGGCGGAGCGCCAGCGGGTGCGCCGCCGGTACGGCCTCGAGGGCCGTTACATCCTGTCGGTGGGCACCTTCCATCCCAGGAAGAACGTGCCCGGGCTCCTGTCGGCGTTCGAGCGCCACCGGGCCGGCGGCGGCGAGCGCCTGCAGCTGCTCCTCGCCGGCGAGGGCGGCGATGATCAGGATCGGGTGCGCGCGATCGCCGCGTCGAGCCCCCGTCGCGACGACATCCTGCTTCCCGGGTACGTGCCGCGCGAGGATCTGCCCGCGCTCTATTCCGAGGCCGACCTGTTCGTGCTCGCGAGCCATCAGGAGGGATTCGGCATCCCTGCGCTCGAGGCGATGGCGTGCGGAACGCCGGTCGTCGTTCCGGATCGGCCGATCTTCCGGGAGGTGTGCGGCGAGGTCGCGGTCCGCGTGAGCCCCGCCGATCCCGGGGCGCTCGCGTCGGGGATCGAATCCGCGCGACGGGAGGCCCCGGGCAGCCGCGAACGGATCGCGCGCGGCCGGGAGCGGGTGCTGCGCTTCCGCTGGGAGAACTCGGCGCTGCTGCTGCGGGATCTCATGAGGGACGTCGCGGTCCGCGCCCGCGCCGCCTGATCGCCGGACCATCCAAATCATCTCGAGGGGGACACCCGAACATGCGACACGCGACGCTGCCCGCCGCCCTTCTCCTTCTCTGCGCCCTGCCCGCCTGCTCCCCGGCGGCGGAGAGTCCCGCCGACCGCGCCCGGCGCGTGCATCAGGAGGCGATCCTCGTCGACACCCACATCGACGCGCCGTACGAGCTCCAGAAGGAATGGAAGGACGTCGCCGGGCGCGGCGCCACGCCCCACTTCGACATCCCGCGCGCCCGCGAGGGGGGTCTCGACGCCGCCTTCTTCGCCGTGTACGTCCCGGCCGCGTTCGCCGAGGCGGGAGGATCCGCGCTGCAGGCGCTCGAGCTGATTGACCTGGTCGACCGCGTCGTGGCGGCGCATCCCGACCATCTCGCGGCCGCCGACTCGGTGGACGGGATCCGCCGCGCCGAGCGCGACGGACGGATCGCCGTGCTCAAGGGCATCGAGGGGGGTCACGCGATCGAGGACTCGCTCGCGGCGCTGCGGTCGTTCTACGGGCTGGGGGTCCGCTACATGACGCTGACGCACGTCAACTCCAACAACTGGGCCGACTCATCGGGCCGGTTCTACCTTCCGGATTTCCGGCCCGGGGACGCCCGGGTGCACGGCGGGCTCAACGATTTCGGAGGCGCCGTCGTCCGGGAGATGAACCGGCTGGGCATGATGGTCGACGTGTCGCACGTCTCCGACGAGACGCTGGACGACGTCCTCGAGACCTCCGCGGCGCCGGTGTTCGCGTCCCACTCCTCCTGCCGGGCGATCGCGGACATCCCCCGCAACCTCACGGACGATCAGATCCGGCGCGTCGCGGAGAAGGGCGGCGTCGTCATGATCAACATCGGCTCGTATTTCCTGGACCAGGCGATCGTGGACGCCTGGTGGAGCAATCTCGAGACCCTGAGGGACGAGTACGACGCGCTCCGGCGGGAGCACGCGGGGACGAACGACCCGTTCGCCCGGGACAAGGCGATCAGCGCCCTCCTGAAGCGGCTCCCGAAGCCGCGGACCTCCTGGACGCGCGCGGTCGAGCACATCGAGCACGTCATCGCCGTGGCCGGCCCGGACGCCGTCGGGCTCGGAACCGACTTCGACGGCGTCGACGACCCGCCGGACGGGCTCGAGGACGTCTCGCGCCTCCCCGTCCTGACGCAGGAGCTCCTGCGCCGCGGGCACTCCGAGGAGGTCGTGCGCAAGGTGCTGGGGGACAACTTCCTCCGGTTTTTCGCGCGGGTCGAGGAGGTCGCGGCGTCCCTGTCCGGCGAGCCGCCCTCGACGGCCCGCCTCGCCCCGCCCTGACGCCCGCGCCTCTCGCCCCGATTCGCCCGCTCGATAGAAAGCGGCTCACGCGGGGCCTTCGAGGGGGCGCCGGGGCCCCGCGCCTTCACGCGGGGCGGGCGCCCACGAGCAGAGCCGGAGCGCGCCCGCAGGCGGCGCGCAGCGCCGGCGCGCGACGGCGTGCCCCGTGACACACCGCCGCCCGTGTCGTGAAACGGGGGGGCGGATCCCCGGACCTTGACAGGCGCGCTCACTCCCGCGAGAATGCCGCCATGTCGAAGAGCGCGTCCTCGTCCCCCTGGGTGGGGATCATCATGGGCAGCAAGTCGGACCTGGATGTCCTGAAGCCGGCCATCGAGGTTCTGAGCGAGCTCGAGATCCCGCACGAGGCGCGGGTTCTCTCCGCGCACCGGACGCCGGACGTGACCCTCGAGTACGCCGCCAGGGCCGAGGAGCGCGGGCTGCAGGTGATCATCGCGGGCGCGGGCGGCGCGGCGCACCTGGCCGGGGTGATCGCGGCCAAGACGCTGCTGCCGGTGCTGGGCGTGCCGATCCCGTCGACCTCCCTGAACGGCCTGGACTCCCTCCTTTCGATCGTGCAGATGCCGAAGGGCGTTCCCGTGGGCACGCTCGCCATCGGGAAGCCCGGGGCCGCCAACGCCGCGCTCTTCGCGGCCCAGATCATCGGCGCGCGCCATCCCGAGGTGCGCGAGCGGCTGCGCGCCTGGCGCGCGGCGCGCCGCGAGCAGGTCCTCCAGCAGACCATCCCCTGATCGGCGGCCCCTTTCGGGAAATCCATTAATTAAGGTAGAGGGCGCCCGCGGCCCGCGATCACGGATTCGAGAAGAGCCCCGTCGCGCCTTCGGGAATCGGCTCCGCGTCCCCCGCGGGCGGCACGCGGAAGCGGAAGACGAAGACCGGCTCGCGGTTTAGAACGAGCGACTGGAAGCGGAGATCGTGAACCCTCACGATCGCCCCCCCGTCGGATTCCCCCTCCACCCTCCAGACGGGAGCCTTGAAGAATCTCTCGAGACGACGACCGCGGGGGCTGGCGCGCGCTCTGAGGACACGGGCGTCGTCCGGTTCCGTCGGCACGACGGCGCCCGGCGCGGCCAGCGCCGGCAGAACGCGCAGGAGGGTCAACCGGTAGACACCTCCCTCGCGCTCCACACCGCGCCACCTGTGCGGCCCCAGCGGCTCGGGGAAGACGTACGTGAAACCCGGGGCCGGGCCGCGCTCCGCAGACGTCGCCGCGAGAAGTCGCGTGGCGGCGGCGCGACCCGCTCCGCAGAGCACGAGATAGAGGGCGGTCAGGACGAGCGCGATCCTCGACAGCGCCGGCAGGCGGCTCCGGAGGGCGCGCGGCCAGGCGATCAGGAGCGGCGCGGCGAGGAGGCCGGTCAGAATCAGATCGATGATGAAGACGATCGCCCACTCGGGCCTCCAGTCGGAGATCGGCCACAGGATGTCCACCCCGAACGAGTTGATCAGATCGAACAGGACGTGCACGCACCATCCGAGGACCGACAGGCCCCAGAGCGCCGGGAGACGGATCCGCCGAAAGATGAACCGCAGGACGAGAGCGAGGAGGAGGGTCCAGATCGGCATCATCAGGAGGGAGTGGCCGAAGGTCCGGCGCCACAGGACCGCAAATGGATCGCCGCCGAGGTGGACGAGCGCGTCCACGTCGGGAAGGTTGGCCGCGAGGGCCAGGATCGGAACGGCCCGCGGCCCGAATCTCGTTCGGAGGAGCCCGTTCGCGACGCCGACGCCGACGAGCGTGTGGGTCACCGGATCCATGCGCCGTCCCGGGCCGGTCCGCTCAGGCGCCGATGCGCCGGCGCAGCGCGGCGATGTGGTCGGGCGTCGTCCCGCAGCATCCGCCGACGATCCGCGCCCCGTCGCCCAGGCGCGCGGCGATCCAATCGGCGTAGCGCTCCGGCTCGTGCCGGTCGGGAAGGGTCCAGCCGTCGCGGTCGTCCGGCTCGCCGAGGTGGGCGTACAGGCCCGTCGGCCGATCGGGGACGAGCGCGGCGAGTCGGGGGTAGACCGTCTCGAGCGTCTCCGGCGCGGCGCAGTTCAGGAGCACGCCCCGGAGGCGCTCCCCGCCCGCCCGCAGCAACCCCGGGACGACGCCGTCCAGCGGCTCGCCCGAGAGCAGATGACCGGGCGCCTTCACGCACAGGCTCAACAGACAATCGAGACCCGTGCCACGGGCGGCTTCCAGAGCCGCAGCCGCCTCGACGCCGCTGTTCATGGTCTCGATCAGCAGGAGATCCACGCCGAGCTCCGCCAGGAGGCCGGCCTGCCGGCGGTGCTCCGCGAGGCAGACCTCACGCTCCGGGACCAGGTGGGGGCTGTAGCAATCCTCCAGAGGCGCGATGCTGCCCGCCACGAGCGGCGCGCGACCCGGCGCCTCCGCCGCCCCGGCGCGGGCCGCCCTCACTGCGCGGACGTTGACGGCCCTCCAGTCCCCGGACCGTCCCGCCTTCCCGAGCGCCCTCGGCGTGGTGCGGAACGTGTTGGTCACCAGGATGTCGGCTCCGGCGCGCGCGTAGTCGGCGTGGAGCGCCGCGAGAGACTCCGCGCCGCCGTCCGACAGCAGCACGTGCGCCGACCAGAGGGGCAGCGTCGTGGGCATCCCGCGGCGCAGGATCTCGGTGCCGACGGCCCCGTCGATCAGGGTCGGCCGGGAGCGCCGCAGCAGAGTCGACAGGTCCGCTCCGCTCATGCCGGGGTCCTCCTGCTTCACGATGCGCCGCATTCTAGCCGATCGTGCCGCGCGGCAAGCAGTTTGGATAGAATGAGCGTCCCCGAGCGGGAGGTACGATTCTGCCAAGAGAGAGCGCTCCGGCGCACACTTTCGGCGTCGTCGCGGCGCCCGCACCGCGGCCGGCGTGATCGCCCGCCGCGCCTGGCGGATCTGGATCGATATCGGCGGGACCTTCACCGACGCCATCGGCCTCGATCCTTCGGGGATGCTGCGCCGGGTGAAGATCCTCAGCACCGGCGCGCTGCGCGGCGCCGTGGAGGCCAACCCCGGCATCAACCGCCTCCGCGTCCGCGAACGCTGGGGCGCGCCACCGGACTTCGTGCGCGGCTTCCGCTTCCGCCTGCTCGGGCGCGAGCATGGCGAGGCGACGGTCGCCTCCCATGATCCGGCGACCGGGATCCTGACGCTCGAGGGAGGGCCGGTGGGTGCGATCCCGCCGCGCGCGCCTTTCGAGATCGTGTCCGACGAGGAGGCGCCGATCGTCGCGGCCCGCCTGATCACCGGCGCCGCTCCGGGGAAGGCTCTGCCGGCCTGTCACATGCGGCTCGCGACGACGCTCGGCACCAACGCCCTGCTCGAGCGGCGCATCGCCCGAACGGCGTTCTTCGTCACGCGCGGTTTCGCCGACCTGCTCCGCATCGGCACCCAGCAGCGCCCCGATCTCTTCGCCCTCGACGTGCGCGCGCCCGCGCCGCTTCACGACGCCGTCGTCGAGGTGCCTGGACGGATCGCCGCCGACGGGACCGTGCTGGAGCCGTTGCCCCCGGAGGCGGTGGCCGGCGAGGCCTCACGTTTCCTGCGCGAGGGGATCGACGTCGCCGCCGTGGCGCTGCTCAACGCCTACAGGAATCCGGAGCACGAGGAGCGGCTGCGCGACGATCTTCTCTCCTTGGGATTCCGCCACGTCTCGTGCTCGGTCGATCTCGCGCCACGGATCCGCATCCTGCCGCGGGCGGTGACCGCGGTCGTCGACGCCGCGCTGTCCCCGATCATCCGCGACGGCCTGGCCCGCCTGCGATCCCCCCTCCGGGGAGGGCGCCTGCACGTCCTCACGAGCGCGGGGGGGCTCGTCGAATCGGAGGCGATCCGACCCAAGGACACCCTGCTCAGCGGTCCGGCCGGCGGCGTCGTCGGAGCCGCGCGCGCGGGCCGGCTGTCCGGATTCGGCCGCCTCATCGCCTTCGACATGGGAGGGACGAGCACCGACGTGGCCCGCTTCGACGGCGATTACGAGTATCTCTTCGAGCACACCGTCGGCGACGCCCGCCTCGCCGCGCCCGCCCTCGCCATCGAGAGCGTCGCCGCGGGGGGCGGCTCGATCTGCTGGGTCGACGGCCCGCGACTGCGCGTCGGTCCGCAGAGCGCCGGCGCGCGCCCGGGACCGGCCTGTTACGGGGCGGGGGGGCCGCTCACGGTAACCGACGTCAACCTCCTGCTCGGACGGCTCGATCCCGGCCGCTTCGACATCCCCCTGGACGTCCGGGCTGCGCGGGCGCGACTCCGGGAGCTGCTCGGCCGGATCGCCGCCGAGGCCGGCGAGCGGCCCTCGCGCGACGCGCTTCTGGCCGGGCTGCTGGAGATCGCCAACGAGCGCATGGCCGAGGCGATCCGCCGGGTCTCCCTGAGGCGCGGCTACGATCCGTCGGAGCACGCGCTCGTCGCCTTCGGGGGGGCGGGAGGCCAGCACGCGTGCGCCATCGCCGAGCGGCTCGGGATCCGGACGATCGTCCTGCCCGCCGACGCCGGGCTCCTGAGCGCGCTCGGGCTCGGGCACGCGGTCGTCGAGCGCTTCGCCGAGGAGCAGGTGCTCGAGCCGCTGGCGCGCGCGGAGCGCGGGGTCGCCGCACGTCTCGGCCGCCTGGAGCGCGCCGCGGTCGCGCGGGTGATGGACGAGGGGATCCCGAAGAGCGAGATCGCGGTCCGGCGGCGCATCGCGCACCTCCGCTTCGCCGGGCAGGACGCCACCGTGGAGGTGCCGTGCGCCCCCGGCGCGCGGCTGGGGCCGGCGTTCGAGAGGCGCTATGCGGAGCTGTTCGGGCACCTGCCCGAGGGTCGCGCGGTGGAGCTCGAATCGTTGCGCGTCGTCGCTTCGTCCCGCCGGCCTCGCGATCCCCGGAGGGGCCGGAGGCCGGCGGCCCGCCGAGCGGCGGCGATCGGCTCCCGCCGCGTCGTCCTGGGCGGACGGATCCGGACGGTGCCGGTCCACGATCGATCGGCGCTGCCTCCGGGATCCCGCTTCCGGGGGCCGGCGCTCGTGTTCGAGCGGCACAGCGCCGTGGTGGTCGAACCGGGATGGCGCGCCGGAGTGGACGCCGCCGGGGCGCTGATCCTCCGTCGGACGGCCGGACGGAGCGGCCGGACCGTGCGGCGCCCGCGGGCCGTCCGGCTCGAGCTGTTCACGAACCGTCTCGTGTCGATCGCGCTCGAGATGGGCGAGAGGCTGCAGCGGACGGCGATCTCGACCAACGTGCGCGAGCGCCTCGATTTCTCATGCGCCGTGCTCGATCCGGACGGCTCGCTGGTCGTCAACGCGCCGCACATTCCGGTCCATCTCGGCGCCCTGGGGCTCTGCGTGAGACGGCTCCGCGAGGCGATCGCCATGGAGCCCGGCGACGTCGTCGTAACGAACCACCCCGCATGGGGCGGCTCGCATCTCCCCGACGTGACGGTCGTCACGCCCGTCTACCGGTCGCGAAGAGGACGCGGCGGGGGCCTCGTCGGATACGTCGCCAGCCGCGCGCATCACGCCGAGATCGGGGGATCGCGGCCGGGCTCGTTTCCCCCGGCGGCGACACGGCTCGCCGAGGAGGGCGTCGTGATCCCGCCGACCCACCTGGTCCGCCGCGGCCGCGCCCGCTGGGCCGCCGTGCGGAGGATCCTCGAGACCGCCCCGTGGCCGACGCGCGCCGTGGAGGACAACATGGCCGATCTGCGCGCCGCCGTCGCCGCGAACCACGCGGGCGCCGGGGCGCTGCGCGCGCTGGCGGCCGGAGCCGGCGGCGGCGCCGTGAGGCGCTTCATGCGCGCCCTCCAGGACCTGGCCGCGCGGCGGATGCGCGAGGCGCTCGCGGCCATCCCGGACGGACGCTACGAGGCGGAGGAACGGCTCGACGACGGCACGCCGCTGCGCGTGTCCGTGACGATCCGGGGGGGTAGGGCCGCCTTCGACTTCGCCGGCTGCGGAGACGTGCATCCGGGCAACCTGAACGCCACCCCGGCCGTCGTCCGCAGCGTCGTGATCTACGTCCTGCGGCTTCTCCTCCGCCGGCCGCTTCCGCTCAACGAAGGCCTGCTGCGCCCGATCACGATCCGGGTTCCGCACGGACTTCTGAATCCTCCCTTCGAGGGGAACCCCGAGCGCGCCCCGGCCGTGGTCGCGGGCAACGTCGAGACCAGCCAGCGGCTGGTCGACACGCTGCTCAAGGCGCTCGGCGTCGCCGCCTGCAGCCAGGGAACGATGAACAACGTCCTGTTCGGCCACGATCGTCTCGGATATTACGAGACGATCGGCGGAGGCTGCGGAGCCGGGCCGGGCTTCCACGGAGCGAGCGCGATCCACAGCCACATGACGAACACGCGCATGACCGATCCCGAGGTGATCGAGCACCGCTACCCGGTGAGGGTCACAACGCACGCGGTGCGCGCCGGATCCGGCGGGGCGGGCCACTTTCGCGGCGGGGACGGGATCGTGCGCGCCATAACCTTTCTCGAACCGATGACCCTCTCGATCGTGAGCCAGCACCGCTCGGCCGGACCGTACGGACTGTCCGGAGGCCGCCCGGGGCGGCCGGGCGCGCAGCGGGTGGTGCGCCGTGACGGCGGCGTGCATCCGCTCGGCCCGATCGACGGATGCGACGTGAGACCGGGCGATCGACTGATCATCGAGACGCCCGGAGGCGGGGGATACGGCAGCCCCGATACGCCGGCATGAGGCGCTGGCTCGACATCCTCTTCTGGTCGGTGATCGCGGCCGCTTTCATCGGGCCGGGCACCGTCACCACGTGCGCGTCCGCCGGCTCCCGGTTCGGCCTGCACCTGATGTGGGCGCTGACCTTCTCCACCATCGCCTGTTTCGTGCTCCAGGAGGGCTCGGCGCGCGTCACCATCGCCACCGGCCTCGATCTCGGCGGCGCGATCCGCAGACGCTTCCGCGGACGGCGCACCGGGCCGGTGGTCCTCCTCCTGGTCCTCGGGGGGATCCTGCTGGGGTGCGCCGCGTACGAGGCGGGTAACATTCTGGGAGCGGTCGCCGGCGCGGAGCTGGGGCTGCCGCTGCCGGGCCGCGCCGTCACCCTGGCGTGCGGCGGAGCCGCCGCGCTCCTTCTGTGGTTTGGGAGGACGCAGCTCGTGGCGCGGGTTCTCGGAGGCGCCGTGGCGCTGATGGGAATCGCCTTTCTCGCCGTCGCCGTCCGGTTGAAACCTCAGCCCGGCGATCTCCTGCGCCACGCCCTCCTCCCCGCGCTGCCCGACGACTCGGGACTCCTCGTGCTCGGCCTGATCGGGACGACGGTCGTGCCGTACAACCTGTTCCTCGGATCGGGCCTGGCGCGCGGCCAGTCGCTCGTCTCCGCGCGCATCGGGCTCGCCGTGGCCATCCCGGCGGGCGGATTGATGTCGATGGCGGTTCTCGTCGTCGGCACGGCCGTCCCGGGACCCCTGGAGTTCGAGGGGCTCGCGGGCGCCCTCGCCGACCGGCTCGGCGCCTGGGCCGCCCCGTTGTTCGCTTCGGGTCTGTTCATCGCGGGCCTCTCGTCCGCGATCACCGCGCCGCTGGCCGCCGCGGTGACGGCGCGCGGCCTGTTCGGCGCGGATCGCCCGGGAGCCTGGGAGGAGCGCGGCTGGCGTTATCGCGCCGTCTGGATCCCGGTGCTGCTCGTCGGCGTCGCGTCCGCGCTGGCCGGCGCGAGCCCGATCCCGGCGATCCTCGCGGCGCAGGCGCTCAATGGAATGCTGCTCCCCTTCGTGGCCGTCTTTCTCTTCATCTTGATCAACGACCGCGAGCTCATGGGGGCCTCCGGACGGAACGGCACGGCCGCCAACGTCCTGATGTCCGCCGTCATCTTCGTCACGCTGCTGCTCGGCGCCCGCATGTCGCTCGGCGCGTTCGCGTCCGCGCTCGGACTCGGCCCTCCGGGTGCGGGCGTGATCCTCGCCGTCTCCCTCCTCGCCGCGGCGCTCGTCGTCGCGCCGCTGATGCTGCGCCTGTGCCGCCGCGCTCATCCCCGGAGGGGTGATTTGACAGGAAAGCCGGGGAACGAATAGGATCCCGACACCACAGCAGCGCACTTCATCCATCCTTGGTGCCGATGGCCCATTGTGTATCCGCTAGGAACCGGATCGGAGCGAGTCACCCGCGGGCAGGCTTGCCGCGCGCTCCTCACGATCGGGCCGCGGATCGCCGCCGCGACGCCTTCGACGACCCTCGCACCGGAGAGCCCACGTGGGACGGGTGATCCTGGTCTCCAATCGGCTGCCCGTCACCGTCCGCAGGACGGGGCGCGACATCGCGCTGACGCGCAGCGCCGGCGGGCTGGTCGCGGGGCTGGGCCCGATCCACGATGCCGAGGATTCTCTCTGGCTCGGCACGCTGGGCGGCGAGATCGACGATGAGCGGCGAGCGGAGCTCGAAAAGCGCCGGTTGATCCCGGTCACCCTGCCCCGGGAGCGCGCCCGACGGCACTACGAGGGATACTCGAACAGCGTTCTCTGGCCGTTGTTTCATTATTTCCTCGAGGCAGTCGAACACGATCCCCAGGATTTCGAGGCGTACCGGACGGTGAACGAGCGCTTCGCCGACGCCGTCGTCGAGCACGCGGGCCGCCGCGATCGCATCTGGATTCACGACTATCATCTGATGCTCCTTCCGATGATGCTCCGGAAACGGCTGCCGGACGCGCGTATCGGCTTTTTCCTGCACATTCCGTTCCCGTCGTCGGAGATTTTCCGGATCCTGCCGCAGGCGGACGAGATCCTGCGAGGGCTGGTGGGCGCCGATCTCATCGGCCTGCACACGTTCGATTACGCGCGGCACCTCACCACCTCCTTCCGCCGGATCTGCGGCAGCGAGATCGTGCGCGACGCGATCGAATGGGAGGGAGGACGCTCGCACGTCCGGGCATTCCCTCTCGGGGTCGACGCCCCGCGCTTCAACCAGTTGGCCGCTTCGCCGGAGGCCGAGCGCCGGTTCGGCAACTGGCGGCGACGCGCCGGCGACCGCAAGGTCGTCCTCGGGGTCGATCGGCTCGATTACAGCAAGGGCCTCGTCCAGCGACTGGAGGTCTATCACCACCTGCTGAGCGAGGAGGCGAAGTGGCGCAAGGACGCCGTGTTTCTTCAGCTCTGCGTCCCGACGCGCAGCACCATGAAGACCTACAGCGACCTGAAGCAGCAGGTCGACCAGCGGGTCGGGCAGATCAACGGCGAGTTCGGCGAGATGGGACGCATGCCGGTTCACTACATGTACCGCTCGGTCCCTCCCGAGGAAGTCGCAGCGCTCTACCGGCTGGCCGACGTCGCGGTGGTGACGCCCCTGAGGGACGGCATGAACCTGGTCGCCAAGGAGTATATCGCGGCCCGCCAGGACGACAGCGGAGTCCTCGTGCTGAGCGAGTTCGCCGGGGCCGCCGCCGAGCTCGGCGAGGCGTTGATCGTCAATCCGTGGGACGTGCAGGGGACGGCGCGGATCCTCTCGCGGGCTCTGGAGATGGATGCCGGCGAGCAGCGGCGCCGCATGGCGGCCCTGAGGCGGCGTGTGGCCTCGAACACGGCGCAGCGGTGGGCGCGGAGCTTTCTCGAGTCGCTCGACGCGTGCGTCGCCGGTGAGGCGACCCCGACCCAGTCATCAGAGGACTCCTCCTGGATCGCTCGGCTGGGAGCGGCCTTCGCCGCCTCCCGGCGCGCCCTGATCGTGCTCGATTACGACGGTACGCTGCAGGATTTCGAAGCCGATCCGTCCGCGGCGCGACCCGATCCCGAACTGATCTCGCTCCTGGGCCGCCTCGGCGCCGCGGAATCGATCGAGGTCGTCATCCTGAGCGGCCGTGATCGAGAGTCCCTCGCTCGCTGGTTCGGCCGTCTTCCGGCCCACCTGGTGGCGGAGCACGGCAGCTTCCTGAAGACGCGAAAGAGGCGGCGATGGGAGGAGCTGGGACCGGGCGTCGATCGATCGGTCGCCGACGACGTGGAAGAAGTGATGGAGAGCTTCGTCGCCCGCACGCCCGGCTCCTTCATCGAGCGGAAGCACTCGGGCATCGCCTGGCACTACCGCAAGGCCGAGCAGCACCTGGGCATGCGGCGCGCCCGCGAGCTCGCCCACCATCTGACGATCTACTTCGCCAACCGCCCGATGCGCGTGCAGCAGGGCGCCTGCGTCGTCGAGGTCCACAACCAGGAGATCGATAAGGGCTGGGCGTACCGGACGATACGCAGGCGGCTGGGTTCGTTCGACTTCGTCCTCGTCGCCGGCGACGACCGCACCGACGAGGACCTGTTCGAGGTCGTCCCCCCCGACGTCTGGTCGATCAAGATCGGCGCGGGCCCCAGCGCGGCGCGGCACCGCCTGGAGTCGCCCGAGGGGCTGCGCGCCCTCCTGGCGTCCGCCCTGGCGCGCC
>JBFGDZ010000024.1:0-27569 GCA_041580375.1 Candidatus Polarisedimenticolia bacterium
CCTCGGGATAGACCAGATCCTGGAAGGTTTCGTCGTCGCGGATCGTCTCGAAATCGGGATCGTTCCGCGCATAGATGCGGTTCGTGGAGTTCAGCTCGATCGCCTCCCGGAGATGCCGGACCGCCTCGCCGCGATCCCCCTTGAGCGCCAGCGTCGAGGCGAGCACGTAATGCACCTTTTCGTCCTTCGGGCTCATCTGCAGCGCGCGATCGAGCAGCGAGACCGCATTGTCGAAGTCGGCGTCGTTCGCGCGCAGGACGCCGTGGTAGAAAAACTCCTCCGGCTTTCTGGGCTGCGTCGATTTGCGCTCGACCTGCGATTGGCAGATCCGGACGTAACACCTGACCCGATCGTTCAGCTCCTTCTCACCCGGAAACTGCTCCTGGATGGCCTGGAACCGTTCGAGGGCCTGCGCGTGGTTCTGCTTTTGCAGCAGTCCGACGGCCTTCTCGAATTCCTTGAATGCCTTGTCCTGGATGTCCCAGGCGTTGCCGCTCTTGCCTGAGGTCCGGGTCTGGGATCGACTCGTTCGTCTGGGTTTGGTCATGACTCTCCGCTCGTGAAACCGGCGAGAGGCCGGAGGAAGAATGCCGGCGGGGCAGGTCGATGTCGCTAAGTTGTTCCCGCCATGGAAGATAATGAAGTGAGAACGCGCCATGCTAACAGATGATAATTTAGCGTGTCAACGAAGGGCGTGCGGCCCGCCCCGGCTGCGCGAGGGTGGCGGGGGGATCCTGCCCTCACCGCGCGGCCTGCGCGGCGCGGGTTCGAAGCCGGAGAGCGCCACGCAAACAGTTGTCAGTAAAGGACTTATATGAAAACCGGGGACGGTGCCCGGTTCGCCTACATCGGGATCGGCGCCAACGTGGGTGATCGGGCGGCCAATCTCGAGCGGGCCATCGCGGAGCTTCGAACGGCCGGTCTGCGCGTGTCCGGCCGTTCGTCCGTGTACGAGACGGAGCCGGTCGACGTCCGCGACCAGTCCGATTTCCTGAATCTCGTCATCCGCTGCGGCACGGATCGCCCGGCCCCGGATCTCCTCGAAGCCTGCCTGAATGTGGAGAGGGGCATGGGGCGGATCCGCGATCGTCCGCGGGGCCCGCGGATCATCGATCTCGATCTGCTCCTCTGCGGCGACGAGGTGATCCGGCGCCCCGGGCTCGAGCTGCCGCATCCGCGCATGCATCTCCGGCGGTTCGTCCTCGTGCCGCTCGTCGAGATCGCGCCTGACGCGAGGCATCCGGTTCTGGGGCTCACCGCCGCCGAGCTTCTCGAACGGTGTCCCGACCGATCGAAGGTCGAGCGCTTCGCCGGGAGGGCCTCATGAGAAGGCCGGCGCCCGGGGCCGGATCCGGGCGGCATCGTCCGCCCGATTGCACGGGCCTGGCCATGCGGCTATAATTCGCGCCTCTCCGGCGGACCCGATCGAATGAATTTCAAGTTCATCGCTGTCGAGGGTCCCATCGGCGTCGGCAAGACGAGCCTGGTGGACTTCCTCGCGGAGCGCCTCGAGGCCCGCAAGATCCTCGAGAGCGTCGAGAATCCCTTCCTGCACGATTTCTACCAGGATCGTCCCGGCGTGGCGTTCCAGTGCCAGCTGTTCTTCCTGTTGAATCGCTTCCGCAGGCAGCAGGAGCTGGCGCAGGGGAATCTGTTCCGCCAGGCGGTCGTCTGCGATCACATGTTCGCCAAGGACAAGATCTTCGCCTACCTGAACCTGAACGACTCGGAGCTCATGCTGTACGAGAAGCTCTACGGCCTGCTGGAGGAGCAGGTCCCGCATCCCGACCTCGTCATCTACCTGCAGGCCCGCGACGAGGTGCTGATGGAGCGCATCCGGAAACGGGAAAGGGACTACGAGAAGGAGATCTCCGATGCCTACGTCTCGGAGCTCAATCGGGCGTACAATTACTTCTTCTTCCACTATAATCGGACGCCGCTCTTGGTGATCGACACGTCGGACATCGATTTCGTGAAGAGCCAGGAGGATCTGGACGAGATTCTCCGTCAGATCCGTTCCATGCAGAGGGGCGTGCAGTACTACATCCCGCTCGGATCCGCCAAAGGACCGGGATGGGCGCGAACGTAGAGGCCGCCCCGCCGCCATCAACGACCCGTCCCTCTACCGGCCCGGTCACCACGATGCCGGAGGGGAGAAGGAGGGTTTCATGAGCCAGAATCCCGAACATCCCGCGCCGGTCCTCGACACGGCCCGCCCGGTCACCGTTCCCGGCCTGCGCGAGGCCAAGCGGGCCGGCCGGAAGATCAGCATGCTGACCGCCTACGACCATCCGACGGCGCGGCTGCTCGACGCCGCGGGCGTCGACGTGCTCCTGGTGGGGGACAGCGTCGCCAACAACGTCCTCGGCTACGAGAGCACCCTGCCGGTGACGATGCAGGAGATGCTGCACCACGCGCGGGCGGTGTCCCGCGGCGCGAAGCGCGCCCTCGTCGCGGGCGACATGCCCTACCTCTCGTACCAGACGGGGCACCGCGACGCGATTCACAACGCCGGCCGGTTTCTCAAGGAGGGCGGAACGGCCGCGGTGAAGATCGAGGGCGGGCGCAGGCGGGCGGACCTCGTGCGCGCTCTGGTCGAGGCGGAGATCCCCGTCATGGGGCACATCGGGCTCACGCCGCAGTCGGTGCATCTCATGGGGGGCTACCGCGTCCAGGGCCGGAATCCGGACGAGGCCATCCGCCTGCTGGAGGACGCCCGGGCGCTCGAGGAGGCGGGCGCCTTTCTCCTGATCCTCGAGGGGGTTCCGGAGGCGGTGGGCCGGGCGATCACGGAAGGGGTCGGCATCCCGACAGTCGGCATCGGCGCCGGCCGGTTCTGCGATGGCCAGGTGCTCGTCCTGCACGACCTCATCGGCCTGAACCAGGGGCCGCTGCCGCGTTTCGCGCGCCGGTACGCCGACGTGGCCGGGATCATCTCGTCGGCGGCCGGCCGCTTCATCGAGGACGTCCGGAACGGCTCGTTCCCCTCGGACCGGGAGGTCTACGGGATGTCGCGTCCGGCGGAGCCCCGCAAGGGCGCCCGGGGGCGCTGAAGCGGACGTGGAGACGGTCCGGACCGCGGCGCGCATGCGGGAGGTGTCGCGCGAGGAGCGATCCCGTGGGCGCCGGATCGGCCTCGTCCCGACCATGGGAGCGCTGCACGACGGCCACCTCTCCCTCGTGGCCCGGGCGCGCGCCGAGTGCGATGCCGTCGTGCTCTCGATCTACGTCAATCCCCACCAGTTCGGGCCGGACGAGGATTTCGAGCGCTACCCCCGCGATCTGCCGCGCGACGCGGGCCTCGCCGCGGGCGCCGGTGTCGCCGTCCTGTTCGCGCCGGCCCAGGAGGAGATTCACCTGCCGGGGCACGCCACCTGGATCGAGGTGGAGGGGCTCGGCGACGTGATGTGCGGGCGCAGCCGGCCGGGGCACTTTCGCGGCGTGGCGACCGTGGTCGCCAAGCTGTTCTCCATCGTGCGGCCTCACGTGGCCTACTTCGGCGAGAAGGACGCGCAGCAGCTGCGCCTGATCCGCCGCATGGCGAAAGACCTGCACCACGAGGTGGCCGTCGCCGGCTGCCCGACGGTGCGCGAGAAGGACGGCCTGGCCCTGTCGTCACGGAACGCCTATCTGACGCCCGAAGAGCGCCGTGCCGCGCCCGTCCTCTACCGGGCGCTCCGGGAAGCGAAGGCCGGGTTCCGGTCGGGGGAGAAGGATGCCGGCCGCCTCGTCGAGCGGGTCCGCAGGACGATCGCCGCCGAGCCCCTCGTCCGGATCGACTACATCGAGGCGGTCGACGACGAGACACTGCGCCCCGTGACCACGATCACGGGCCGGACGCTCCTCGCCCTCTCGGCCCGCGTCGGCGGGGCCCG
The DNA here is from genome assembly GCA_041580375.1 of Candidatus Polarisedimenticolia bacterium. GTDB lineage: Bacteria > Acidobacteriota > Polarisedimenticolia > Gp22-AA2 > Gp22-AA2 > JAPUIN01. The sequence continues at coordinate 3,876 of JBFGDZ010000024.1, forward strand.
CCTGATCGACAACATCGTCCTCGAGCGCTGACCTGCCGCCCACGCGCGTACCCTCTCCCTCGCGCCTCACTACGCCCCGCGGGGCGAAGTGGGTCGCTCGAACGGGGCGCGTTCGGGCGGTCAGGTCCCCTGGGAGAGCGCCTGGAGATCGAGCTGAAGATGGCGGAAGACCTCGCGGGAACGCGACTCGGTCGCCTCGAACCCGACGGACGTGTCGATGGTGTAGTGGGCGAGCCGCACCTTCTCCTCCGTGGGCATCTGGGAGTCGATGCGGGCGCGCGCCTCGTCGCGCGACAGGCCGTCCCGCCGCATGACGCGATCGATCTGGACCTCCGGATCGCACCGGGTGACCACGACCCTCTGGTAGTCGCGATAGGCGCCCGTCTCGATCAGCAGGGCGGCGTTCGTGACGGCGATGCGCCCCTGGCCGATCGCGGTGAGCGTGGCGACGAGCGTGGACTCCTCCCGCCGGATCAGAGGATGCAGGATCGACTCCAGCCTCGCGCGAGCCGCCGGGTCCGAAAAGATGATGCGGCCGAGCCTGGAGCGATCGATCCCGCCTTCCTCGCGGAGGATCGCGTTCCCGAAAGCCTCCACGACCGGTCGATGTGCGGGGCCGTTCTTCTCGATCATGCGGTGGGCGATCTCGTCGGCGTCCAGCACCGTCGCCCCCAGCGTCTGAAAGACGCGGGCGACGGTCGACTTGCCGCTGGCGATGCCCCCCGTGAGCCCGACCCTGAGGACGAACGGCCCGGCGCGGGGAGCCGGGGGGTGCGGATCGACCGGGGAATCGTCGCCGGAGGACGGATCGATCATCGGGCCGGGATGGCGACCGGACCGGCGCGCCGCGCGAGAGCGGCGCGAAGCGTATTGCGCAGCAGGCAGGCGATGGTCAGCGGCCCGATCCCTCCCGGAACCGGCGTCAGGTGGCCGGCCACGGCGGCGGCCTCCACCGGATGCACGTCCCCCACCAGGGTGTAGCCACGCTCGCGCATGAGGCGGAGACGATCCGAGCCGGCGCCGAAGATCGAAGCGGCACGCTCCGCGCTCTGCAGCCGGTTGATGCCGACGTCGATCACGATCGCGCCCGGGCGGATGTGCCCGGCGCCCAGGTGCGCCGGCCTGCCGACGGCGGCGACTAGGATCTCGGCCTGACGCGTGATGGCAGGGAGATCGACCGTTCTCGAGTGGCAGACGGTCACGGTCGCGTCGCGCCGGGTGAGGAGCAGCGCGAGCGGACGCCCGACGATGTCGCTGCGCCCGACGACCACGGCGCGCCGGCCCGCGATCGGCAGGCCGGCCCGGTCGAGAAGCGCCACGATGCCGGCGGGGGTGCAGGGGACCGGCGCGTCCATGCCCATCATCAGACGGCCGGCGTTCATCGGGTGCAGGCCGTCGACGTCGCGAGCCGGATCGATGGCGCAGATCGCCGCGCGGCGATCCAGTCCGTCGGGAAGCGGAAGCTGAAGCAGGATGCCGTCCAGATCGGCGTCTTCGTTGAGCCGCCGTATGGTCCGCAGGAGCGCCTCCTGGCTCGTGCCGGAGGGCAGCGCGATCTCCTCCGATCGAATCCCGGTCTCGGCGCAGGCGGCCATCTTGTTCCTGACGTAGACCCGGGAGGCCGGATTTTCCCCCACGAGAATCGCCGCCAGGCGGGGCCCGGACCCGTGCAGCCCGCGGAACTCAGCCACCTCACGGGCCACCTCCGACCGGATCGCCCGGGCGACCGAGCGTCCATCCAGGATCTCCGCGGCCATGGTTCCCTCAGTCCTTCAGAACGCGCTTGTGGAACGCGAACGACAGCGTGTGCGTTTCGCTGTCGATCTGGATGAAGGAGAAGTGTAATCCGAACTCCTTCCATTTCTCCGGCAGCTGGCCGAACACCAGAAGCCGCGAGACCTCCTCCTTGCTGCGGATCCGGGTGCTGCTGTCGAACAGGATCGGAGCGATGCGATTCATCCTCTCCTCGGCGTTCTCCGCGCGCCGGTGATACGCGGCGCGGTACATGTCGGTGAGATCGATCGGATAGCGATGCTCCTTGCGGTCCGTGACCAGGATGACGTTGCCGGGCTGGAAGTGCACATCGCCCGGAGAGTCGTTCTTGAACGAGACACGGAAGGCGAGGAAGCGCTGCGGCTGGCCCGGCGGCACCGCGAACGGATCTCCGAGGTCGGGGTCGATCGTCTCGATGAAGCGGAACCGCTCGGGCGGCTCCAGAAACTCGATCTCGACCGTCAGGCCGGCGAGTACGAAGCGGCTGGGGCCCGGCCGCTCCGCGGAAGCCGGCGCCTTCCTGTAAGGCCCCGGAACGATCCGATAGGGATGCGGCGGCCTGGCCGCGAGGGCGCACGTCGCGAGGGTGGCCAGCGCGAAGCCGGTGAGCATGCAGCGCCGCAGCGGATTCGACATCGCGCGCAACGGTACCACACCCCCGGCGCAACGAAAAAGGCAGCCTCGCGGCTGCCTCGAAACGCAGGTCCGCACGGGCGCGGCGGGGCGCCCGGCGGTCCTAGTGATTGGTCTCGATGAGCTTGGGGGAGGCCTTGATGATGAAGACCTCCTCCGTGCCGTCGGGATTGCGCTTGACCACGCGGTGCAGGAGGACGCGCTTGTTGTCCTTCATGGCCACCATGCTGCTCACGGTGATGTCCTCGGAGAGCGGCTCGTCCTTGTCCTCGGGACTGATCTTCGGCTTCAGCGGCTTGACGTTCCAATCTTCGAGTTTCATCCTGTCGCTCCTCCCCCGCGAACATCAGGCCCCGCCCCCGGACGACGGGGAGTCCCGTCGGCCCGGGCGGGCCGTCGCGCCTCACGGGGTCACGCTGCCCGACATGGATTTATATACCTCAGCCACGACGGGCAGTCAAGGTCGATATCGTATTCATATCCTTACGTTTATGTCGCCCGGGGGGCGCCGACGCGCGTCACTCCGTGGGGCAATCCCCGTCATCGCTTTGTTGGTATACTCGCCGCGATCCGCGAGGAGGAGACGATGCGCAAGGCGGTGATCGTCGGCGCGTGCCGGACGCCGATCGGGAAGTTCCTGGGAGGTCTGAAGAGCCTCACCGCTCCCGGCCTCGGGGCCCTGGTGGTGGGGGAGGCGGTGCGGCGCGCCGGCGTGAAGCCGGGCGACGTGGGCGAGGTCATCATGGGGAACGTCGTGTCGGCCGGGCTGGGTCAGAACCCCGCGCGCCAGGCCGCCCTGAAGGGGGGCCTGCCCGTCACGGTCTCCGCCATGACGATCAACAAGGTTTGCGGCTCCGGATTGCGCGCCGTCTCTCTCGCCGCGCAGGCGGTCCGACTGGGCGATCACGACGTCGTGGTGGCCGGAGGCATGGAGTCGATGAGCAATGCCCCGCTCCTGGTGCGCGGCGCCCGCGAGGGGCTCCGGCTCGGCCACGGGGAGATGATCGACTCCATGATCCACGACGGTCTGTGGGACGCCTACGAGGACTTCCACATGGGTTGCTGCGGTGAGGCGGTGGCGGAGGCCTGCGGCGTGTCGCGCTCCGCGCAGGACGAATACGCCCTGAACAGCCACCGCAAGGCGATAGCGGCCATCGACGGGAAGAAGTTCGAAGCGGAGATCCTGCCGGTGGAGGTGCCCCAGCGCAAGGGTCCGCCGAAGCGGTTCGCCGTGGACGAGGCGCCCCGGCGCGACACGTCGCTCGAAGCGCTGGCCGCCCTGAAGCCGGCGTTCAGGAAGGACGGCACGGTCACCGCGGGCAATGCCCCTGGCGTCAACGACGGCGCCGCGGCCGTCGTCGTGATGTCGGAGGAGCGCGCCCGGGAGGGCGGCCACGAAGCGCTGGCCGAGATCGTCTCCTACTCCACCAGCGGGATCGAGCCGAAGATGGTGATGCTGGCCCCCGTGGAGGCGATCCGGCGCGTCCTCGCCTCGGCCGGCTGGAGCGTCGGCGAGGTCGATCTGTTCGAGATCAACGAGGCCTTCGCCGCTCAGCTCGTCGCGTTGATCGGCGAGTTGAAGCTTCCCCCCGACCGGGTGAACGTTCATGGCGGCGCCGTGGCTCTCGGCCACCCGATCGGCTGCAGCGGGGCCCGCATTCTCACCACGCTGCTCCACGCGATGAGGGATCGTGTGGCCCGGAAGGGCGTGGCGGCGCTCTGCCTGGGGGGCGGCAACGCGGTGGCCATGGCCGTCCGCGCCGTGTGATGGCGGCGGAGTCCTGGACCTTTCTGCCGGAGCGCGACGACCTGTCGCGACTGACGGACGACGAGAAGGTCGACTGGCTGGAAGGCCGGATCCAGCGCATCCTCATCATGCCGATCCGCGAGATGCGCCGCGTCGGCCGGGCCGCGCAGCGCGGCTTCCCCCACCCGCCGGCCTCCTACTGGAACCTGGCGATCGCGACGCTCATCTGCTCCGGCATCGAGGCGCTCGGCCATCACCTGCACGGGCGCAAGGCGGTGCGCAGCGGCAGCGTCCGCGATTTCCGCGGCTTCGTCGACGCCTACATGCCGGATTACGGCGCGGTGAAGGATGAGATCTACGGCGATTTCCGGTGCGGCCTCGCGCACTCGCTCGTGACCCGGCGCGGCAGCATCGAGGAGCGTCTCACCCGTCCGTTCGTGCGGGACCGGCGGGGGCATCTGCGGATCGACCTGGATCGGTTCTTTCAGTGCTTCGTGACCGCGGTCGAGAGCTACTTCATCGCCGTGCGCGAGAGCAGCGATCTGCGGCAGCGGTTCCTGGACCGGTTCGACGCGTCCAACCGGTTCTGGATCGACAGAAAGCCGCGCGGAGGGCGATGACATGGGCGTGAAGACCGGGCAGGTCAGGACCCTCGGGGTCGTGGGCGCCGGACAGATGGGCCGCGGCATCGCCCAGGTGTGCGCCATGGCGGATCGTCATGTGATCCTGCACGACACGGACGAGGGGATCCTGGCGGCCGCGATGACCGCCATCGACGGGAGCCTGCAGTCGGCGGTCGGCAAGGGCCGGATCTCCCAGGTCGACAAGGCGACGGCACTGCAGCAGATCAAGAGGACCGTCGATCTGGGCGATCTCCGCGCGTGCGACTTCGTGGTGGAGGCGGTGAGCGAGGACCTGGCGCTGAAGCTGCGGATCTTCGAGGCACTCGACGGGCTCTGCCGGGACGGCGCGATTCTGGCGAGCAACACGTCGTCCCTTTCGATCACCCGCCTCGCCGCGGCCACGCGGCGCCCCGAATCGGTGATCGGCATGCACTTCATGAACCCGGTGCCGGCGATGAAGCTCGTCGAGATCATACCCGGGCAGCGCACGAGCGCGGCCGTGGTCGAAACGACGCGTGCGCTCGCGTCGGCGCTCGGCAAGACCGCCGTCGAGTCCCAGGATCTGCCCGGGTTCATATCCAACCGGATCCTCATGCCGATGATCAACGAGGCGATCTTCACGCTGCACGAGCGCGTCGGCACGCGGGAGGACATCGACGCGGTCATGACGCTCGGCATGCGGCACCCGATGGGACCCCTGGCGCTGGCGGATCTGATCGGACTCGACACCTGCCTGTCGATCCTGGAGGTGCTGCACAGAGGGTTCGGCGATCCGAAGTACCGGCCGTGCCCCCTCCTCCGGCGCATGGTGGACGCCGGCCTACTGGGCCGCAAATCGGGGCGCGGATTCTACGACTACGAGGGCGGGGGATCCGCATGATCCCGTCCGGCGATCCGCAGACCCGTCACCGCCCCCGGCGTCGCCGATCCGGCCGTTCCGAGGCAGGACCGGGCGCCACCGGCCGGACGGCACCGCCGTCCATCCCGGGGCTCATTGATCGCATTCTCCGGTCGGAGAAGTTCGGCGACGACGTGGTGCACGTGGCGTCGGTGCCCGAGCGCGGGGCGTCGTTCCGCGACGTCGCGCGCCCCCTGCCCGCGCCGCTTCTGCGCGCGTGCGCCGATCAGGGCATCGAGCGGTTCTACGCCCACCAGGCGGAAGCGATCGACCACGTGCGCGAGGGCGCGGACGTCCTGACCGTGACGCCGACCGCCAGCGGCAAGAGCCTCGTCTACCTGCTGCCCACCCTGGAATCGGCGTTGCTGCGCCCTGGGGCCCGGGCCCTCTACCTCGTCCCCTACAAGGCCCTGGCCCAGGATCAGCTGCAGGGCATCCGGGAGCTGTCGGCGGCGGCGGCCCGCCACGGCGGTCTCGTGCCGTCCGGATGGGATCTGCCGGGCACGGGCCGGCCGGTGAGCGCGGCGATCTACGACGGGGACACGCCCGACTCGCGGCGCCGGCGCATCAAGGCCGATCCCCCCGACATCCTGATCACCAATCCGGACATGCTGCATCTGGGCATCCTCCCGCACCACGAGGACTGGCGGGTCTTCTTCGGCAGCCTGGAGACCGTCGTCGTGGACGAACTGCACATCTACAAGGGGATCTTCGGGACGCATCTGCACCACATCCTGCGGCGCCTCCTGCGCGTCGCGGAGCGCCACGGCAGCCGGCCTCGATTCATCGCCTCGTCCGCGACGATCGCCAATCCGGGAGGATTGGGCGAGGCCCTCACGGGCCGTCCGTTCAGGGTCGTCGATCGGAGCGGCGCGCCGCGCGCCGCCAAGCACCTGCTGTTCCTCAACCCCCGGACGAGCCCTTACACGGCCGCGGCCCATCTGCTGGCGTGGGCCCTGGATGACGGGTTCCGCTCCATCGCATTCACCAAGGCCCGCACGATCACCGAGCTGCTCCACTCGTGGCTGCTGCAGACCGCGCCCCGCCACAGCGGCCGGGTGAGCGCGTACCGTTCGGGGTACCTCCCCGAGGAAAGGCGCGACATCGAGAGGCGGCTGTTCGAGGGCAGCCTGCAGGGCGTCATCGCCACGAGCGCGCTCGAGCTCGGCGTCGACATCGGAGGCCTCGACGTCTGCATTCTCGTCGGGTATCCGGGCAGCATCGTCTCGTCGTGGCAGCGCATCGGACGCGTGGGCCGGGAGGACCGGCCCTCCCTCACGATCCTGATCGCCCTGCCGGACGCTCTGGACCAGTACTTCATGAACCATCCGGAGGAGTTTCTGATGCGCGGGTTCGAGGAGGTCGTCTTCGATCCGGCGAACCCGGTCATCGCCCGCGCGCACCTCGTCTGCGCGGGCTCCGAGGCGGCCCTGGAGGACCCGGCCGATCGGGCGTTCTACGGCGGCGCGATGTTCGAGCTGATCGAGGCCCTGGAGCGGGAGGGAGCGCTCGCGCGCGACGCGCGGGAGCGCAGGTGGTTCTCTTTCCGCCGGAGGCCCCAGCGGGACGTCAGCCTGCGTTCGATCGGAACGACGTACACGATCGTGGACGACGATCGGGATCGCGTGATCGGGACGATCGACGCGGTGCGCGCCTTCCACGAGACCCACACCGGGGCGATCTATCTGCACCACGGGCAGCAGTACCTGGTCCGCGAGCTGGACACCGAGAAGCGCCGCGTGCGGGCCGCTCCGGTCGAGGTGGAGTACTACACGGAGGTGCGGGGGGAGAAGGAGACGGAGATCCTGGAGGTCCTTCAATCGCGCGCCGGCGGAGCCTTCACGGCCAGCCTGGGGCGGCTCAAGGTGCGGGAGGAGCTGACCGGGTACGAGAAGCGGCGCCTGATGGGCCGCGATCGCCTGGGCCTGTTCGAACTGTCGCTCCCGCCGCTGATCTTCGAGACAGTCGGTCTCTGGATCCTCCTGCCCGACGCGCTGCGGGAGATGGTGCTGGAGTCGGAGGGGCATTTCATGGGAGGGATCCATGCCGCCGAGCACGCGATGATCTCGCTCTTCCCCCTGCTCGCCATCTGCGATCGCGGGGACATCGGGGGGATCTCCTATCCGATGCATGCGCAGCTGGGCGGATCGGCGATCTTCATCTACGACGGCCACCCGGGGGGCGTGGGGCTCGCGGCGCGCGGATTCGCGGGGCTCGAGGATCTGCTGCGCCGGACGGCCGATCTGCTCGCGGGCTGCCCCTGCGAATCGGGATGCCCCTCGTGCGTCCACTCGCCCAAGTGCGGAAACGGGAACAACCCTCTCGACAAGGCCGCCGCGCGCATCATCCTCGAGGTGCTCGCGGGGCGCCGGCGGTTGCCGGCGGTCGGGGCCGGCGCCCCCGCTCCCGGACCGATACCGCCTCCCGCCATCGCCCCGGCGGTCCGCGGCGAAGGCGGGGCGGCGCCGGGTCCGGAGGCCGTCCCGTCCGCGGGGACCGGTAGCCCGATCCGCGCCATGGGCCGCGGTGAGGAGGGTGAGCCGCTCCCGTCGAGGCGTTCGCGCGACGGACGGGATCGCGGCCGGGAGCGCGAGCAGATCCTGTTCTTCGACCTGGAGACGCAGAAGAGCGCCGAGGAGGTCGGCGGGTGGGCGAACATCGCCGACATGAAAATGGCGCTGGCCGTGACCTACAACGTCGTCACCTCGCAGTTCCGGACCTACCGCGAAGGGGACGTGGATCGTCTCCTGCTCGATCTCGTCATGGCCGATCGCGTCGTCGGCTACAACATCGACCGGTTCGATCTCGCGGTGCTGGGGGCCTACACCGACTGGGATCTGTCCCGCATCCGCACCTTCGACATGCTGGGCGACATCTACCGCAAGCTGGGCTTCCGGTTGAAGCTGACCGACCTGGCCCGGACGACGCTCGGGGTCGGCAAGAGCGCCGACGGCCTGCAGTCGCTGAAGTGGTGGAAGGAGGGGCGCGCCGATCTGGTGGAGGAGTACTGCCGGCGCGACGTCGAGGTGACGCGCGACCTCTATGATTTCGGGTCCACGAACCGCTACGTCCTCTATCCGGACCGCGACGGGCGGCCGGTCCGACTTCCGGTCGATTGGCCGTGAAGCCGGGCGCTTGTCACGCTTCCCGGGACGTGATACAAGAACGCCGCTTCGGAGAGCCAGAACGCAACTGAATGGGGGAGATCACGCATGAACCGCACGGAGTTGATCGACGCGATCGCCCGCGAGACGGACTCGGACAAGAGACAGGCCAAGGCCTTTCTCGAAGGCTTCACCCGCATCGTCGAGAAGGAGATCAGGAGCGAGGGCGAGGTCCCGCTGACGGGCCTGGGGAAGTTCAAGGTCGTCAAGCGCAACGCCAGGACGGGGCGCAATCCCGCCACGGGTGAGCCGATCCAGATCCCCGCGAAGACCGTCGTGAAGTTCACGGTCGCCAAGGCCCTCAAGGATCTGATCAAGCGGTAGGGCGCGGTCCGCCCGACCCCCGTCAACCTCCCGGTGAAGCGCCGCGCCGAGGCCGCGACGCGTCGCACGCCGGCCCCGCGCCCCGGGAGCACCCCCCCGATCAGCCCGAGGCGTCATGTCCTCCGGACCCCGACGGCAGCGCGGATGAGAGACACGACGGGACGGCTGCGCGATCTGCAGCAGGAGATCTACGTGCAGGATCTCGTGCTGTCGATCTACGGGATTTACGCCTCGCGCATCCGGGACGACGGGGCGAGGTCGATCCTCGCGCGATACCTGCGCGCCGAGGAGGATCGACGCGGCCGCGTCGCAGCGTACCTGTCGCGCCGCGGCCGTTCGACGTCGGCGGCTCTCCGGCGGGCCTTCGCGCTGGCCGGCCGGATCTACGGCCGCATCACCTCCCCGCTCGGCACCCGCATCATGCTGCGCATCATCCTGTCGGCGAGCCGTTCCGCATCCCGCCGGGCCTGCGCGCTGGCGGATGGGGCGGCTGCAGGCGGGACCCCGGAACTGCAGTACCTCGCCGGCCTCGGGGCCCGCAATGAGAGCGATCTCCTCGGCGAGCTGCGCCAGCACCTGATCGACACGCGGCCCCGTCGCGCCTGAGACGCGCGCCGGACGACCCGTTTCCGGTTCACGCCAGCGCGGCGAACGTGTCGTTGTCCGTGACGTGCGTGATGCGCGCGGTCAGGAGCCGGTTGAACAGGGGGCCGGGGTCGCGGCCTTCGAGATCGATCCCCATGTCGATGAAGTTGTCCGACAGGGCGCGCAGCCGCCCGTCGGGACGGATCTGCCTCAGTGTCAGGGCCGGGACGGACAGGCCCGCGAAGGATCCGCGGAAGCGGAACGAGAGCCGCCGCGCCAGAGCGCGCAGGCGGGCGCTCCGCTCCCGGATGACCCCCGGATCGACGCGATCGGGGCGCGCCGCCGCCGGCGTGCCGGGGCGAGGGGAATAAGAGAAGACGTGCAGGTAGTTGAGGGACGATGACTCGATGAACCGGAGTGTGGTCTCGAATTCGGCGTCGGACTCTCCGGGGAATCCCGCGATGACGTCGGCGCCGATGGCGGCTTGCGGGACGGCGTCCCGCAGCGAGGCGATGACCCGCGAGTAGTCCGCCGCGCGGTAGGGACGACGCATCCGGGCCAGAACCGTATCGCAGCCGGATTGCAGCGGGATCTGGAGGTGACGTGCCAGCCGTCCGTCACTCCTGGCCATGAGGTCGACGACCCGCCCGGTCACCGTCCTGGGCTCCAGCGAGTTGAGGCGCAGCCGGCCGAGGCCCGCGACGCCGAGAGCCTTCCCCAGCAGGTGGTGCAGACGCATCGGCGGATCGAGGTCGCGGCCGTAGTCTCCGGTGTTGACCCCCGTGAAGACGATCTCGCGGTACCCCGCCCCCGTCAGCTCCGCGAGCCGGCGCAGCACCTCGTCGGGGGACAGACTGCGGCTCGCGCCGCGGACCGATGGGATGATGCAGTAGGAGCAGCGCAGATTGCAGCCGTCCTGGATCTTCAGATACGCCCTGGTCCGGGGTGCCGGGCCGGCGACGGGATCGCAGGCGACCGTGGCTCCGAACGGCCCCAGATCTCGAGGAGCATCCGATTCGGAGAGTCCGAACGCGCCGGCGGCGAGACGCGCGACCCGCTCAGCCTGGTCCCGCATTCCGACCACCTCGTCGATCTCCGGCAGGCTGAGCAGCGCTCCGCCGTCCCGCTCCGCATAGCAGCCGGTCGCGACGAGCAGGGCGTCCGGGTTCTCACGCCGCAGGCGCCGGGCGATCTGCCGCGCCTCGCGGTCGGCGCCGGCGGTCACCGTGCAGGTGTTGAGGATCACGAGGGCTGCCCCCGGCCCTCCCGGCCCGGCGCGGCGCATCCCGAGGCGTTCGAGGCTCGCCGCGAGCGCTGTGGAATCGGCCTGATTGAGCTTGCAGCCGAGGGTCACGATGCGGTACGTCGACATGAGGCCGTCCTCGATCGGGTCCGGGGCACGGAACGCGGGATTGTAGCAGAGTGCCGGGGCGGGTCCGGAAGGTCGCGGCTCGCTCAGTCGACGCCGGAGGCCCGGCGGGGGCCCCGGATCGGCTCATCGCACCCGCAGCGGCCGAACGGCCTGTTGCAGGCGAAACAGTACCCGTGGCTGGCGAAATAATCGGCCATCTCCTCCTGCCAGGCGTCGATGAAACCGACCTTCTCGTAGTCGCTCATGTCGGTCATGCCGAGGAGCAGCCTGATGTTCTCGCGGGACCTGTGGTAGTCCCGCAGCAGGGCGAAGATCCGGACTTCGTTCGGTCGAACGGCACTCACGACGGGCCCCCGGATTGCGGTTCGATTGGCATGGTACCACCCGATCGGGCGGCCCTCAAGCCGTGCTGGGCGGCCCGTGCGGGGAGCGCGCAGCGCGCCCGTCGGGTTGGCGGTTCGGGAGGGGTGGAGGCTCAGCCCTTGCCCGCGACGGCCTCGATCGCGTCCTTCGCGATATCGGTGCGCAGGTGGGCGCCGTCGAACCGGATGACGCGGGCCGCTTCATAACAGCGCTTGGCTGCCTGGGCGAACGAGTTGCCGATGGCGGTGATCGCCAGGACCCGTCCGCCGGATGTGACGAGGGATCCGTTCTGGCTCTTCGTGCCGGCGTGGAAGACCTCGACGCCCTCCAGCTTCCGAGCCTGCTCGAGCCCGGTGATCGGCTTGCCCGTCTCGTACGGACCCGGGTAGCCCCCGGAGGCGATCACGGTGCAGACCGAGCGGGCCTTCAGCCACTCGATGTGCACCTCGTCGAGACCGCCGGACATCGTGGCCTGCAGGATCGGCACCAAGTCGCTCTTCATGCGGACCGCAATCAGCTGCGCCTCCGGGTCGCCGAAGCGCGCGTTGAATTCGAGCACCCTGGGCCCCTTCTTGGTCAGCATCAGGCCGGCGTAGAGGACCCCGTGATACGGCCTTCCCTCCTCGGCCAGCCCGCTGATCGTCGGGATCAGGATCCTGTCCATGATCGCCCGGAATGTCTCGGCGTCGATGTGCACCGAGGGGGAGTAGCCTCCCATGCCTCCCGTGTTCGGCCCCTCGTCCCCGTCGTTGAGCCGCTTGTAGTCCTGGCAGGTCACGAGCGGCAGAACCCGCTGTCCGTCCGACAGGGCGAAGAGCGACGCCTCGAGGCCTTCGAGGTACTCCTCGACGACGATCCGATCGCCGGCCGAGCCGAAGCGGCGCTCCACGAGCATCGCCTCGATCGCTTCCTCCGCCTCTTTCTTGTTGCGGGCCACGATCACGCCCTTGCCCGCGGCGAGGCCGTCCGCCTTGAGGACGATCGGCTGGTCCTTCTTCTTCTTGAGGATGGCCTTCGCCTGATCGGCGCTCGATGCGACGTCGAACTTCGCCGTCGGGATCTTGTGCTTCGCCATGAACTCCTTGGCGAAGACCTTGCTGGCCTCGATCTCGGCGGCCGCCTTCCCGGCGCCGAAGATCGCCAGATCGCGCTTCTGGAACTCATCGACGATGCCGAGCGTCAAGGGCAGCTCCGGGCCGACGACCGTGAGATCGATCTTGATCTGGGATGCGAAGTCGGCGAGCTCGACGATGGACGAGGGATCGATCGGGACGCAATCGCCCAGGGAGGACATCCCCGCGTTGCCGGGGGCGACGAAGAGCTCGCGCACGAGAGGGCTCTTGCGTATTTTCCAGGCGAGGGCGTGCTCACGCGCGCCGCTTCCGACGATGAGGACCTTCATGCGTTCCGTGACGGCGGATTGAAGGAGGTCATAGGAAACGCGGCGGCGCGCCATGAGGGTCGGCGCCGTCGAGCGGGCGGATTATTCCACAGCGATTTCTCGGCCGTCAAGAATTGATCCGAGGGAATGCCGCGATCGCCGGCGCGGGTCGGAATGAGAGCTCCCTCGCGGGAAGGCCTCCGCTCCGGTATAATCGCGGCCTGGTCGTTCCTCTCCCGGCGCTCATCGAGGTCGTCGGCTCAACGCGCATGAATCGCCGCCTGCAGACCCTCATCGGCGAGGTTCTCGAGTCCCTCTGGGCCGCGGCGCCCTCGGCCGCGACCCTCGCCGGCGTGCACGATTTCGATCATCTCCTCGCGGACTTCGACGCCGCGGTGATCGACGAGCGGGCGCGCACCCTGTCGCGTCACCGGCGGGAGCTCGACTCGCTGATGCAGCGCGGCCCGATCACCGATCCCGCCGAGGCGATCGACGCGTCGCTCCTCGATACGGTGCTTCGGGTCGAGACGCGCCTGATCGCGGATCTGCGGCTGCCGTTCAGGGATCCCGCGCTCTACCTGGAGGAGATCCTCTACGGCGTCTACTCCCTCGTCCACCGTGATTTCGCCCCTCTCGAGGAGAGAGCCCGGTCGCTGGCCGGGCGCCTCGAGCGGGTTCCGCGCTGCCTCGACCAGGCCGAGACCAACCTGGCCCGCCCGGGGGAGGTCCCGCCCGCCTGGGTGAGCGCGGCGCTCCAGCTCGTGGACGGAAGCCTGCGATTCCTCGGCGAGGTCGAGCGCGAGATCGTCGATCGGGCCGGAGCCGCCGCCGGAGCGCTGCGGAAGCGCCTGCGCGGCGCCGTCCGCCGCATCCGGGAGTTCGATCGCTTCGTCCGGGAGCGGCTGTCCGCGGCCTCCGGTGATTTCGCGATCGGGCGGGATCTGTTCGACTTTCTTCTGCGCGTGCAGCACGGTCTGGATCTCGACGCCGACGGTCTGCACGATCTCGGCGCCGATCTGATCCGGCGGACCCGCGAGGATCTGGAGCGGGAGGCCCGGTCCTTCGATCCGGATCGGTCCTGGCAGGAGCTCCTCGCGATCTGGTCGGCCGATCATCCGCCCCGGCCGGCGATCCTCGGGGAATATCGTGACATGGTCGAGCGGGCGCGCGCCTTCGTGGAGACGAACCGCATCGCCACCATCCCCGCCGGGGAGCGGCTGAACGTCGAGGAGACGCCGGCCTTTCAGCGCGCTCTCTGCCCCTTCGCGGCCTACATGATGCCCGGTCCGTTCGAGCGCAAGCGCGACGCCGTCTTCTGGGTGACGACTCCGGAGGAGGCGGACGATCCCGCGCGGCGGAACGCCGCTCTCAGGGAGCATCTTCGCGCGGCGATCCCGCTGACCTGCGTGCACGAGGGGTACCCCGGGCACCATCTCCAGCTGGCCGTCGCCGTGGACACGCCGTCGCGCCTGCGCCGGCACTTCATGACGCCGGTGCTCGTCGAAGGCTGGGCCTTCTACTGCGAGGAGATGATGGCGGAGCAGGGTTTCTACGACGATCCGCGCACGCGCGTCCTGCAACTGAAAAACCAGCTGTGGCGCGCCTGCCGCGTCGTCATCGACGTGGGTCTCCAGACGCGGGGCATGGGCCTGGACGAGGCCGCATCGATGCTCCACGAGGTGGCGCGGCTCGAGCGGCACAGCGCGCAGGGAGAGGTTCTGCGCTATGCCCGGAGCGCCACGCAGCCGATGTCGTACGCGGTCGGCAAGCGGGCCATCCTCGATCTCCGGGAGGCCTACCGCAGGCGGCGCGGATCCGCATTCAGCATGCGGGAGTTTCACGACCGGTTCCTCTCGTTCGCCTCGATCCCGATCGCGCTGATCCGCGAGGGGATGCTCGGGAACGGATCGGTCGCGCGGACCGAATCCCCGGGCTCATGACCGGCGTGCGCACCCTCCCGCCGCTGATGGCGGCGGCGCTGCTGGTGATTCCGTTCGCGGCGGCGGCCGGCCCCGTCGGCGCGCCCGCCCCGCACGCGACGAACCCTTCCGGGACGCCGCCGGAGGACGCGGTCACGAAGCCCGGAGGGGACCCCGGGCCCGTCGAGGAGCCGCCGGGCGGGCCGGACGCGGGCCCCGTCCTGCTGGCGGACGCTCTCGCCGGCGTGCCGGAGGACGATCCCCGCATGGAGGAGTACTCGCACGGAAACTACGTCCTGTTCGTGGTGCGCGCCGTCTGGGCGGCCGCCCTTCTCGCCCTGATCGTGTGGAGCGGGCTCGGCGCGCGGCTGCAGCGTTTCGTGGAAATCTGGACCCACCGCGCGAACGCGAAGGTGGCGGGGTTCGTCGTTCTCTATGTGACGCTCTATTCCCTCGGCATGTTCCCGCTCGACCTCCACGCGTTCCGCCGGGAGCGGCGCTTCGGGTTCGCCACCCAGACGCTGCCGGATTGGCTCCTCGATGAGGGCAAGTGGCTCGTCGTCTCGATCGTCCTGCAGGTGATCTTCTTCGTCGTGCTTTACGGCGCGATTCGCCGGCTGGATCGCGGATGGTGGGTGGCCGGGGCGGCCCTCGGCATCCTCTTCGTGATCCTCGTCGTGGCGATCGCCCCGGTCTTCATCGCCCCCTGGTTCAACACCTTCACCCCCCTGAAGGACGAGGCGCTGCGCGACGAGATTCTGGCCCTGGCCCGCGCGCAGGGGATCCCCGCGGACGAGGTGTACGAGGTCGACGCGAGCCGGCAGACGGAGCACAACAACGCCTACGTCACGGGACTCCTCGGCACCCGGCGCATCGTTCTGTACGACACGCTGCTGAAGAATTTCTCCCGGCGCGAGATCCGCTTCGTCATGGGGCACGAGATCGGGCACGACGTGCTCCATCACGTCTGGAAGACGATCGGCTATCTGTCGATCCTGATCGTGGCCGGATTCCTCATCGTCGATCGGGCGGCCCGGCGGGTGATCGCGCGATCGCGCTCGTGCGGGATCCGGAGCCTCGCGGAGCCGGCGTCCCTGCCGCTCATCCTCTTGATCTTCCTCCTCTTCAACGTGGCGACCACTCCTCTCGTGAACTCGTTCAGCCGCGCGCACGAGCAGCGGGCCGACCGGTTCGCGCTCGAGGTGACGGGGGATCCGCTCGCCGGGGCATCCTCGTTCATCAAGTTCGGGAAGCAGGATCTGGGCGAGTACCACGTGCATCCGGCCGTGGAGACGCTGCTCTACAGCCACCCGAGCCTGGGCCGACGCATACGCCACGCGCAGGAGTACGCGGCGGCGCACGGGATCTCCCCCCGCGCCGAACCCTGATCGGGGCCTCTCAGCGTCGCGCCCGTTCGGGCGGCGGAATCGCCCCGGCCTCTCCGTAATAGCGCTGCAGGGCCGCGACGAAAGCATCGGCCACCTTCTGACGGTGGACCGGATCGAGGAGCAATCGTCCGTCGCCGGGGTTGCTCAGGTTGTTGACTTCGATCAGGGTCTGGACGGGGACCTTGTTGCAGCGCAGGACCGCCGGCACGAACGAGCGGCCCCGCCGGATGATGCGCTCGCGCACGGGACCGTACGGATGCACCGGCACGCCGCTCTCCGTGAACGTCTTCACGAGGACCGACGCGAATTCTCGCGACAGGCCCTCCGAGCGCACCCGTTCGGAGCGCGTGAACGAGACGTACTGTTCCTGGCGCACCTCGCGGCGGCGGGTGTAGACGGCGCCCCGGTGGCCGTAGCGGCCACGCCGGTATTCCTCGCCGGGAACGTAGATCATGGCGCCTCCGACGGAAGGGTGCCGCGCGTCGGCGTGAATGCTGGTGAACACGATCTTGAGCGGATCGAACCCCTCCGCGACCAGCTTCCGGAAGTAGGAGTTGGCCAGGTACCAGCGCAGATTGACGCCGGGTGCCCGCTGCTGCAGCGCGAAGGGCGGACTCGTGAGGAGGATCTCGGACTGGCTCCGGGGAAGCTTGCGGCTCTCGTGGATCGCGTATCCCTCCTTGCGATCCTTGATCGTCGTGAGCACGCGCGCGCCCGTCTCCTTCTCCAGCCGGGCCTTGATGCGGCAGAGGATGTCGTAGACGTAGTCGTGTTCCCACACGCCGTTGTGGGTCGCGCCGATGTCGCGGCCTCCGTGTCCGGCGTCCAGAATGACCGCCACGCCGCGCAGATCCTCGCTGCGCGCGCGGTTGGTGTAGCGCGTCACGTCCGCCTGCCCGCGCTCCCAGGCGATGCGGCGGGCGTCGTCCCTCGGCAGGTACTCGGGCATGAGATCGTCGAGCGGGATGCGGATCGGATACCCGACGGGAATGTCCGTCACGTCGCGGATCCCGCTGCGTTCCGCGATCGAGCGCGCCACCTCATTCACCTCGGCGGCGTCCACGCGGCCCGTGTAGCGCACGACCACCGCCGAGTAGAGGGCCTCTCCGCGCCGCAGCCTGTAGATCGCGTGACGCCCGCGCGCATCCGTCGCGTAGCGCAGCAGCTCGGCCCCCTCGGCCGGTGGGACGACGGACAGCGTGGGAGGAGCCTGATCCAGCTGCGCCTCCGGGCTCTCCCCCTCCGCTTCCGTGAATCCGTCGCCGGCGTCGGCCTCCTCGTCGGGCAGCGCCAGGGCCGTGGCCGTGTTCAGGCCCGCCAGCCGCGCGAAGGGAGGAAGGAGCAGCTCGCCGGGGATCCGGATCGTCTCCCCGGCGCGGGGGATGAGGCCGGGTATCCCGTTGCGATCCGCGAGGATCGCGAAGTTCTCCCCGCGGCCCGTCAGCCACAGGGCCAGGTGCCACAGGCTCTCCTCGGCAGCGGGGAGCCGACCCTCGCCCACACGGTGGTTCCACGTCCCTTCGCCCGCGTCGTCCGCGGGAAAGAGCGCGCGGATCGACTTCACCTTGTAATCGTCGTTCAGCGAGGCGTAGGGGATGACGACGATGGCGCCCTCGGCCGGCAGGGCGTCGCCGTTGATCGATCGCAGGACCGCGAGCTCGCGCAGATCGACGAGATACCTCCTCCCGAGCGATGCGTAGTTGCTCTTCGGTCCGACGCGCACCTCGAGCCGGAGATCGCCCCCCTCGCGCACCGTCACGTTCTCGCCCGGAGCGAGCGCCGCCGAGGCGAGGACGCGGGCCGGCCGGGCCGGTCGCGGGCCGGCGGCCTGCTGCGCTCCGGCGGCCAGACAGAGGAAGGCGGCGATCAGGCCGAGGTGCCGCAGGCCGGCGGCGGGTTGCGAGGGGCGGATCACCGCTTCGGGGGCGCCGGGACGGGAGGCGATCCCGCGCGCCGGAACTGGAGCCCGCGCTCGAACGCGGCGGCCGTGCGGAGAACGATCTCCTCGCGAAACGCGGGTCCGACGATCTGCAGGCCGATCGGCAGCCGATTTTTCGTGAGCCCGCACGGGATGGAGATCCCGGGCAGACCCGCCAGGTTCGTGGTGACGGTGAAGATGTCGCTCAGGTACATGGACAGGGGGTCGTCCACCTTCTCGCCCATCCGGAACGCCGGCGTCGGGCTCGTGGGGGTGACGATGGCGTCCACCTTCTCGAACGCGCGCTCGAAGTCGCCGCGGATGAGTGTGCGGACCTTCTGCCCCTTCAGGTAATAGGCGTCGTAGTAACCGGCCGACAGCACGTAGGTGCCGAGCATGATGCGGCGCTTCACCTCCGGACCGAAACCCTCCCCGCGGGAGCGCAGATACATCGAGGAGAGATCCCCGGCGTCCGCGGCGCGACGGCCGTAGCGCACGCCGTCATAGCGCGCCAGATTGCTGCTCGCCTCCGCGGTGGCGATGATGTAGTAGGCGGGAACCGCGTACTCGGTGTGCGGCAGCGAGATCTCGGCGAGTGTCGCCCCGTCCTGCTCCGCCATGCGCAGGGAGGCGCGCACGGCCGATTCGACCTCGGGATCGATCCCTCCGGAGAAGTACTCGCGCGGGACGCCCAGACTCAGCCCGCGCCATCCCCGGTCGAGGGAGGACGCGTACGCCGGGACCGGCAGCGGCGACGACGTGGCGTCGCGTGGATCGTGGCCCGCGATCACGCCGAGCACCAGCGCCGCGTCCTCGACCGATCTCGCCAGCGGACCCACCTGATCGAGCGACGACGCGAAGGCGACGAGGCCGTATCGCGATACACGCCCGTAGGTGGGCTTCATGCCGACCACGCCGCAGAACGCGGCGGGCTGGCGGATCGATCCGCCGGTGTCCGATCCGAGGGACAGGGGAACCTCGTCCGCCGCCACGGCCGCCGCGGAACCCCCGCTCGACCCGCCCGCGACGCGGCCGGTGTCCCAGGGGTTGCGCGGGATCTCGAACGCCGAGTTCTCGCTCGACGAACCCATCGCGAACTCGTCCATGTTCGTCTTCGAGATGATCACGGCGCCCGCCTCGCGCAGGAGACGGACGGCGGTCGCGTCCTCGATCGGAATGAACTGCTCGAGAATACGCGAGCCGCAGGTGGTCGGAACCCCGCGCGTGCACAGGACGTCCTTGATCGCGACCGGGACGCCGGCGAGCGGCCCCAGCGGCCTCCCGCGGCGCCGGTCGTCGTCGACGCGGTCCGCATCCTGAAGCGCGAGCTCTTCGAGGATCGCGCGGCAGGCGTGGATCCGCGGCTCCACGGCGCGGGCGCGATCGAGATGGGCGCGGCAGATCTCGACCGCGCTCGCCTCGCCCGAAGCGACGAGGGATCGGATCTCGGTGGCCGGACGACCGACGACGTCGTTCACCCGATCACCCGGGGCACCTTGAAGAGTCCGCCGCCGGACTCGGGCGCGTTCCTCAGCG
Source organism: Candidatus Polarisedimenticolia bacterium (assembly GCA_041580375.1). Classification (GTDB taxonomy): domain Bacteria; phylum Acidobacteriota; class Polarisedimenticolia; order Gp22-AA2; family Gp22-AA2; genus JAPUIN01. The sequence continues at coordinate 23,500 of JBFGDZ010000024.1, forward strand.
CCTCCTCCTGCGGGATGGATCCCGACACGGCATCGTCGCGGAGCGCGTGGGCCGTGCCGGCGATGTGGGCCGTCGGCTCGATGTCGCCCGTGTCCAGGCGATCGAGCTGCTCCACGTATTCGAGAATGGCGCTGAGCTGCCGGGCGAAGCGCTCGTACTCGTCCTCGGCGAATCTCAGATGCGCCAGCTTCGCGATGCGCCGGACTTCGTCGAGGGAGATGGCCACGGGGATCCTCCACGCCCGCGTCGGGGATTATACCCGACGCACGTTGTGCTAGCCTCTCGGCGTATGCACGCGAACGGGCGTCACGCCCCCATGCGTCACCCGGACGGGCTCCTGACCGCGGGGGTCCTGCTCCTCGCCCTGTTCTGTCCCTCTTCGCACGCGAGCGCGACGACCGCGCGACCGGCCGCCGGAGCCGATCCCTCACGGATCGGCGATCCGGGAACGCCCGGCCCCGGGGAGCCGGGCGCGATCCGCGTCACCATCGAGACGATCATCGTGGACGGGCGCGGCACGCACAGCCTCGGTTCGGAGATCGCCGACATCTTCCCGGGAGACACCGGCGTTCTGCGGAGGTCGGCCACGCTGCTGTCCCGCGAGGAAGGGAGTCCGGTGAAGGAGATGGTGGACCTGCACGTCCGGCTCACGCCAGCCCCCAGGCCGGACGGCGGCTGCGAGCTGCGGCTGGAATCGCGGGTGGCGATGGCGGCCGCGGGAACGCGGTCCGCGCGCGCACGGGCGCCGGCGGCCGCGGTCGCCTCCGTCGTCGTCGCAGCGGGCCGCGAGCGACTGCACCCGGTCTACGAATCGAGCCTGACGGGCGGGCGGGTGGCATTGAGGATCCGATGCGCGCCGAGCCCGTCCGCCTCGGAGATCCCGGGCAACCCGCGCGTCGATTTCGTGCTGTCGATCGAGCGGGCCGACGCGGAGGAGCCCCTGCAGACTCTGAAGACGAACGTGCTGTCGACGGGAGTCGGGCGCGAGGCGAGCAATCTGTTCTCGTTCAACGTGCCGCTTCCCCCGCAGGAGGACGGGGGGAAGCGCTACCGGCGCGAGCGCATCGAGATTCGCATCGCTCCCGAATTGTTCTCGGGCGGACGCCTTCAGGCGAACATACGGATGGACGGCGAGATCGCCAGCATCTCCGCGCTCGATCCGGCCGTCAGCCATCCAATCGAGTACCGCGGGACGGCCGTCCTGGGAGCGGGCGAGCCGCACTCGATCGATCTCGCCGTGTCCTCCGTCGATGCCTCGGAGGGGTGGTCGCTGGTGCGCTACCGCGTCCGGATCGTCAGCCGTTTCGTCGCGCCGTGAAGACCGCCCGGCGCGGCGCCCCGGGGGCGTGGTACCGCGACCTGCTGCGGGCCTACGGGCCGCAGGGCTGGTGGCCCGGGCGCTCACGTTTCGAGATCATCGTGGGCGCCGTGCTGACCCAGAACGTCTCCTGGACGAACGTCGAGAGGGCGCTCTCCGCGCTGAGGCGTGCGGGGATGCTCGACCCGCGCCGGATGGCCCGGGCGCCCCTCGCGCGCATCGCCCGTCTCGTGCGGCCCGCCGGTTTCTTCCGGAGGAAGGCGCGCACGCTGCGCGCCCTGCTGGAGGACGTCGCAGGGGACGCGGGGGGCGATCTGGATCGATATCTTCGCCAGCCCGCGGCGCGCCTCCGGGACAGGCTCCTGAACATCCCGGGCATCGGCCCCGAAACCGCCGATTCGATCCTCCTGTACGCCGCCGGGCGGAAGATCTTCGTCGTGGATTCCTACACGAGGCGGATTCTCACCCGCCACCGGGTGATCGGCGGCGACGAGCCGTACGATGACCTGCGCGGCCTGCTGGAGCGCTCCATTCCCGGCGGCTCCCGGGAGTACAACGAGGCGCACGCCCTGCTCGTGCGCGTCGGCAAGGAACACTGCCGCCGGCGCCGCGCTCTGTGCCACGGGTGCGCCCTCGAGCCGCACCTTCCCGCCGGCGGACCCCGCCTCGAGAGGGGCGCCCGGCTCGGGCGCGCCGTCCGCGGCCGGACCGGCGTCCGACAGGCCGGCCGCCGGGCATCCAGAGAACCGGAGGCCCGGGCCGGGCGGCCCGATTGACTTTACCCGCCTGTTTCAGGTAGTTTGGGCCGCTTTATTCGACGTCATCGGCTCGGGGCTGGCGGGCTTCATTCGGAAAATTGGATTGGGAGGGCGGCCCATGCGAACGCTCATTCCTGGCGGGCGCGGGCCTCTGGCCGGCTTGCTGCTGCTGGCCTTCGCGGCCGGGAACGGCCATGCCGCGTCGGAGGCCACGCTGTCGGGCCGAGTCCTGGAAGCCCGCGGCGGTCGAGGCATCGCGGGGGCGACGATCCTGCTGCGCCGGGCCGAGCCCCGGACCATCCTTTCGTGGGACGATCCATTCCCGGCCAACGGATCGCCCGACGGCGTCCTCGTCCTGCGCACCGGGAGCGACGGGGATTACTCCACGCATGTGCCCCGCGGCCGGTATGAGGTCGCCGCGTTCAAGGCGGGGTACGACTTCAGCCTCACGGCCGTCAACACCCAGGCCCGCGGCATTCTCGATCTCTCGCTGCGCAAGAGGCGCGGCATCATCCTGGGTGACCTGCCGGTCGGATCGGCGGGCCAGAATCTGGGGCTCGACTGGATCCTGCGGAGGTCTCCCAATGGCGTGCTGCGCGAGCTCGACGCGGCCGCCGGAACGGCCGTCGCCGGGTCGGCGGTCGTGCCGCGCGCCGGGCGGGCGGCGCTTCCCCCGTGGATCGACGCAGCGCCGGGAGGCGATCCCGCGCTCCGGGGCGGCGGCCTGAGCGCGGAGGCGATCGGACGGACACTCGACGGACGATTCGTGCACCGATTCAGCGGATTCGATCCGCTCGGTCGGGGCACGCCGGGCGCCGGAGAGACGGCGGGCCGCGCGACCGACCTCGTGCTGGCCGGCGCTCTGGGTGAGAGCGGTTCGTGGCGATTCTCGGGGCGCGCGGGCGAGTCGTCGTCCCGATTCGATCGCGACCTCTCCGTCAGGCGGGATCGGCGGACCGGGGGATTCGCCGCGGGCGTGGATTACAGCGCGGGCTCTCTCGACGTGCTGACGGCGGAGATCGAATACGGCGAAGGGAGGTACAGCGTCGCGGCGCCCGAGATCGAGGGACGGCTCACCGATCAGGCGCACCGGGTGCTGGGGCTGCGGTCCCGGTGGAACCGCAGTCTGGGCGAGAACGCCCGCCTCTACGTCGACGGACTCTTCCGTGAAACCGGCGTGGACCTGTCCGGAACCGCGGAGACCTCGCTCGACGGCGCGGCGGCGGACCGGGCGATCGATCGCGCCGTCGCCCGGGTGTGGCAGGCCGGAGCGGGAGTGGCGCTCGAGCGGGGGGCGCACGCGCTCGACTTCGGCTTCCTTGCGAGAGGCCATCGGTCCGACTTCCGGGATCGGGGCGTCCTGCTGTTCGGCTCGCCGGAGAGCGCGTCGATGCTGGAGACGGATCGGCGGGGCAACGCCGTGAGCCTCCACGCGGCGGACGATTGGCGGATTGCGGAGGATCTCGTCATCACCTACGGCCTCGGCATCCACGGCAGCCTCACGAACGGCGCGGGTTTCTTCGTCCCCCGGGTCGGATTCACGCACGATCTCCCGGGGGACGGCGGGACGGTCCTGCGTTCCGTGCTCACGGTGCTCCTGGATCGACCCGGCGCGGAGGCGGCGGAGAGGGTGCCCGAGGGAGAGGAGTATGGGCACGATCCGGGCCGCATCGGATACCTGATCGCGATCGAGCGCCGTCCGGAGGACAGCCTGCAATTGACCGCCACGCTGCGCTACGAGCCTTTCCGACTGCCGGGTGAGGCGCGCGCCGCCGCGCCCTCGTCCGGGAGCTGGCACGCCTTCGGAGAGGGCGGGCTCTTTCTGACCGATGGAACGGCGGCGCTTCACGAGTTCGATCTGGAAATGGCGCGCGCGTTCGGCCCCGTTCACGGCATCCTCTCGGGCAGCGTGGGCCGCGTGCGCGGCCGTCTGACGCCGACGGTCGAGCGCGCCCCCTTCCAGGTTCTCTCGTCCGGTGAGCTGCGCTACTACG
>JBFGDZ010000025.1:0-27412 GCA_041580375.1 Candidatus Polarisedimenticolia bacterium
AGGGCGCGGAGAATCGTCTCGACGGAGGCGGGACCTTCGTAGGGAATGGCGTGGCCGGTGTCGCGGTGCACGCCGAGGCGCTCATACTCGACGCCGATCCCCCAGCGGTCGCGCGTCTTCCCCCCGATGTGGAAGTGTTCGAGCAGATCCTCCTCGCGCGCGATGACCGTCTCGGGATCCATGCGACCTCCGGAAGGCCGTCATCTTACCACCGAACCGGGGCGCTCCCCTCGGACGGAAGGGCGGCCCGCCATGCGGAACGGCGCGTCCCATGCGCCCTCCGGGTGGACGGGGCTGCCATCGCCGTCATCGGTCGGTGTTGCGGTCGCGGGGGCCGATCGGCCGGGTCCGCCACCCCGGTGCGTTCCGGAAGCGGATCGGCGGGAGGTCGGGATTCCGCGGGTGGGGTCCTAGATCGGATCCCCGGGCAGCCGACCCGACGCCCGCCAGTCTTCGTAGCGGAGCATGTAGAGGCGGATCACGTCGTCGGGAGGCAGGCCGAGGCAGCGGCTGTACTCGCGCAGAAACCCCCGGATGAAGACGGGCGCCGGCAGATCGGCGAATCGCTCCCGCTCGATTGCCTTCAGGTGCGAGGGTCGCACCTTGGTCTCGCCGGCGATCGCCTCCAGGCTCAGGCCGCGCGCCTCGCGGGCGTGCCGCAGCTGCGCTCCCGTGGAGGGGACGCGGCGCGGGCCCGGATCGTCGCTCCCGGGTGTGGCCTCCCCGGAGGGAGCGCTCGAGAGCGGATCGGGGAGGGGAGGCGCGCCATCGTATTCCGGGGGACCGGACTCCGGATCGGACGGGGCGGCCCCGGGCGCCGCCTCGGGCGGGGCCCCGGCCGCGGTCGCGTGGGCCGCGTCGCCGTCCGCCGCCTCGACCATTCCGTACACCCGCATCTGCTGATCGTAGGTCGCCCGACTCTCGAGGAAGATGAGCGTCCGGTAGGCCGCCTCGATGCGCGCAAGCATCTCCCGGAGGCCCTGGGCCTCGAGCACGGGAGCGAGGTGCGTGGTCTCTGGATCGAACGTCTTCTTGAGCATCTGGTAGGCCGACTGCACTTCCTTGGGGGAGGCCTTGGGCGCCACCTCCAGGACCCGGTAGTGATCGATCGCTTCCAGATCGACCCATTCCTCTTCCGGCTCGCGGCGCGGGGTCTCCGACGCGCTGGACAGGCGGAGGGCGGTCTGGCCGATCGCGCGCGTGGCGGCGGCGTTGGGGTACTGCTGGGAGAGGGAACGGCGCTTGCTCGAAGCCTGCAGGACCGAGAGATCGTGCTCGACGATCCCGGCGGTCCGCAGGGGGAGCCCGAAGCACTTGCGGAAACCGCTGCCCAGCGAAGCCGCGATCTCCTCCTCGGCCGGTGCGCGCACCTGGTTGAGCACGAGCTCCAACCTCGTCTTTCGGACGACCTCCGCGACGGCCTCGCGCGCGCCGGCGTCGATCGGCGCTATCCGCGTCATGAAGTTCCGGAACGACAGGCGCGCCGGATCGTGGCCCGCCTCCCTTATGCCCGCCTCGACCCGCGCGAGCGTCTCGCCGGTGAGGGCGCGTGTGAGGCACCAGCGCAGATACGATTCCGCGAAGAGATAGACCGATTCGAGGGCGGTCGGCTCGGGCGTGGTCACGAGAATTCCGAGGTTCGACTCCGCGAAGGCGGCGATCGTGGCGGGGGAGCGGCCCGAGCCGCAGTCGACGATGATCGTGTCGGCGGACAGCGTTGAGAACTGCTCGGTCACGTGTCGCACGAACACCAGGGCCTCGTCCCTGAGCTCGCTCCGCTGCATGCCTCCGATCAATCGCAGCTGGCCGGTCGTCGTCTCGCACGCCAGCTCCGAGAGCACCGTCACCCGGCCGGCGGCGAAGTCGCCGAGAGTCCGCGGAAGGCGCTGGTAACCCAGGTAGGAGTGGAGGTTGCTGCCCTGGAGATCGAGGTCGACGAGGACGACGCGGCGGCCCGATCGGGCCAGTTGAACGCCGAGATTCGCGGCGAGCAGGGATCGCCCCGCGCCTCCCTTGCCGCCGGCAAGTGCCCAGATCGACGGGGCGCGCCGCGGCTCGGGGCGCTCGGCCGCTTCGGTCCCGGTTGTGGTTTCCACGCTTCCCTCCACGGACATCACGCGACCTTCTCCGTCGTCTCGCGTTCCTGATACTCCTTGCCGTCATAGGAGATCAGGCGGGGCTTGTCGTCGACGACGGTCGCCAGATTGACCGGGCGGCTCCAGAGCCTCTGAATGTTCCTCAGGGTCTCGCGGGCGTAGTCGTGCTTCAGCTCGATCCCCTCGTACTTGTGGGTCAGGAGCAGCTCGCCCTTGTTGTCGTAATTGCCGTTCTCCACGTAGATGAACGGCTGCCCGAAGTTCGTCAGCTGGAACAGCAGGCGTTGCTTGACCTTCTTGAAGTCGCGATCGCTGATCTGGTACATGCCCGTCTTGGGGTTGTAGTCGTAGATGAAGAGCTTGTGATCCCGGCAGAACTCCTCGGTCAGATAGTTGTCGATGAAGGTGACGTCGTTGCACAGGCGGCGCACCTCGAAGATCTTGTCGCGGCCGAGCCCGAGCTTCCGGTCCCAGGCCCGGCGCTGCACCAGGTCCTCGCAGTCGTCGAACTCTTTGCCGAAGCGGCCCCTGTTCCATCGGTCCTCGATGTCGCGGTACAACTCGACGCCGAGCTTGTAGGGATTGAGGCGCCCGGTCCGGCCTCCCAGGGTGCCGGAGTGATGATCGGCGTAGTCGATGATCTCCGCGTCCGTGAGGATCTTCTCGGTCATCAGCTTGGAGTGCCAGTAGGTGGCCCAGCCCTCGTTCATGATCTTCGTCTGCGCCTGCGGAGCGAAATAGTACGCCTCGTCGCGCACGATCGACAGGATGTCCTGCTGCCAGTTCTCGAGCGGGGCGTGCTCCATGAGAAACTTGAGGACGTCCTTGACGGGCGACTCGGGGAAGCGTTTCTTGCGACGCGAGCTCTCGTCGATCTTCTTCTGCTGCCGTTCGATGTGCTCCGGCGGATTGATGAAATCGTTCATGTACGATTTGCTCTTGAGGCGGCGGACCGACCGTCGCGGCTCGGCCTGGTCGCTCCGCCCGCGCTTCCGCTCGCGCACGATGAACGGCGCGTGCGGGTCGATCAGGTTCTCGATCGACAGGCACGTGTCGATGAAGGCTTCCACCGTCTCGACCCCGTACGCGTCCATGTAGCGTCGCACGCGCGTGGCGTGATTGGCGATCTCGTCCATCATCTTGCGGCTCGTCTTCGAGAACGACAGGTTGTTCTTGAAGAAGTCGCAGTGCGCGTAGACGTGCGCCATGACCAGCTTCTGGTCCACCGTGGCATTGCATTCCAGAAGGTAGGCGTAGCACGGATCGTTGTTGATCACCATCTCGTAGATCTTCGACAGTCCGTATGCGTAGGATTTCGAGAGGTATTCGAACTCCATGCCGAACCGCCAGTGGGGATAGCGCGTCGGAAAGCCTCCGTAGGAGGCGACCTGATTGAGGCTGTGATAGTCGAGCATCTCGAAGATGACGGGAAAGAAATCGAGGCCGTAGGATCGGGCGTGGGCCTCGATCTCCTCCTGCAGGTGCTGGAGTTCACGCGGTATCGACGGCATCGTTCAGCGCCCCCGCCCGAGAAATTCCTTGATGGACTGGTAAATCCCGTCCTTGTTCTCGATCTTCGACAGCGCGATCCGGTCGTCCTCCGGAAAGGACTCCTTGAGATCCACGAGGAACTGGCCCGTGCCGTAGGGGCTCTCCACCTGCCCGTAACAGAAGAGGTTGACGCGCGAGAGCACCTGATCCTTCAGGATGGCGACGCATTCCTCCGTATCGCCCTGCGACCAGTTGTCGCCGTCGGAGAAGTGGAATCCGTAGACGTTCCACTCGTCCTGGGGATACTCGGTCTCCATGATGCGGGTGCACAGCCGGTAGGCGGCCGAGATGACGGTGCCGCCCGATTCGCGCGTGTGGTAGAAGGTCTCGCGGTCCACCTCGCGCGCTTCCGCGTCGTGGATGATGTACCGGATCTCCACGCCCTTGTACTGGTGCCGCAGCCAGGTGTCGATCCAGAACGACTCGATGCGGACGATCTCCTTCTGCTCCTCACCCATCGAGCCCGAGACGTCCATCATGTAGATCACCGCGGCGTTCGCCTGCGGAATGGTGCTGCTCTTCCAGGAACGGTAGCGCTTGTCCTGCCGGATGGGGATCAGCATGGGATCGTCGGGCCGGTAGACGCCCGTCGAGATGCTGCGCTTGAGGGTCTCCTTGTAGGTGCGCTTGAGGTGGCGCAGCGTCTCCGGACCGTAGCGGGAGATGCCCGTGTAGCGGTCGCGGGTGGACATCACGTTCTTGCGCCCTCGGGGCTGAATCTTCGGAAGCTCGAGCTCCTCGCCCAGCATCTCGGCCAGTTCGTCGAGGGAGATGTCCACCTCGAGCAGGTGCTCGGCGGGCTGGTTGCCCGCGCCGCGCGCGCCGGCCTCGCCCTTGCCGGCGCCCAGGACGGTGCCGACGGCGCCGTCGCCCTGACCGACCCCTCCCGTCTGCTTGTGCCCGTAGACGAACTGCGGGATGTGGATCTGGGGCAGGGGAATGGAGATCAGGTCCTTGCCCCTACGGCCGATCAGCTCGCCGCTGCTGATGTACTTCTTCAGCTCTTTCTTGATGCGGCCGCGGACGATCTGCCGGAACCGGTTGTGATCCTGCTCGATGCGGAGGATCATCCGTCTCGAGCCTCCGAAAAAAACGCCCCTCCGGGGCCGACGGCGACCACCATGCCGCGACCCGGATGGGGCCTCATCAGATCGAGAACTCAGTCGCGGGCATCACCCCGGGCGAAGATGCTCGCGACGTAGTTCAGCACGTCGGTGGCACAGATGTCGCAGTAGCTGTAGTCCTTCTTCAGCCGGCTCTTCACGACATCGATCTTTTCCTGCGTATCCTTGTCGACCACCGTCGAGACCAGGGACGTCAGCTTGATGGAATCCTTCTGGTCCTCGAACAGCTTGAGCTCGAGCGCCTTGTGCAGACGTTCGTTGGTCCGGTAATTGAACGTCTTCCCCTCGACCGCGAGCGCGCCGATGTAATTCATGATCTCGCGGCGGAAATCGTCCTTGCGGTTGTCGGGAATGTCGATCTTCTCCTCGATCGACCGCATGAGGCGTTCGTCGGGCTCCTCGTCCTGGCCCGTGTACTTGTTCCTCACGCGCTCCTTCTGCGTGTAGGCTTTGACGTTGTCGATGTAGTTGCTGCACAGGCGCGCGATCGCCTCCTCGTCGGCCGAGATGGCGCGCTGGACCTCGTTCTTGGCGATGTCCTCGTATTCCTGCTTCACGACGCCCAGGAGATCCCGGTAACGTTTGCGCAGCTCCTCCTGGGTGATGAGCGAGTGGTGCCGCAGTCCCGACTCCAGCTCGTTCAGGACCATGAACGGATTGATGCAGCCCTCGCCCTTGTCGGAGACGAGCGAGTTGCTGATCTTGTCCTGGATGTAGCGCGGCGAGATCCCCTCCATGCCCTCGCGGGTCGCCTCCTTGCGCAGCTCCTTGACGTTGTCCTCCGTGAATCCGGGCAGCGTCTTGCCGTTGTACAGGCGAAGCTTCTGGAGCAGCGTCAGATCGGCCTTCTTCGGCTCCTCGAGGCGCGTGAGCACCGCCCACATGGCGGCCATCTCGAGGGTATGCGGGGCGATGTGCTTGCCGCGAATGCGCGCGGGGTTGTAATCCTTCTCGTAGATCTTGATCTCCTCGGTCAGCTTCGTGATGTAGGGAATGTCGATCTTGACCGTGCGATCCCGCAGCGCCTCCATGAACTCGTTGTGCTGGAGCTTTCGGTACTCCGGCTCGTTCGTGTGTCCGATGATGACCTCATCGATGTCCGTCTGCGCGAATTTCTTCGGTTTGATCTTGTGCTCCTGGGAGGCGCCCAGCAGATCGTAGAGAAAGGCGACGTCGAGCTTCAGAACCTCGATGAATTCGATGAGGCCGCGATTGGCGACGTTGAACTCGCCGTCGAAGTTGAACGCGCGCGGGTCCGAATCGGAGCCGTACTCGGCGATCTTTCGGTAGTTGATGTCGCCGGTGAGCTCGGTCGAATCCTGATTCTTCTCGTCCTTGGGCTGGAACGTGCCGATCCCCACCCGGTCCTTCTCGGACAAAATCAGGCGCCGCACGCGCAGCTTCGAGACGATCTTGGTCCAGTCGCCGCCGAACTGCATCGTGAGGTCCTTGTAGTACTGGCGGCAGCTGGGGCAGAGCTCCCCCTCGATCGTGACGCGCTCCGTCTCCGGCCGGCCCTCGTTGAGCATCCGGAGCACCTCCGCCCGGAGCTCGGTGGGAACGAGATGCAGCGGCTCCTCGTGCATCGGGCAGGAGACGACCTCGGGCGAGCCGTCGGGGCGCTTGCGGGCGCCCGTCTCGTCCAGGATCCACGCGAACGTGTAGAGGGCCCCCTCCGGCATCTTCGAGTAGTCCTCGAGCCCCTTCTTCAGCAGGCGGACGATGGTCGACTTGGACGAGCCGACGGGTCCGTGCAGGAGCAGGACACGCTTCTCGGTCCCGTAGTGCTGGGCGGCCGATTTGAACACGTTGACGAGCTTCATCAACGGGACGTCGAGGCCGAACACGGCGTCCACGCCGCCGTGCTCCTGGTCGTCGAAGAAGTTGTAGTGGACGATCTTCTTCTTGTACTCGAAGTACTCCCGGGTCCCCTTGGCGAGGATCATGTCGTAGATCCTCTGGAACGCTGTGCGCGTCACCTTGGGATTGTGGCGCACGATCTGAAGGTAATCCTCGAAGCTCCCCTCCCAGTGTTGATCGCGAAAGCCCCTGAGATCCTGGAGCCTTCCGATCACCTGGACGATCTCACCACCCGTGGGACCGCTCGGCACCGGCTTCTCCTTCTGGTCGCTGTGGCTGTTCGGAATCGAGGGATGCGAGGTATCTTTATGATAGGTCATGCTTTCCCCACTTCCTCAGACTGTCGACTAATATAGGTCCGAGTCAAGGAATTGTCAAAAGGATTTGACACTTTTGGTCGGTGCCTGCGCCGCGGCGGCGGAGCGGCCCCGACGCGCCGCCCCGCAGCCGATCCGGGCCGCCTCCCGGTGGGGCGATCGGCCCGCTTTTGTTGACAGTCCGGACCGTTTGTCGCTAACATCCGCCCGCGACGTGGGGGGCTCCTTGGATCCGCTCGACTCGAGGGACGCCGCGCACTCCCGGATTCTGGAGATCCTCGATCGCTCTTCCTTGCGCGGCGACCCGTTCCTCCAGGCCATCGACGAACTCGGCGCGCGTCATGCGATCGAGCCGCACAGGTCGTGTCTGCGCGTCCTGGCCGGCATCGATCTGACGGAAGGGGAGGCGCGCGCCATCCTGGCCGGCGCCGATCGGCACCGGGACCGCCTGCAGGCCGGCCTGGGGCGGGATCCCGGGCTCGCCGTCGCCCTCGCCGATCATCTTCTCTCTCGCGCCGCCCCGTTTCCGGAGGCCGCCGCGCCGCCGCCCGCGGGTGGATCCGCGCCGGGGCCCGAAGGCGCGGACGCACTGTTCGCCGATGCGGTCGAGCGCGAGCTGAACAGGGCGGGGCGATTCCACCGCCCGCTGGCGCTGGCGCAGATCGCGCCCGATCGGGACGACGCCACGACGTGGATCGCGCGCGCCCTCGAGATCGCGCGCGAGGTCGCGCGGGACACCGACACGCTCGCGCCGCTCAAGGGAGGCCGGTTCGCCGCGCTCCTGCCGTGTACGGATGAGGCCGGCGGTCTTCTCGCGGCGGAACGCGTGCTCGAGCGCCTGAGGGGGGCGACCTCAGCGTCCTGGAGCGCGGGCGTCGCGTCGCGCCGGGAGGAGGATCGCGGCGCCGACGATCTGCTTCTGAGGGCGGGCCGCGGCCTCGAGCAGGCGCGCGCCGCCGGGGGCGGACGGGCCAGCCCGTTCCGACCCGAGCGACGCGGCCACGCGCGCCGCCATCCCGGCCCCGCTCTCACCGCACTGCTCCGCGCGGCCGGCGGCGAGAGGCCCATCGAGCTCCGGGACGTCTCGATCGGGGGCGCGAGGATCGCGGCCCGGCACGAGGTCCCGGCGGGCGAGGAGGTCACCTTGACGCTGCGCGAGGCGACGGCGCTGGCGCGCGAGGTCGCGATGCCGGGCCGCGTCCTCCGGGCGCGCCCCGTCCTCGCGGCATCCGGGGAGCGGCTTTTCGAGGCCGCGCTCCGGTTCGCCGCGCGCGAGGCGCAGGTCTACCGGCTGGCCGGCATCCTGGCCGACCTGCCGGGGGGCGAGTCCGCCGCGACGGGAAGGCGGGCGTGATCACCCTCGAGGAGGCGGCCCGGTATCGCGAGGAGCTGCTCGCGGTCCTCAACGAGGACGCGCACAACGAGGAACGGCTGCTGAAGCGGCTGGATCAGATCCGCACGCAGAGCGGGATTCAGGCCTACGCCGCCCTCCTGCTCATCCACACGCGGCTTGCGTTCGAGGAAGCGGAGGCACGCCGGCACTGGGAATCGATCCTCAAGCACCGGCGCACCCTGAGCGAGGCGCTGCAGCGCCAGGTCGGCCTGCGCGTCGCCATGCTCGACTACTTCGTCAACATCAATCGCCAGATGACCAGCCCCAGAATGGTCGAACTGTCCCTGGCGGAGCGGCAGGAGTCATCGTCCCAGAACGACGCCCAGACGGGGCTGTGGAACGCGCGGCAGTTCCTCTCCGCCCTGCAGAAGGAGAGCCGCCGCTCGAAGCGCTACCGGCTCGATCTGAGCGTCCTCTACGTGGACCTGGACAATTACCGCGAGATCAACGAGCGGCACGGCGAGCTGGTGGGGGACATCCTGCTGCGCGAGGTCTCGATCCTGTTGAAGAACAAGATTCGCGACATCGACGTCGCGGCGCGCCTCGCCGGTGAGGAGTTCGGCGTGCTGCTTCCGGAGACCGAACGGATGGGCGCTTATCTCGTCGCGGAGCGGATCCGCAAGGAAGCCGAACGGCACTTCCTGCGCCGCGACATCGATGGCAGGCCGATCTCGATGACGGTGACCGTCGGGGTGGCGAAGTATCCCGAGGACGCCACGACGGCCGATCGGCTCATTCAGAGGGCCGAGGAGGCGATGCACCAGGCCAAGGCGCGGGGAGGGAACACGGTCGGCGTCTACTACCGGGAGCGCCGCAACTTCATCCGCTTCGACATGGCCCAGCGCCCCGTGCGCATCGCGGTGACGACCGCCTCGGACGAGGGACTCGACACAGCGGGGACGACGCCCGAGCCGCGCAACATCAGCCGGAGCGGCGTCCTGTTCGAGAGCGACCGGCCCTACGACATCGGCGAGGAGATCATCATCGTCTGCCAGGACGGCCGCGACGGCGCCCGCGTGACGCTGCGCGCCCGGGTCGTGAGGATCGAGGAGATCGAGGCCCAGCCAGGCCGCTTCGAGGTCGGCGCCGTCTTCCTGCTGGAGTGGGAGCACCAGGAGACCGAGGTGACGGAGTTTCTGCGCCGCGGCGGCATGGTGGCCAGCGCCTGAGGACACGATGCTGGTGCTGGGAATCGAGACGGCCACCCGCCAGGGGAGCATCGCCCTGGCGCGGAAGGGCGAGGCGTTCGCGATCGTCCCGTTGCTGGAGCGAGGGGCGCACGCCCGGGACCTGATCGTGAGGATCGACGGGCTGCTGCGGGAAGCCGGCCTGGAGTCGGATGCCCTCCAGGGGATCGCCGTCTCGAGCGGCCCCGGGTCGTTCACCGGCGTCCGCATCGGCATGGCCACGGCCCAGGGGCTCGCCTACGCCCTCCGGATCGGACTCGCCGGCATCTCGACCCTCGAGGCCCTCGCGCGGTCGGTTCTGGAGGCGGGAGAAGGCGAGAGGGGGCCGGTCTGCCCCGCGATCGACGCCGGGCGCGGGGAGGTGTACGCGGCCCTGTTCGGGGCCGAGCACGACGAGGTGCGGCGCCTGGGGCCGGATCGCTCCCGCAGGCCGGAGGATCTGGCCGCCGAACTGCCGGAGGGGGCCCTGCTGGCGGGCGACGGGAGCGCCGCCGTCCTGAGGGCCGCATCGGAGGCCGGCCGGAGCCTGCGCGCCGCCGGACCCTCGGGGACGGGCAGCCTGGCGGGCACGATCGCCCGCTGGGGAAGCCTGACTCTTCCGCCCGGCTCCGCCTACCGCCCGGGAGCCCTCAGGCCCAACTATGTACGACCCTCGGATGCGGAGGCGGCACGACGAAAAGGGTGAGGGGCGGTGCCGCGCGCGGCGGGTCCGAGCCGATCGCCATCCTGGAGATGACGCTCGAGGATATTCCCGCCGTCGCCGCGATCGAGAGACTCTCCCTGCCGACCCCATGGGGGGAGCGCTCGTTCCGGCACGAGATCCTGAAAAACCCGTATGCGAGCCTCTTCGTCGTGCGCGGCGAAAAGAGCGGGACCATCGTCGGCTTCGCCTGCGTCTGGATCGTCGACCAGGAGATGAAGATCAACTCCCTCGCCGTGCATCCCGGCTGGCGGCGACGCGGCATCGGGGGGCAGGTGGTCCGGTTTCTCATCGAGTTCGCCGCCTCCCAGGGGTGCCTCGAGGCGACCCTGGAGGTCAGGCCGAGCAACGGCGACGCCATCAGGCTTTACCGGAAGGCCGGGTTCGGGGAGGCCGGGCGTCGCAGGGACTATTACGCCGACTCCCACGAGGACGCGGTCATCATGCGGCTCCGGCTCGCCGGCAAGGGGTAGGGGGCCGCCCGGAGGGCCCGGCAGGGCCGCCGCGATCCTTGCGCGCCCCGTGGGGGGGTGGTACAATTCGAGCATCTGATGCTGACCGTTGAACGCAGGATCACGTCCTGTCATCATCCGCTACAGAGCAGGAGGAGACTAGGCCTATGGTTCATAACCATGAGGACCTGAAGCGGACGCTCGCCCAGAAGAACGAGGAGTTTCGCCGACTGATGGCGGATCACGCCGATTGCGAGTCGCGGCTTCGGGAGCTTCAGGGCAAGGCCACCCTCGAGGAGAGCGAGAGGGTCGAGACCACCCGCATCAAGAAGCAGAAGCTGTTGATCAAAGACAGGATGGAGGCCCTTCTCCGGGCCTACATCCACGAAGGAGCCGGAGCGAGCGTCGGTCCCTGACGGCGACGAATCCCTTCCCGGCCGCGCCACTCGTCGAGCGGCCAGGGCCGTCCGTGGACGCTGCCCAACTCGTGGAGACGGGCGATGCGGATCGCTTCCCAGGCTCGACCATTCCTGATCGCCCTCGGGTCGCTGGCCGTCCTGCTGGGGGTCCTGGCGGGAGCCGGCTACGCCGTCCCCCCCATTCTCGCCGCCCTGTTCGTTCTCTACTTCTTCCGCGATCCCGAGCGGCGACCTCCGGACGGCGAGGGGCTCGTCCTGGCCCCCGCGGACGGCAGGGTGACCGCGATCGAGAGGGGCCCCGACGGAGCGCGCATCTCCATCTTCCTGTCCCTGTTCGACTGCCACATCAACCGGGCGCCGGTCGCGGGGCGCGTTCTGGAAACGCGTTACACGCCGGGGCGCTACCGTCCCGCGTTCGACAAACGGGCCGGCAGCGAGAACGAGCGCAATCACATCGTGATCGGCGCCGGGAGCGGAACGTACGGCGTGACCCAGATCGCCGGTGTTCTGGCCCGCCGCATCGTCTGCACGAAAGGCCCCGGCGATGAGCTGATCCCGGGCGAGCGGATCGGGCTGATCCAGTTCGGCTCGCGCACCGATCTGCATCTCCCGGCGGGCCTGGAGCCGGAGGTCGCGATGGGGGATCGCGTGCGCGGCGGCGTCACGGTGATGGCCCGCGCGGAGCGCGCCGTGGCGGGCCTCGCCGCGGAGGGGGGGCCGTGAGGGAGCGCTCACGATTCCGGCGGGGCGCCTACGTCTTCCCCAGCCTGTTCACGACGGCCAATCTTCTGTGCGGCTACATCGCGGTGGTGCGCAGTCTGCAGGGAGACTACATGATCGCCGCCGTGGCGATCCTGATCGCCGCGCTTCTTGATCGGCTCGACGGCTGGGTGGCCCGGTTGACCGGCACCTCCAGCGACTTCGGCGTGCAGTTCGACTCCCTCGCCGACGTCATCTCGTTCGGCATGGCCCCCGCCCTGCTGGTGCACATGTGGGCTCTCGCGGACCTGCCGAAGATCGTCTCCCTCGTACCCTTTCTGTACCTGGCAGCCGGTTCGGCCCGGCTGGCCCGCTTCAACATCCAGGCGCCGGCCCAGGACAAGCGCTACTTCGTCGGCCTGCCGATCCCGGCCGCCGCCTGCGTTCTGGCTTCGTGCGTCTTCTACAATCCGTCCCCGGTGAACGACGCGATCACCTCGGGCCTGGTGGCCATTCTGGTCCTCGTGCTCTCGGTGCTCATGGTGAGCAAGGTCCGCTACCGGTCCTTCAAGGAGATCGATCTGCGGCGGCGCACCCGCTGGGTGATGGTCATCCTCGTGGCGATGGTCTATTTTGTCGTCGCGTCCTCGCCGGAGTTCGTGGCCCTCATCCTGAGCTTCACGTACCTGTTGTCGGGGCTCGTGCCCCGGCTGCTGTCGGCGGGGCGGCATGAGACCCGCCCCGCGCCCGCCCGGGAGCGTCATGACAAAACCTAGCGCGCGGGACGATCGACCGCGAGCGCACGTCGCGCTGTTCGAGGCGACGTCGCTGAGCGCCCGGGGGATCAAGGAGCAGCTGGTGGCGCGGTCTTTCCCGACCGCATCCGTTCACCTCTACACGACGCGCACGGATCCGGACAGCAATCTGACCGAGTTCGGGGACGAGGCGATGCTGGTAACCAGGCCGGACATCGAGGCGCTGGGCCCGCTCGACATCGCGTTTCTCTGCGGAACGCGGGAGGAGGGCGAGCGCTACCTCGCGTGGGCCGATCGAGTCGGCTTCGTGGCGATTGACGTGTCGGGCGCGTCACGGGGCAGCGACGCGATCCCGATGATCAACGTCGCCGTCAACCCGGAGTCGATCCCGGCTCATCACGGAGTGGTCGCCAGTCCACATCCGATCGCGCAGTTTCTCTCGACGCTGCTGGCGCCGTTGCAGCGGGCGTTCCGGAGCGTGAGGGCGGCGGCGGTCGTCCTGCAGCCGGCGTCCGAGTGCGGGGAACGCGGCATCGAGGAGCTGTATCAGCAGACCCTCGGCCTGCTCAATTTCCGCGAGGTCCCGAACACGACGTTCGGAAGGCAGCTCGCGTTCAATCTGCTTCCGAGCTCGCTCTATGAGGTGCGGTCCATCCCTGGCGGGGCCTCGCCGGCGGACCTGGAGGCGGAGGTCACGCGCATCACCGGTGAGGGGCTGCGTCTCGCCGTCGAGGTCGTTCTCGCTCCGGTCTTTCACTGTCACTCGGCCCTCGTCCACCTGGAGCTACCGGCGGGGACGGGCCGGGAATCCCTGGAGGCCGCCCTGCGAGGGGCCCGGGAGATCCGGATCGCCACCGCGAGCGACCCCAACACGCCGGTCGATCGGGCGGGGGAGGCGGGTCTCTCGATCAGCGGCATCCGTCCGGCCGGAGCGGACGGCGCATTCTGGATGTGGGCCGTGACCGACAATCTGAAGTCGGGTTCGGCACTGAACGCCGTGCGGATCGCCGAGGCGATTCTCGATCGCAAGGTTCTCGCAGCCCACTGAGGGGTCGACATGTCCTTCCGTCGCGTTCTGGGGGTCGCCGCCGCGTCGTGGCTCGCTGCGCTGTCATGGGCCCCCGCCCAGGACCTGAAGCGCCCGGAGGAGCAGCTCGCCGCCATCTATTCCCTCCGGGTTCAGCTGGAGGTGGAGCAGCGCCGTCTCGACGATGCTCTCGGCCGGCACTCCGAGAACGCCCGCATGCAGGAGGCGGCCCAGGGGAGGGTCACCCGGCTGGCGCTGGAGCTGGAGGCGATGGTCGACGGGCGCCAGGACTCCGACCCCGACCTGATCGATTCGCGGGAGCAGGCCCTGGAGACCGCCGAGCGGGCCCTCGCCTCCCTTTTTCACGAGGGCCGGCGCCTGCGCGGGGAGATCCGCGACGCCCACGTGCGGATCGGCATCCTCCAGGACAGGATCCAGTCGCTGCGGCGCACGCTGCCCTCGGACAACGAGTCGCTCACCGGCGTGTGGGAGGTGACCTATCTGCCCAGCGGGGATCGGGGCGCCTTCACGCTGCGCCAGTCGGGCACGCTGATCAGCGGGGAGTACTCGCTCGAAGGGGGCTGGAAGGGCAGCCTGCAGGGCACCTTCGTCGATGGCAAGGTGCTGCTGCACCGCATCGACTCCAAGCTGGGCCGGTCCTCCGATCTCGAGGGGAGGATCTCCTCGGACGGCCGCACGCTGCGGGGGACCTGGACGAACTACGTCATGTCGGGAGGGGAGGCGAACTCCGGCTCCTGGGTCGCCCGCAAGCGCGCCGAGCAATCCGAATCGTGAATCGGGTAGCGCACGGCGCCGCCGTATTCCGTCAGCGCAGGTCCGCCGACGCGCCGGGATCGATGCGGAACGGCAGTCGGCCATGCTCGCGGCCGCCGTTCGCCGTCCGCTCTCGCACCAGCAGGACGTAGTCTCCGTCGGCCAAACCCTCGACCGGGAGCGTGACCCTGATCGGTCCCGGGGTCGGGCCGTCGAACGCCCCGATCGGTTTCGATCGGACCACCTCATCGCCGCGCAGGATCACCAGATCCCATCTCTTTCCGGGCGGGCGTCCCGCCGGGAGCCTGAACCCGCAGGCGATCGGCTCGCCCGGGGCGAAGCGGGTCCTCAGGGCGGGCCCCGAGTCGTACGTCTCGATCGGCTCGTCACCGTCCCCGTCCTCGCTCAGGGTGTCGAGGTCGATCCAGAGGCTTTTCTGCGCCATGGAGTAGATGGACAGGCCGGCCAGATCACCGGCTGCGGCGCCGGAGGGCTCCACCTCGATGCTCGCGGCCCCGAGGATCCCGCCCTGCAGGTCGGAGAAGACGGCCGTGATCGTCTGACGCCTCGCCGGCAGGGGGACGCGGGCAAAGAGGTTCAGACCGAGACCGATGGCGGGGGATCCCCCGGGTGGAAGCATGATCCGGATGTTGCGGGCCGTCCGGTAGACCTTCTTCCCTGTGGCGTCCATCGACACGAGGCCCAGCTCGACCCGCGAGGTCCAGCGCCCCTTCTCCGGCACGAAAGCGGCGGAACGCGCCGGCAGATAGACGACGAGGTCGTAGACGCGCTCGCGGCCGGAGGGCGGGCCGGGCACGGCCGCCATCTCCAGGCCGGCCCGGGGATGGAGCTCCGGCAGAAGGTGGGCGGCCTGCACGCTGCGCTCCCGGGCCTCCTCGGGAGGCAGCCGCACGAAGCCGTCGCGATGACGGACGCGGACGCCGCCCCGTTTCACCTTGACCGTGACGCCGTGGTAGATGCCGTCGGGCGGTCCTTCCGGAGCGTACGCCAGGACGTAGTACGAGCGGCTCGTCCTGTCAATCGACTGGAGCCCCCCCAGGAACTCGTTCGTCGTCGACACGACGCCGCCCGTGTTCAGCGCCAGGATCTTGAGCGAGTTCTGCCGCTGGAAGTCGCGCGCCAGCCGCCCGGCCCCGCCGGTGGATACGCCCGTCGTCTGGATGGCGTGGAGCGTGACCCCGGCCGTGGCCGCGGCCCGCGCCAGCCCCTTGAGATTCACCGAGAGGTTGAAGCTGTCGTCGCCGAGCTCGTGGTACTCGCGCGTCGGATACTCGGGAATGCCGTCGCCGATGTAGACGATACCCCGCTGCCCCGGCCAGGCGGCCAGCGCGTCGACGAGGGAGCGCAGGACGCTGAGGATCGGCCCCATCACGGCGGCGTCCTCCTTGGCGAAGGCGGTGGCGAGGGAGGCGGCCTGGGTCCTGCGAACCCGCGGAGCGTCGCTGTCGCGCAGGGATCCGGACCGGCGTATCAACCCCTCCTGCAGGGCGCGCGCGATCTCACGACGCCGCTCCTCCGCGACCTCGTGATGGTCGGAGAACCGGATGCGGTCGTCGAGGCTCTCCTCGATGACTCTCCTGAGCGACTCCCGGTCGGTCGAGAAATCGTGCAGGACGCGGAGCTTCTGCAGCCTGTTGTAAGCGAGGATCGAGACCAGGTCATCGGGCAGCAGATCCGCCTCCAGAAATTCGATCGCCGCCCGGCGCGCGGCGCCCAGGGCGAAGGGATCGGAGACGGCGTCCTCGAAGAACAGGACGAGGCGTCGGGGGTAGAGGGGAGCGCTGGGCCCGGCGGGGGCGGCTTCGTCCGCGGCGGCCGCAGCCCGGGAGCGCCCCTCCGGGGGAGATGGAGGCGGCTCGTAATACTCCACGGATGCGATCGGCTTGCGCCGGCGCTCCACCTTCAGAACGAAGTCGTCCGCCGTCAGGTCGCGGACGGGCCGGCCCCGCGAGTCGGTGACGTAGACCTCGATCAGCACCAGCTCGGCGGTGGCGCGCTCGAGGAGCGCCGTCTGCGCGGGTCGCTCCTCCGCGACGTCGGTCGCCGGGGCCGGTCCCGGCATCGAGAGCAGCCCCGCGATGAGGCACCCGGAACTGATCAGAAGCGGTCGCATCGTCGGGATCTCCGCCTGCCGGGATCATACGCCCATCGACGCGGGGCGGCAGCGTGCCTTCGCCGAAAACGGCCCGTGATCGCCGCGACCGTTCCTTGACCTCATCCCGGCCGCGCAGTAGGATGGGTCGCCTCCCGGCCGCGTTGCCGGCGGAACGGGAGGGCCACCTGCCCATGGGTTATCCTCTCTTCATCGCCAGGCGCTATCTTCTCGCGCGACGCAAGCAGGCGATCATCTCCGTCATCTCGTTCGTGTCGGCTCTCGGAATCATCGTGGGCGTCGCCGCGCTGGTCGTCGTGCTGGCCCTGATGACCGGCTTCCAGGAGCAGATCCAGTCGAAGATCCTGGGCGCGAATGCGCATCTGACCGTCCTCTCCGGCTGGGCCGGCCGTCCGATCCGGGAATGGCCCCGGCTGGCCGGCGCCGTTGCGGGACTCGAGCCGGTCGCCGCCACGGCGCCGGTGGTGTACGAGAAGGGGATGGCGACGAGCCAGCTCAATCCGGCGGGGTCGGCCGTGCTGATCAAGGGGATCGATCCGGAGCTCGAGCCCCGCGTGACGGACGTGGCCGCGCAGGTGCGGGGTGATCTCGGCGATCTGGCCGTTCCGGGACCGGGCGGCCGGGATCGCGCCATTTTGGGGGTGGACCTGGCCTCCATGCTCGGCGTCGGCATCGGGGACGTCGTGCGCCTGATCATCCCGCAGGCGCACGTGTCGCCCCTCCTCACCGTGCCGCGCAGCCGCGAGTTCGTCGTGACGGGCGTCGCCGAGGCGGGTTTTTACGAGATCGACACGAGCCGGGTCTACATCACGATCGATGCCGCGCGCCGTTTCATCGGGATCGACGCGGAGGCGGCGACGGCGGTCGAAGCGAGAATCCGGCGGCCCGATCGAATCCAGGAAGCCGCGCGCGAGGTGCAGGCGGCCCTCGGCAGTGATTTCTACGTCAACGATCTGATCCGCATGAACAGCACCTTCTTCGCCGCGCTGCGGCTGGAGAAGCTGGCGATGACGATCGCCATCGGCCTCATCGTGCTCGTGGCGGCGCTCAACATCGTCTCGATCCTCGTCCTGATGGTGATGGAAAAGGTCCGCGACATCGGCATCCTCTCGGCCATGGGGGCCACCGCGGCGGGGATCCGGAGGATCTTCCTGCTCCAGGGACTGAGCATCGCGCTCCTGGGGACCGCCAGCGGCGCGGCGATCGGCGCGGGGCTGGCCCACGTGCTCGATCGGTACCGGCTCGTGTCCCTGCCGGTCGACATCTATTTCATACCGTACGTTCCGTTTCACGTGCGGCCGCTGGATGTCCTGCTCGTCTCCTCTCTCACCGTCGCCGTGTCCTTCGTCGCCACGCTCTACCCCTCCTGGCGCGCGGCCCAGCTCGATCCCTCGGAGGCGTTGCGTTATGAGTGAGTCGGCCGCCGCGGGCCCCCCGCTGCTCCGATGCGAGGCCGTGAGCAAGGGGTTCGGTCCCGGGGACCGGAGGGTCGAGGTTCTTCGAGGACTCGATCTGGAGATCTCCCGGGGAGAGATGGTGGCCGTGCTGGGGGAGTCGGGCGCCGGCAAGACGACGCTCCTCCACCTCGTGGGCGCCATCGATCGCCCCGACGCGGGAGCCATCCGGTTCCGGGGACGCGACGTCGCGACCGCGACCGCCGCGGACCGGGCCGCCTATCGCAACCGCGAGCTCGGCTTCCTGTTCCAGTTCCACAACCTGCTGCCGGAGTTCAGCGCGGTGGAGAACGTCATGATGCCCCTCCTGATCCGCGGGTCGGGGCGGAGGGAGAGCCTGGCACGGGCCCGGGATCTTCTGAACGATCTGGGTCTCGGGAGCCACCACGATCGGCGGCCGGCGGAGCTCTCGGGGGGCGAGCAGCAGCGGGTGGCCATCGCTCGCGCCATCGCCGGATCTCCGGCGCTGCTGCTCGCGGACGAGCCGACCGGGAGCCTCGACGAGCGCAACGCGGCGATCGTGTTCCGGCTGCTTCTCGATCTGCACCGGCGCCGCGGGATGACGACGCTGCTGGTCACGCACAGCGCCCGGCTCGCATCCTCCTGCACGCGCGTGCTGCGCATGGAGGGCGGTTCCTTGACGGCCTCGGGGGCCACCCGGTACAATGAGAGTTCAGGGGTCGCACGGGTTCCCCACTGACGAACCGATTCACCCGACATCTGGGATCTGGCGCTTCGGGAATGTTTGAGAAGTATACCGAAAAGGCCAAGAAGGTCCTCTTTCTGGCCCGTTACGAGGCCAGTCAGATGGGCAGCAAGGTCATCGCGTCGGAGCATCTCCTCCTGGGTCTGATCAAGGAGGGGGACGACCTCGTCCGCGACCTGTTCGCCCGGTCCAACGTGAACCTCGAACTGCTGCGGGCCGAGCTCGAGGCCCGGGGGCCCAGCGGCGAGAAGCAGGCCACTCCGATCGAGATCCCGTTCAGCGAGGAGACGAAGCGCATCCTGGCGTGCGCCGAGGAGGAGGCGGAGCGCCTCCTGCATCCCTACGTGAGCGACGAGCACATTCTCCTGGGCCTGCTGCGCGTCGAGGACTCCGCCGCCGGCCGCATCCTGTCCGAGAAGGGCATGCGGCTGTACGCGCTGCGCGAGGACACGGTCGCCGTGTGGAAGCAGCGCTCCCTCCCCAAGCGCGTCAAGGAGACACCCTTCCTCAACGAGTTCTCGCGCGATCTGTCCGACATGGCCTCGCGCCAGATCTTCGATCCGCTCATCGGGAGGCAGGTGGAGCTGCACCGGATGATCCAGGTTCTCTCGCGGCGCCGCAAGAACAACATCGTCCTCCTGGGCGAGCCGGGTGTGGGGAAGACGGCGCTGGTGGAGGGGCTGGCCCAGAGGATCGCCGAAGGGAACGTGCCGATCTCGATGTCCCGCAAGCGGATCCTCGCGCTGGATCTGAGCCTCATCGTCGCGGGTACGAAGTACCGCGGGCAGTTCGAGGAGCGGCTCAAGGGGATCATCTCGGAGATCGTCGGCAACGACGACATCATCATCTTCATCGACGAGATCCATTCGCTCATCGGCGCCGGGTCGGCGGAGGGCTCGCTCGACGCCGCCAGCATCATCAAGCCGGCCCTGTCCCGCGGCGAGGTGCAGTGCATCGGCGCGACGACGCCGCGCGATTATCACCGCTACATCGAGAAGGACCGGGCGCTGGTGCGCCGTTTCCAGCCGATCCGCCTGCATCCGCCCACGGAGGAGGAGACCTACCAGATCCTTTACGGCGTCCGCTCGCGCTACGAGAAATATCATCAGGTGCGCTACACGGACGAGGCGCTGCGCGGCGCGGTGACGATCTCCAACCGGTACATCACCGATCGCTTCCTGCCCGACAAGGCGATCGACGTCATCGACGAGGCGGGGGCCCGCGTGAAGCTGAGCCGGCGTATGACCTACCGCGAGATGCGGGACGTCGAGAAGGAGATCGAGCGGGCCGTGAACAGCATGAAGAACTACCTCTTCCGCAAGGATTTCGAGAAGGCGGTCATGCACCACGACGAGGAGATCGCGCTGCGGAAGAAGTACGAGGAATACAAGATGCGCGAGGAGGACGAGCGGCGCTCGGTTCAGGAGGTCACCCTGGAGGACGTCGAGGAGGTGATCTCGAAGTGGACCGGCATCCCGCTCGCTTCGGTGAAGCAGGAGGAGGCGGAGCGCCTTCTCAACATGGAGGAATCCCTCCACCGCAGGATCGTGGGGCAGAACGAGGCGGTGCGCGCGGTGGCCCGCGCGACCCGGAGATCCCGCGCGGGCCTGAAGAACCCGCGCCGTCCGGTCGGGTCCTTCATCTTCCTCGGGCCGACGGGCGTGGGGAAGACCGAGGTGGCGAAGGGGCTCGCGGAGTTCCTG
Organism: Candidatus Polarisedimenticolia bacterium; assembly: GCA_041580375.1. Taxonomy (GTDB): domain Bacteria; phylum Acidobacteriota; class Polarisedimenticolia; order Gp22-AA2; family Gp22-AA2; genus JAPUIN01. The sequence goes on from JBFGDZ010000025.1 coordinate 20,352, forward strand.
TTCGGAGACGAGAGGGCGCTGGTCCGCTTCGACATGTCGGAATACATGGAAAAGCACGCCATCGCCAAGATGATCGGATCCCCGCCCGGCTACGTCGGCTACGAGGAGGGCGGGCAGATGACCGAGCGCATCAAGAGGAAGCCTTACAGCGTCGTGCTCCTCGACGAGATCGAGAAGGCCCACCCCGACGTGCTGAACATCCTGCTCCAGGTGATGGAGGACGGCCAGATCACGGACGCGTACGGCGACACGATCGACTTCAAGAACAGCCTGCTCGTCATGACCTCGAACATCGGATCGCAGTTGATCCAGAGATCGCGCGGGATGGGGTTCCGCTCGCAGGAGGACCGGCAGGCGGACTACCGGGAGCGCCGCGATCTGGTGCAGAAGGAGCTCCGGAGCGCCCTGAATCCCGAGTTCATCAACCGCGTCGACGAGATCATCGTCTTCGACGCCCTGTCGGACGAGGACCTGCTGGCGATCGCACGCCTCATGATCGACCAGCTCAACGGCAGCCTGACCGAGAAGGGGATCCGGCTCATGCTGACCGACGACGCCTATCGTTGGCTGATCGACCGCACCTGCGGCGACCGTTCCTACGGCGCGCGCCCGCTCCGTCGTGCCATCCAGAAGAACATTGAGGATGTCCTGTCGGAGAGCATCATTCTCGGCCAGCTTCCCGCAAAAGGAGAGATCGAGATCTTCGTGGATCAGCAGGAGCTGGCGTTCCGGGAACCGATCGAAGTGGCGCGCTGACCGCGCCGCGCACCGTGTCCCCGGACGCGCTCCAGGAGCCCCCGTGCCGCGCCGGTCCCGATCGATCTCCCATCCGCCACTGATCGCCTTCACCGGGGTTCTGTGCGTCCTGCTGACGCCTCCCGTCGCCGCGGGTTTCCCGCGGGACGGGCAGCCTGCCCTCATCGAACGTCCGGCGGCCGTCGACTCCGGGATCCGCGGCCGCGAAGACGCGCGCGCCGACGAAGTCGATCACCCGCAGCAGGACGGCGAGGAGTCGGCCGGCGCCCCGGGCGCCGCCGAAGCGGGAGCCGCGGGTGAATCGGCGCCGGAGTCCGGTGAGGCGCCGGCGCCGCCGCCGGGGCCGGACGGGAAGCAGATCGGGCAGATCGTCGTGGACGGGAACCGGCGCGTCTCGGACAGCGCCTTCTTCAACAACCTCCGGCTCAAGACGGGCGATCCCTACGACGAGCGCGTGATCTTCGAGGAGTTCAGGAGGCTGTGGAACCTCAACCTGTTCGACGACATCGTGGTGGAATCCCGCCGGGGGGCGGACGGAACCTACGATCTGATCTTCCATGTCGTCGATCGTCCGCTCATCAGCGGCGTCTCGTACGTCGGCATGGACTCGGTCACCGAGACCAACATCCGCGAGCGGCTGTCGCAGGCCAAGGCGGAGGTGCGGCGCGGCCAGCCGATCGATTTCTCCGTGCTGCGGCGCGCGGAGGCCGCGATCGAGCATCTGCTGGGCGAGCGCGGCTACCTCCAGGCGCGCACTCGGGCCCGCCTCACTCCGATCAACCAGGGTCAGCAGGAGGTGACCTTCTACATCCGCGAAGGCGCCAAGACCAAAATCCGCACCATCGATTTCACCGGCAACACGGTCTACAAGGACCGGGCGCTGCGGAAGATGCTGAACCTCACGAAGGAGGCCTTCTGGCTCACCTCCTGGGCCTCGAACAAGCCTCTCTATCATCCCGCCAAGTTCGATCAGGACGCGGAGAACATACGGGACGCCTATCGGGCCGCCGGATACCTGGACGTTGGGATCAAGCCGGAGGTCGTGGAGCTGGAGTCCGAGGCGAAAGCACGCGAGCGGGAGGAGAAACGGGCGCAGCGGGAGGAGGAAGAGCAGGAGAGGCGGGACGAAGGGGACGAACCGGCCCTGTTGCGCGAGGCGGCCGACACGCGCGCGCTCGATCCGGCCGAAGACGACTTCTGGGAGCGGTTCGAGGCGCTCGAGGCGCGGCGTCCGGATGAGACGGAGGAACAGCACCGCGAGCGCCTGGAGAAGGAGCTCAAGAAACGCAAGAAGGAGGACAAGAAGGGATCGAAGCGCTGGATCCGCCTCACGGTCCCGATCGACGAGGGGCAGCGGTACCGGGTCGGCAACATCGCCATCGAAGGGAACACCGTCTTCAGCGATGCCGAGATCCTGGCGCGGTTGCCGCTGCGCACGGGCATGATCTTCAACAACCGGGCGCTCGAGCTGGGCACGCGCCTGATCGAGGAGGAGTACGGAGCGCGCGGGTATTTCTACGTGTCCCTGAATCCCAAGATCGAAAAGCAGGACGAGATCGCCGACCTGACCCTCGAGGTGACCGAGGATCGGAAGTACTTCGTCGATCGGATCGAATTCAGCGGCAACACCACGACCCGTGACAAGGTGCTGCGGCGAGAGATGCGCCTGCACGAGGAGGACCTGTTCAACGTGCGCCTTCTCCGCCTGGGGATGCGCAAGATCGCCCAGCTCGGCTACTGGCGCGTCGGGGACGATCCCGTCGTGCAGCCCCGCGGGGACCGATCCAAGGTGGACATCGAGGTCCAGGGGATCGAGGCGAACCGGAACGAGATCCAGGTCGGCGGCGGCGTGTCCGGCATCGAGGGCGGATTCTTCCAGGCTTCCTACGCGACCCGGAACTTCCTCGGGCGGGGCGAGATCCTGTCGACGTTCATCCAGCTCGGCTCGCAGGCGGACCGGTACTCGATCAACTTCACGGAGCCCTGGTTCCTCGGGAAGCCGTGGACGCTGGGTGTCTCGCTCTTCAGTCAGCAGACCGACTTCGTCGGATTCCGGCGCAACGGCACCGGCGGTCGCCTCCTGCTGGGGCGGCTGCTCGGGAATTTCTCGCGCTTCGACGTCGCCTACGGCTTCGAAGAGATCACGTTCAACCCGACCGACCCGCAGTTCGGCGCCAGCACGGTCAGCACCACCAGCTCGCTCACGACGCTCCTGAGCTACGACACCCGCAACAACTTCTTCCGGCCCACGCGCGGAACGCGACTGGCGACGAGCGTGGAATACGCCGGCGGGTTCCTGGGAGGGGACAACTACTTCGTGAAGCCGCGCCTCGACGCCACCGTGTATCTTCCCGGATTCCGCCGCCGCCATTACATCGGTCTGAACGCGTCCGCGGGCTACGTGGAGGGATTCGGAGGGCGCTCCGTGCCGACGTTCGAACGATTCTTCCTCGGGGGAGAGCGCAGCCTGCGCGTGTTCCGCACCCGCCAGGTGAGCCCCCGGCGCTCGGACTTCGACGTCAACGGAAACGGATTCATCGATTTCCCCGAGGACCGGAACCCGAACGGCGTCTTCGATCCGTGCGAGGACCTGAATGGAAACGGTGTCCAGGATCCCGGCGAGTTCGACCGGGGGAACTGCATGCTCGATCCGCCCGAGGATCTCAACAACAACGGCATTCTGGACACGGAGGATCTCAACCGCAACGGCATCCTGGACCCCGGCGAGGACGCCAACGGCAACGGCGTCCTCGATTCCGAGGATTCCAACGGCAACGGCCTCCTCGATTTCGGAGAGGACACGCCCGACGGGATTTTCACCCCGTTCTGCCCGGCCGACGATCCGAACATGAACGGCATCTTCGACGGCGCCCCCGAGGGGGATTTCGGGAACTGCCGCCTGGATCCGGGCGAGGACACGAACGGCGACGGCATCTTCGGCACCGTGTTCCCCGGGGGCAACCGGTACGTCCTGTTCAACGCCGAGTACACGATCCCGCTGTCCAGCACGGTCGAGTTCGCGTTTTTCTACGACGCGGGCAACGCCTTCGACGACGAGGAGGACATCGCCATCGACAACATGAGGGTCGACTACGGCATCGAGATGAGATTCTACCTGCCCGTGTTCCAGGCGCCCCTCCGCCTCATCTACGGGTTGATCCAGGACCCGCGCCAGAACGAGGACTCCTCCAACTTCATCTTCAGCATCGGCACGACCTTCTGACCGGCCCGGAGGCTCGCTGTCTGGCCCCGACCCCCTGTGGTATAGTCATTCGTCGGCGCGTACGTGAAGGAGAGTCTCATGCGACGCAGGTTCGGGATCTTTTGTGCGCTGTTGGTGTTCGCGGCCGGTTTCGCGGCCGCCCAGGATGCGTCCGTCCGGGTCGGCGTCTTCGATCCGGAGGCCGTCTGGAGGCTGAGCGAGGTCGGCCGCAAGTACAACGAGACGCTCACCAACGCGGCGAACAGACTTCAGGAGAGGATCGAGAAGAAGCAGAAGGAAATCGAGGCGCTCGTCGACAAGCTCCGGCAGCAGCAGGCCAGCCTCAGCGAGGACAGAATCCAGACGATGCAGAAGGACGTTCAGAACAAGCGCATCGAGCTGGAGAGGATGAACTCGGACGCCAAGAGAGAGATGAACGATCAGCTGAACGACATCCAGGGCCGGTTCCAGAGGATGCTGATCGAGACCATCGAGGCGCTCGGCAAAGAGGGGAACTACACCGTCATCCTGAGCTCGGAGATCGTCGGTTACAGCGCCCCGCGCGCGGACATCACCCAGGACCTCATCGCCAAGTTCAACGAGATGCACAAGGTCGCGCCGGCGTCCGGTGCCGCCAAGAAGCCGTCCGGACCGAAATAGGCACGCGGCGCCCCGCCTCGCGTCCGGGGATCCAGTCGTGGGAACCTACACGCTCGGGGAGATCGCGACCCGGCTCGGAGGCCGGGTCGAGGGGGATGCGAGCCGGAAGATCGCCGGGGTCCGTCCGCTCGACAGCGCCGGTCCGGACGACCTCAGCTTCATCGCCCATCCACGCTATCGCCGGGCCGCCGCCTCCTCCCGGGCCGCGGCCCTCATCGTCAGCGATCCGGGCCCGCTCCGGGACCGCAACCTGATCGTCGTCCAGAACCCCTACGCGGCACTGAGAACGGCCATGGAGCTGTTCTTCGAGACCCCCGCGCCGGTGCCCGGCATCCATCCCCAGGCCGTCATCGGCGAGGGGGCGCAGCTGGGGGCGGACGTCTCGGTAGGGCCGTTCTCCGTGGTGGGACGGCGCTGCCGCCTCGGCGACGGAGCGGCGCTCATGGCGCACGTCGTCCTCGGCGACGACGTGCAGGTGGGGAAGAGCTCGGTGCTGCATCCCGGGGTCGTCGTGTACGCCCGCTCGATTCTGGGGGAGCGGGTCACGGTTCACGCCGGGAGCGTCATCGGCAGCGACGGGTTCGGCTACGCGGAGGCGGAGGGGGCGCGTGCGAAGATCCCGCAGGTGGGGAACGTCGTCGTCGGGGACGACGTCGAGATCGGCGCCTGCACGACGATCGATCGCGCCACGTTCGGCAGCACCATCGTGGGCCGGGGCACGAAGATCGACAACCTGGTGCAGGTGGCCCACAACGTCGTGATCGGCGAGGATTCGGTCCTCGTCGCGCAGGCGGGGATCGCGGGGAGCACGACCCTCGGGCGGCGCGTCATCCTGGCCGGTCAGAGCGGGGCGGCCGGGCACCTGAGCCTGGGAGAGCGCTCGGTCGTCGGCGCCAAATCCGCCGTCCTCCGGGACCTGGCGCCCGGCTCGTTCGTCCTCGGGCATCCCGCGATCGATCACCGTGAGTGGAAGCGGGAACGGGCCGCGGCGCGCCGCCTGCCCGATCTGCTGCGGCGGATGGCGCGGCTGGAGCGCGCCGTCGTCGCGGGCGCGGGCCGCGGCAAGCCGGCGGCGGCAGTCCGCCGGGCGGCGGGCGCCGGGCGGCGCACGGCCCGGAAGCGGCCGCGGCGATCCGGATGAGGGGACGGAGGAGGGGCCCGATGGTGGACACTCAGGTACCGCTCGACGTGCGGCAGATCCTCGAGATCCTGCCGCACCGCTATCCATTTCTTCTCGTCGACCGCATCATCGCCATCGAGGCGGGGAAACGCGTGGTGGGAATCAAGAACGTCACATTCAACGAGCCCTTCTTCCAGGGCCACTTCCCCGGATATCCCATCATGCCGGGCGTCCTGATCGTGGAGGCGATGGCCCAGGTGGGTGCCGTCCTCATGCTCCGCAGCATGGCGGATCGGGGCAATAAGCTCGTCTATTTCGCCGGGATCGACGGGGCGAAGTTCCGGCGACCCGTCGTGCCCGGTGATCAGATCCGATTCGAGGTCGAGGTGCTGAAGGCGAGGGCGCGAACGGCCCGGCTGAGAGGCGAGGCCTACGTCGGCGACGATCTCGCCGCGGAGGCGGTGCTGCTCTCCTCGATGGTGGACCGGGGCGCCGGCGCGGGGAATCCGTGAGCGAGGCGGGATCGATCCACCCGACGGCCCAGGTCGACGCCTCGGCCCGCATCGGTCCGGGCACGACGATCGGCGCGTTCAGCATCATCGGCGCGGATGTCACCCTGGGCGAGGGGTGCGTCGTCATGCCTCATGCCGTGGTGTGGGGCCCGTCCACGCTGGGCGGCCGCAACCGCATCTTCCCCTTCGCCTGCATCGGGATGGAACCCCAGGATCTCAAGTTCCGGGGCGAGAGGACGACGCTCGAGATCGGAGACGACAACTCATTCCGGGAAGGAGTGACCGTGCACCGAGGCACGTCGGGCGGGGGAGGCGTCACCCGCATCGGCTCGCATAACCTTCTGATGGCGGGCACGCACATCGCCCACGACTGCCGCGTCGGCGACCGGGTCATCTTCGCCAACGCCGCCACCCTCGCGGGCCACGTGACGATCGAGGGCGGAGCCACGATCGGCGCGTTCTCGGGAGTGCACCAGTTCTGTCGCATCGGAGAGCATGCATACATCGGCGGGTACTCCGTCATCACGCAGGACGCGCTGCCGTACGTCCTCACGGTTGGAAACCGCGCCCGCAGCTACGGCATCAACGTCGTCGGTCTCGAGCGCAAGCAATTCGCGCCGGAGGCGATCCGGGATCTGAAGCGGGCCTATCGCATCCTGTTCCGATCCCACCTCACCCAGGAGGAGGCCCTCGAGAGGGTGCGTGACGAGATCGCGGATCGCCCCGAGGTCAAGGTCCTGACCGAATTCATCCGGGTCAGTCGGCGGGGGGTGATCCGCTGAAGACCGGGGCCGGCCGGGCGGTGCGCGTG
>JBFGDZ010000026.1:0-26395 GCA_041580375.1 Candidatus Polarisedimenticolia bacterium
ACGACCGCTTCGGGCACCAGGGCGTGGGGGGGTTCGGGGCCGAGGGGTTCGGGGGATTCAACTCCGAGGTCTTCGCGGACCTCGAGGACGTTCTGGGGAGCTTTTTCGGGTTCTCCATGGGCGACGTCTTCGGGGGCGGGGGGCGCCGGACCCGCGGCGGGTCCCGCCGGGGAGCGGATCTCCGCTACGACCTCGAGATCGACTTCCTGGAGGCGGCGCGCGGGATCGAGAAGGAGCTCGAGGTCCCGAGGCTCGAGGCCTGCGGAACCTGCCGCGGCACCGGCTCGCGCAGCGGCGCTCGCGCGACCTGCTCGGCCTGCGGAGGCCGCGGCCAGACCGTGCATCGCCAGGGGTTCTTCGCGCTCAGCCGGACGTGCGGTGCGTGCGGGGGAACCGGGCAGATCCTCAAGGATCCCTGCGCGGACTGCGCCGGCGAGGGACGCCGCCGGAAGGTGCGGCGGATCACGGTCAAGATCCCCGCGGGCGTCGACACGGGCATGCGCCTCCGGGTGCCCGGCGAGGGGGAGGGCGGCCTGCGCGGGGGTCGCGCCGGCGATCTCTACGTCGTCATCGGGGTGCGCGAGCATCCGAGGTTCCAGCGCGAGGGGCCGCACCTGCGGATCGCGCAGCCGATCACCATCTCCCAGGCCGTCCTCGGGACGGATCTCGAGATCCCCCTCCTGGATGGGTCGTCGCGTCTGAACATCCCCCCGGGAACTCGCAGCGGCACGACATTCCGCATCCGTGGCAAGGGCCTCGCGCGGCCCAACGGGGGTCCGCCGGGCGATCTGTACGTCACCGCCGAGGTCCACATACCGGCCCGGCTCACGAAGAAGCAACGCGAGTTGTTCGAGAGGCTCGCGGAGGTGGAGCCGCCCGCGGACGCTCCGCCGAAAGACATCTTCGGCCGCGTTCGGGACATCTTCAGTTGAGCCGGACGGCGTCCGGGCGCGCGCACCGGCGGCGCGCGCGCCCGATGTCGGGGTCCCCGCGCTACCTCCGTGTGATTCTGCGAGTCCCGCCGGAGCGCGAGGAGGACGCGGTCGCGGTCTGCTGGGACTCCGGCTCCCTGGGCGCGACGGCGGAGCCGATCGCGGGCGGGCGGCGGGTCGCGCTGACCGCCTACTTCCCGTTCACCCCGGCAGGCGGCACCGTCGCCCGCCGGCTGTCGGCGGCTCTGCAATGCGCCGGAATCGCCGTCGATCCCGCCTCGCTGCGGCCCGCCCTCATGGCGTCGGCGGACTGGGTCGAGGCGTGGCAGCGATCCCTCCGTCCGACGCGGGTGGGCCGTCGTTTCCTCATCATTCCCGAGGGGTGCGCCGCCCCTCCGTCCCGCGGGCGGATTCCGCTGCATGTACGGCTGGGCCAGGCGTTCGGAACGGGGGAGCATGCGACTACCCGCATGGCGCTGCGGCTGATGGAGAGGGTGGCGATGCCCCGCACACGGGTGATCGACCTCGGCACCGGCAGCGGGATCCTCGCGATGGCCGCGCGCCGGCTCGGTGCCGCGGCGGTGGTCGCCGTCGATCACGATCCGGCCGCGCTGCGGGTGGCGAGGGCGAATCTCGAAGACAACGGCCTCGGGGGCCGCGTCGTCCTCCGGAAGGCCGACGCCTCCCGTGCCCTCAGGGGCGGACGCTTCGACGTCGCGGTGGTCAACATCGGCACGACGTCCATCGAGCGCATGCTGCCCGGGATCTCGGCGGCCCTGCGGCCCGGCGGCAGGGCGATCCTGACGGGGCTCCTCGTGGAGGACGAAGAACGGATCCTGAGCGCGGCCGGCCGGACCGGGCTGCGCCCGCGCGGGCGCCTGAGAAGCGGGCCCTGGTCCGCCCTCGTCGTCGGCAGAGCGGCTCCGTCGTGATCGCCGCGAGGCGTCAGGGGGGCTGCCGCCGCGACGTCTTGATCGCGACGCGGGCCTGCCCTATACTCGCCCGGCTCGCTGCTGGTCGCACGCGTTCTTGACGATCCAATCCATCCGGGGGAGAGGCATGTCCCTCAACAAGACGGACTCGATCTGGATGAATGGCCGCCAGGTGCCCTGGGACGAGGCCAGAATCCACGTTCTGTCCCACGTCATCCACTACGGGTCCTGCATTTTCGAGGGGATCCGGTGCTACAAGACCCCGCGAGGGCCGGCGATCTTCCGGTTGCGCGAGCACGTCGCCCGGCTGTTCGACGGCTGTGCCATCTACCGGATGAAGGTGCCGTACGGACGAGAGGCGATCGAGCAGGCGATCCTCGAGACGGTGCGGGTCAATCGCATGGAGGCGTGCTACATCCGCCCGATCGTGTACCGCGGGTACGGATCGATGGGCGTGGATCCCGCCCCCTGTCCCGTGGACGTGGCCATCGGCGTCTGGCCGTGGGGCGCCTATCTGGGCAAGGACGCCGCGGACAAGGGCGTCGACGTGATGGTCTCCTCGTGGCGCAGGTTCGCCGCGGATACGCTCCCCGCGATGGCGAAGGCGAGCGCCAACTACATGAACTCGCAGCTGATCAAGATGGAGGCAACCGCCAACGGATACGCGGAGGGCATCGCCCTGGACGCGGCCGGGTTCGTCAGCGAGGGAAGCGGGGAGAACATCTTCGTGGTGCGAGGGGGGATGATCCACACGCCCCCGATGGCATCCTCCATTCTGCCCGGCATCACGAGGGGCTCCATCATGCAGCTCGCCGCGGATGACGGGATGCGGGTCCAGGAGGCCCCGATCCCCCGCGAGATGCTGTACATCGCGGACGAGGTGTTCTTCGTCGGCACCGCCACCGAGGTCACGCCCGTGCGGAGCATCGATCGGGTACCCATCGGATCGGGAGCGCGCGGTGAGATCACGGGCCGGCTGCAGGCCGAGTTCAACGCCCTGATCCGGGGCGAACAGCCGGATCGCCACGGCTGGCTGACGCACGTCTGACGGACAACAGGGGCGGCGTGTCGCGGAATCTCGATCCCCGGCCCCGCCGCCCCGGACGGAGCCCCGCGTCCGGAACCGCCCCCGGGAAGACCCGGGCCCGCCCCCTTGCTTGACCCGATCCCCTCCGGACCCTAGATTCAGGGTGCGCTCACTAGGCCCGCGCGCCTCGTGGAGGACCGGTCCGTGCACATCAACGATCTGCTGAAGATCGCGACCGATCGGAAGGCGTCCGACCTTCACCTGAAGGTCGGCAGCCATCCCGTCATCCGCGTCAACGGCCGTCTGTCGCCCCTCTCCGAGCTGAACCGGATGTCGCAGGAGGACACCATCGCGATGGCGTTCAGCATCATGAGCGGGCGCCAGAAGCAGAAATTCAAGGATCACTTCGAGATCGACCTGGCCTATTCGGTCCCCGGGCTGGGGCGCTTCCGCGTCAACATCTTCCAGCAGCGCGGCACCGTGGGGCTCGTGCTGCGCGTGATCCCGGCGAAGATCCTCACCGTCGACGATCTGCTCCTGCCCCCCGTGCTCAAGACCATCTCCGACGAGCGCCGGGGGCTGATCCTGGTGACCGGAACGACCGGCTCGGGTAAATCGACGACGCTGGCCGCCGTGATCGACTACATCAACACGCAACGAACCGAGCACATCATGACGATCGAGGATCCGATCGAGTTTCTCCACCGCGACAAGAAGAGTCTCGTGAACCAGCGCGAGGTGGAGGTCGACACGAAATCGTTCGCGACGGCGCTGCGATCCGCCCTGCGCCAGGATCCGGACGTGATTCTGGTCGGTGAGATGCGCGACTACGAGACCATCGAGACGGCGCTGACGGCGGCCGAGACCGGACACCTCGTCCTGTCGACCCTGCACACGCTGGACGCCACCGAGACCGTCACCCGGATCATCTCGGTCTTTCCTCCCCACCAGCAGAAGCAGATCCGGCTGCAGTTGGCCAGCGTGCTGCGCGCCGTCGTCTCGATGCGCCTGCTGCCCCGGGGCGACGGGGCCGGCCGCGTTCCGGCGGTCGAGGTGCTGCGCGCCACGAACTTCATCCGGGATTGCATCGAGAACAAGGACAAGACCAAGCTCATCCACGACGCGATCGCACAGGGCACCTCCCAGTACGGGATGCAGACCTTCGACCAGTCGATCTACAGCCTGTACCGCAAGGACCTCATCACCATGGAGGAGGCCCTGCGCCGCGCGACCAACCCGGACGAGTTCAAGCTGCGGCTCCAGGGGATCGAGTCGACGGCGGAGGTGGCGCAGCGCGAGATGGAGAGCACCCTCAAGACCGGTTTCGAGGACGCGGCCGCCGGCCAGGGCGGCGGCTCGGTCTTCGATCTCTCCCGCGCCCATGGCGCCGGCGGTCCGCGCAAGAAGTAGCGGCACGACGGCGACAGACGACGTCCTGGCGGCCGTCGCGGCGCGCGTCCGGCCGGGCCCATCCCCGACCCTCCAGCCCCAGCGTGAGACGTCCCGCCGGCGGGTTATAATGACGCCTTTTCGGGAACGGATCATGAAGCGCAAAGCCAGGACCGGACAGGAGATTCGCGGCGCGTTTCTGGACTATTTCGGCCGGCGCGGCCACCAGATCGTCCCGTCGTCGTCCCTCATCCCGGCGGGGGATCCCACGCTGCTGTTCACCAACGCCGGGATGAACCCGTTCAAGGACGCGTTCCTCGGGACGGAGAGCCGGCCGTACGCGCGCGCGGCGACCTCGCAGAAGTGCATGCGCGTGTCCGGGAAGCACAACGATCTGGAGCAGGTCGGCCGCACGCCCCGCCACCACACGTTCTTCGAGATGCTCGGCAATTTCTCCTTCGGCGACTACTTCAAGCAGGAGGCGATCGCCTTCGCGTGGGAGCTGCTGACGAAGGTCTACGGCCTCCCACCGGACCGTCTGTGGGCGACGGTCTTTCACGAGGACGAGGAGGCGCACGGGTTCTGGCGCAAGGACGTGAAGCTCCCCGCGTCGCGGATCGCCCGCCTCGGCGAGAAGGACAATTTCTGGTCGATGGGCGAGACGGGGCCGTGCGGTCCCTGCTCGGAGATCCACATCGATCGCGGCCCGAAGAGCGGGTGCGGGCGCGAGGACTGCAACCCGGGACACGATTGCGGTCGCTTCATGGAGCTGTGGAATCTCGTCTTCATGCAGTTCGATCGGAAGGGGGACGGGCGGCTCGAGCCACTGAAGCGCAGGGGCGTGGACACGGGGATGGGCCTCGAGCGGATCGCGTCGGTCATCCAGGGCGTCGAGAGCAATTACGAGACCGACCTGCTGCGGCCGATCATCGAGGCGGCGGCCGAACTGGCGGCGCGCGTCGGCCCGGGTGACGATGCCGTCGAGCCCGCCGAGCGGGAGGTGGCGCTGCAGGTGATCGCCGATCACGCGCGGGCGATGACGTTCCTCATCTCCGATGGCGTCGTTCCCGGAAACGACGGACGCGGATACGTCCTGCGGCGAATCATGAGGCGCGCGATCCGCTTCGGGCGGGTGCTCGGCGTCGAGACGCCCTTTCTGTGTGAGCTGAGCGGCCCGGTGATCGACGTCATGAAGGGCGCGTACGCCGATCTGGAGGCGCATCGCGAGCTCATCGCCGGGATGGCGCGCCGCGAGGAGGAGCGGTTCGCCGAGACGCTGGCCGTCGGCCTGGCCCGCGTGGAGGATCTGGCGAGGGATCTGAAGAAGGAGGGGCGATCGGTCGTGCCCGGCCCGGAGGCCTTCAAGCTCTACGACACCTTCGGGCTGCCGCTGGATCTGATGCGCGACGTGGCCCAGGCCCGCGGGATGACGATCGACGAGGGCGGATTCGAGGAGGCGATGCAGGAGCAGCGCGAGCGATCGCGGCGCGGCATGAAGGAGGTCGGCCCCGCGGTGAGCGGCGTGGTCGACCGCCTGCCGGTGCGGCGGATCGACTTCCGCGGTTACGAGGAGACGCGGATCGAGGACGCGCGCGTGATCGCGCTGCTCCGGGAGGACCGGCTGGTCGAGCGGCTGGAGCGCGGCCAGGAGGGGCAGGCCCTGCTCGATCGAACCCCGTTCTACGCCGAGGCCGGAGGGCAGATCGGGGACTCCGGATTCCTGACGGCCGCGACCGGCGTGGCCGAGGTCCGGGACACGCAGGCGCCGATCCCGTCCCTGAACCTTCACGCCGTCCGTGTCCGGGAGGGGAGCCTGCGCACGGGCGATCCCGTCGTGGCCGAGGTGGACCGCGCCCGGCGGCTGGCGATCATGCGCAGTCACGACTCGACGCACCTCGTCCACGCGGCGCTGCGCGACGTCGTCGGGACGCACGTCAAGCAGGCCGGCTCGCTCGTCGGGGCCGACCGGTTCCGTTTCGATTTCAGCCACTACGCGCCCCTGTCGGACGAGATCCTGAGGCAGGTGGAGGACGACGTGAACGACGTCATCCGCCAGGATCTCCCGATCCGCGCGAGCGTGATGCCGCTGGACGAGGCCCTGAGGCGCGGCGCTCTGGCCTTCTTCGGCGACAAGTACGGCGACACGGTCCGCGTGATCGAGATCCCCGGCTACAGCATGGAGCTGTGCGGGGGGACGCACGCCTCCAGCACGGGCTCGATCGGCCTCCTCAAACTGGCGCAGGAGCGCGGGATCGCGGCGGGCGTCCGCCGCGTCGAGGCGCTGGCCGGCGAGGCGGCGCTTGGAGAGCTGCGCGAGGATCGCCGCGTCGTGGAAGGGCTGCAGTCCGTCTTCAACGTCGATCGGGCGCGGCTGAGGGATACGCTCGGCGCTCTGCTCGATCAGAATCGCACTCTCAAGCGCGAGATCGAGCGCCTGAAGATCAGCATGGCGGCCGGCGGATCCGCGGGCTCGCAGGAGGAGGTGCGCACGATCGCGGGCGTGAAGGTCATGGTGCGCGGACCCCAGGAGGGGCTCGAGAAGGGCGCCTTGCGCGCGCTCGTGGATCGAAGCCGCGAGCGCCTCCCGTCGGGCGTCATCGTTCAGTGGGGTCTCAGGGAGGGGCGCGCCACGGTGACCACGTCGGTGAGCCGCGATCTCATCCCGCCTCTCGACGCGGGGGAGATCGTCCGCCAGCTGGCGGCGCTCATCGACGGGCGCGGCGGCGGCAAGCCGGATCTCGCCGAGGCGGGCGGCCGCAAGACCGGCGATTTGGACGCCGCGCGCGATCGGACGTTCGAGATCCTCGAGGGCACGATCCGCCGATCGGGAGTCGGCCGGTGAGAGGAGGCGCCGCGGTCTTCACGATCCTCATGATCGCGGCTCCCGGGGGGGCGGCCCCGGGGATCGGGATCTCGAGAGCGGACGATGACATCCTCTTCCGCCGCGACGCCAACGGCACGCTCGTGCTGACGAACGTTCCGAATCACGACGATCTGAAGCGGTTCCGGGCCGGACGCGGGGCGGCTTCCGCGCTCCGGGCCGATCGATTCCGCTGGATCATCGAGAGCGCGGCGATCGAGACCGGGATCCACCCGGATCTTCTGCTGGCGGTGACACAGGTCGAATCGAACTTCGACCCGACGGCCGTCTCGGTGAAGGGTGCCCAGGGGCTCATGCAGCTGATGCCGGAGACGGCGAGCAGCCTGGGGGTCTCCGATCCGTTCGATCCGGTCGAGAACGTGAGGGGCGGTGCCCGACACCTGCGCCGCCTGCTGGATCTCTTCGGGGGCGACAAACGGCTGGCCCTGGCTGCCTACAACGCTGGCGAGACCGCCGTGCTGGAGAAGAGGGGCATCCCGCCCTATCGAGAGACGCGCGAGTACGTACGCAAGGTCCTGCGGCTGTTCGGCGAGGGGCGGGCCCCGTATCGCGAGGAACGCTCGCGCCCCCGTCGCGGAGCGGGGGATCCGGAGGGCCCGGCGATCTTCCGCTACGTCGACGAGCGGGGGGTCGTCCACTACACGGATCAGCCGCCCCCGCCCGCCGATACCGGCGCGGAGGCCGGAACCGCTCCTCGATAGGGAGGTCATCCGTGGGTCCGGCGCGCGCAGGTCGCGACGACGCATCCGGGACCGATGAGGCGGTTCGGCGCGCCCTCGTCGACGCGACGCCCAAGGCGGAGATCCACGTCCATCTCGAGGGCTCCGTCGGTCCGGACACACTCGAGGCCGTGCTCTCCGCGCAGGGCCGGCCGGTCGATCCCGGGCGGCGCCGGGAGCTGGCGGCGCTCTGCCGGCACCGGGATTTCCCCGATTTCCTCCGTCATTTCCGGGCTCTCTGCGCGGAGCTGCGCAGGCCGGAAGATTTCGATCTCATCACCGAGCGCCTGGGGCGGAGACTCCGGTCGGACGGGGCCGTCTACGCGGAGGTTCTGTGCTCGCCGTTTCTGTTCGAGCCGGCCGGAATCCCCGCGGACGAGATCCTCGACGCGGCGAGCCGGGCGGCGCGCCGTATTCGCGAGGAGGGGGGGCCGCGGCTCGCCTTCCTTCTCGACGGCGTGCGCCAGTGGGGCATCGCGTCGCTGGAGAAGGTCGTGGAAACGGCCGCTGCGCTGCGTCGCTACGACGTGATCGGCGTCGGCATGGGCGGGGACGAAAGGGCCGCGCCGACCGCAGCCTTCGAGCCCGTCTACCGTGAGGCGCGGCGCGTGGGGCTCCGGACCGTCGTGCACGCCGGCGAGTTCGACGGGCCGCGCTCGGTCTGGGAGGCGATCGACCTGCTGGAGGTGGAGCGCGTCGGACACGGCGTGAGGAGCATCGAGGACCCGCGACTGGTGGAGACTCTCGCGCGACGGGGGATCCCGCTCGAATGCTGCCCCACGAGCAACATCGAGACCGGGGTCGTGAGCTCGTGGGAGGAGCACCCGCTGCGCGCGCTCCACCGGGCCGGGGTCCGGGTGACCGTGAACTCGGACGACCCGGGGCTCTTCGGGACGTCGCTTGCGCAGGAGTGGCGCGCGCTCGGCGACCGGCTGGGGCTCAGCGGCGCGGAGATCCTGGCGATCGGCCTCGAGACCGCGCGCGCCACGTTTTTGCCGGCCGGGGAGAAGGAAGCTTTGCTGGAGCGGATGACCGCGGCCGCCGCGCGCGCCGGCGTGGGCGCATGATCGAACCGCGGATGAATCCCGATCGGGACGTCCGGCGCACGGTCTTCATGACGCTTCTGGTCGTCGCGGCCTTCGTGCTCGCGCTCGTCGTTCTCGGACGTCCGGCGACCGGGCTTCCCGGCTATTACGGCGTGCGCGATGCCGGGGCGGGGGTCGTCCCGCTCCTCGTCGACGAGCGCGGACGTCCGGTGCCGCGCATCGATCCTCGTATCGACTTTCCCTTCCCGCAGCGGCTGGACGCCGTCTACATCTTTAACTGGGACATCCCCCGTCTCGGATTCCCCGAATCGATGCCGCCCTACGCGATCGCGTGGCGCGGGGTGCTGCGCGTCCCCGAGAGCGGGGTCCACGGGTTCCAGCTCGTCGCGCGGGGCGAAGCGCAGGTTCGGATCGACGGACGCACGCTCGAGTCGCTTCCCGGAGCCGCGGCGGAGCGGCATCTCGACGCCGGGCTGCATCCGATCGAGATCGACTACGCGGTGACGGAGGGGGATGCGCGCCTGAGGCTGCTCTGGCGGCCCCCCGGAGAAAAGAAGATGCAGCCCGTGCCGGGCCGCTACCTGGGGGCCGACGCGGACGCCTTCGTGCGCGAGCGAACCCGCGCCTGGTCGCGCACCGCGCTCGTCCTGCTCGCGATCGCGGCCGCGATCGCGCTCGTCCTGCCGGGCTCAAGGAGGTCCGTTCTCGCCGGCCGGCTCCTCTCCGGAGGCCCGCGGCTGGCGCTGGGTCTGATCCTCCTCCTGGCCGCCCTGCTGCGGTTCCACGACTACGCGCTCGTGCCTTTCCACCACGAAACGGCGGACGAGTATCAGCACGCCTGGGAGGGGTGGAACCTGCTGCACGAGGGGACCCCCGCGTCGTGGAGCGCGTTCCCGGATCGCTACCCGCAGGAGCGCGTGCGCGAGTTCCGCTGGTTCGGGGATCCCTACGCGCTCGTCTGGCCCTACTTCGATCATCCTCCGCTGTTCTCGGTGCTCGTGGGGCTGGTGGCCTCGATCGGCGCCGCCCTCCGCGGCGGCATGCCCGCCGGCGGTCCGGGGTACCTGCTGTGCACGCTGCCGATGATGCGTCTCGTGCCGATCGCGCTCAGCCTGCTGGGCGTCGTCCTCGTGCACCGGCTGGCC
Organism: Candidatus Polarisedimenticolia bacterium; assembly: GCA_041580375.1. Lineage (GTDB taxonomy): Bacteria > Acidobacteriota > Polarisedimenticolia > Gp22-AA2 > Gp22-AA2 > JAPUIN01. The sequence goes on from JBFGDZ010000026.1 coordinate 10,072, forward strand.
CGCGCCTACGGGGCTCCGGAGCGCGCGGCTCTGCTCGGGGCGCTGTGCTACGCGACGATGCCGATCCTCGTCCTGGGGCATCGACTGGTGAAGGCCGAGAATCTGCTCGCGGTCCTCCTGATGGGGGCGATCCTGCTCGTCGAGCGGCACAAACGCACCGGCCGGACGGCGGACGCCGTCCTGGCGGGCCTGCTCTGCGGCCTCGCCCTGTGGACCAAGGCGACGGGCGTGGCGGTGATCGCGATCGTGGTGGCGCTGATGGCGGCCGCGCGGCGGTACCGGGGCGCGGCGCTGGCGTCCGCGATCGCCGCCGGCATCGGGCTTCTGTATCTGGGATACGCCTGGTTGTATGACTGGAGCACCTTCACGGCCGTGATTCACGCCCAGGCGACCACCAAGTGGGCGAGCCTCGACTCGTTCCTGGACCTGCTCGCCGGGAAGGTGGTCGTCAAGCCGTTCGGCCGCGGCTGGTACCTGTTTCTGCTCCTGGCCGCGGCGTACGCGGCTCTGCGTCGTCCGCGCGCCCTGCTCGTGCCGGTGGCGATCTACGTGATGATCCTGGCCATGACCGCCGACTTCCGGGTGGTGTATGGATGGTACCGCCTCCCGATCGCGCCGTTCCTCTGCATCGCAGCCGGATTCTATCTGCATGAGATGCTCGAGAAGGCGGATCTCTACCGCGTCTTCCCGTTCGCCGCGACGGCCGTCGTCACCGGTCTGCTCTACGCGTTCGCGATCGATCCGATCGCCACGGCCTCGGTGCCCGGATCGGCCCGGCCCGTGACCATCTCCGTCGCGCAGACGCAGGCGGCGGTCGTCCTGTTCTCGCTCTTCGCGATCGGCCCGTATCTGCTGCGGCTCGTTCACGATCGCGACTGGACGCGCCGGCTGGCGCGCGGTGTGACCTGGGGCCTCCTGGCGGTCTTCGTCGTGACCTGCGTGAGCAGCGTCGGAGGGCTGGTGGAGATCTACGCGCGCACGAGCGGTCTGAGGTAGGCCGCGGATCCGCAACGGGGCGGATCGGCCGGGCGGCGTCTCACGGCTCCGGCTTCTTGATCCGCGTCAGCCCCGCCCGGAGCAGGCGGTCCACGACCCGGTCGGTGCGCGCCTCGCAGTAGAGCCGGAGGAGAGGCTCCGTGCCGGACGGGCGGAACAGGATCCAGCCGTCGTCGCCGAACAGCAGCTTGACCCCGTCGAGCGTGTCGATCCCCGCGACCGTCAATCCCCCCAGGCGCGCGGGGGGCCGGGTGCGGATCGCCTCGACCGCTCTGCGCCCTGCCGGCGCGGGCATGGGCACGTCGATCCTTCTGTAGGCGTACCTCCCGTACTCGTTCTCCATGACGGCGATCCTTCGGCTGAGCCTCCGATCGCCCCGCGCCAGCATCTCCATCAGCAGGAGACCGATGAGAATGCCGTCGCGCTCGGGCAGGTAGCGCTTGACGCCGATCCCGCCACTCTCCTCTCCGCCCACCAGGACGTCCTGCTCGAGCATCAGCCGCGCGATGTGCTTGAAGCCGACCGGCAGATCGTGGAACGGCAGTTCGAATCGGCGGGCGATCTTCTCGGCGAGCAGGGTGTTGGCGAACGTGCGCGCGATCGCGCCCCGCCAGTTCCGCGCCCGGATGAGGTGCAGAGCGATGAGCGGGAAGATCTGAAGAGGTGAGACGGCCCGTCCCTTCTCATCGCAGATCCCGATGCGATCGGCATCGCCGTCCGTGGCGATTCCGATGTGGGCGCGATGGCGCTGCACGGCGTCGGAGAGGGGCCCCAGGAGATCGGGGCGCGGCTCCGGATGGGTGCCGCCGAACAGGACGTCGGGCTCGCCGCGCAGCGTCACGACACGGACGCGCCCGCCGCGCAGGAGCCCTTCGAGGATGCGGCCTCCCGCGCCGTGCATGCTGTCGACGACGACGCGCAGCGGTGCGTTTTTGATCGTCTCCAGGTCGGCCACGGCCACGAGCCTCGGCACGTAGGCGGGCAGGAACGGGTGGCGGCGTTCGGGCGGCCGGCCGATGCGCGGCGCGCGCCGTCCGAGCAGGGCCTCGATGCGCGAGGTCAGTTCCGGGGGCGCGCTGCCCCCGAAAGCGGCCTTGATCTTGATCCCGTTGTATTGCGGGGGATTGTGGCTGGCTGTGACGCCGATGCCGAGCGGAGCCCCGCTCGCGACCACCTGGCACGAGAGCATCGGGGTCGTGATCGGCGTGTCGGGCAGGATGGTCGGGATCCCGTTGGCCTCGAGCACGGCCGCGATGCTCTCGGCGAAGCGCTGGCTGAGGAACCGGACGTCGTATCCGACCGGGACCGGCGATCCGGACCGGCCCTCCTCGTGGACCAGATCGGCCACGGCCTGCGCGACGACCCTCACGCTGTCGAACGTGAACTCGTCGGCGATGACGCCCCGCCATCCATCGGTTCCGAATCGAATCGTCACCGCCGCTCCGGTTGACCGGTCATTGTCCTTATGTTATTTTCCGCCCGCCCCACGCGACCGGCGATGTGAGGCTCGCGGCGCGGACGCGAGGAGCGCGAGAGACGAGGTAGGCGCAGCCTGGCGGACGCATTCTACACATCGCGCAGATCGCCGGCAACCGATGCGATGATCAACCTACCGACCTGGATCACGATCATCCGCATCTTCCTGACGCCCGTCCTGGTGGTCGTCCTGATGACGCGGGTCAGCGCGTTCGAGCCGATCGGTCTCTCCTGGCAGATGATCGGTGTGGGCGTCTTTCTGCTCGCTTCCCTCACCGACTACCTGGACGGCTGGCTCGCGCGCCGCCGCGATCAGGTGACCACTCTGGGGATCCTGCTCGATCCGATCGCGGACAAGCTGCTGACCTCCGCCGCCTTCATCTCGCTCGTTCAGGTGGGAGCGGTGCCGGCCTGGATGGTGTGGGTCCTCCTCGGGCGCGAGTTCGCCGTGGACGGACTGCGCATGATCGCCAGCAGCCAGGGCATCACGATCGGGGCCAGCATCTGGGGGAAGTACAAGACCGGCAGCCAGGTCGTCGCGATCGTGCTGCTCATCCTGGGCTACCGGTACCTCGGGCGTTGGAGCCTCGCGGGCGACATCGCGATCTGGGTCGTGGTGCTCATGGCGATGCTCTCTGGAGCGGACTACTTCATGAAATTCTCGCGGCGCCTGGGCGTGACGGGCCGCCCGCAGGCTCGCGGGGAGGGGGACGCGTGAGCAGGGCGTCGGCCGACCGGACCTTCTGGGGCCGGATCCGCGGCCTCTTCCTCACCGGCCTCGCCATCATTCTTCCCCTGATCATCACGATCTGGGTTCTGCGGCTGCTGTTCGACCTCGTGCACGGCATCACCACGCCCCTGATCCTCCGAATCCTGACGCTTCTTCCGTTCCCCTACATCGACGATCCTGCCTTCACGACCTATGCCGCACCCCTGATCGGATTCGTGATCACGTTGTTCCTCGTGATACTCGTCGGGGCCCTCGCGACGAACCTGCTGGGGCGGCAGATCGTGACGGCGTTCGACCGGTTGATGCTGCGCATACCGGTGATCAAGGGTATCTACGGGGCGGCACGGCAGCTCCTCGACGCCTTTCACGCCAAGAGCCACTCGTTTCAGCGCGTGGTCGCCGTCGAGTATCCGAGCCGGGGCATCTACACGCTCGGATTCGTCACCCGGGACTCCACCACCGTCCATTCGGCCGGCGGCGAGAGGGACCTCCACGGCCACGCCCTGATCTTCCTGCCGACATCCCCGAATCCGACCTCGGGCTGGCTCGTCGCCGTGCCGGGCGATCGCATGGTGCCTCTCGACATGACGGTGGAGGAGGGCGCGAAGATGATCGTGAGCGGGGGACTCGTGGTCCCGCAACGCTGGCTCATTCCGTAGGACCGGGACAGGCTCTTACGATGTTCTACTGGTTCGTGAAGGGCGTCTTCTATCCCTTCGTGCGCCTGTATCTGAGGATGACGCGCGAGGGGCTGGAGCATCTGCCGCGCCGCGGTCCGGTCATCGTCGTCGCCAACCACTCCTCGTACGTCGATCCGATCGTGCTCGGATCGGCCTCGCCGCGGTCGATCCACTTCGTCGTTCTGCAGAGCATGTTCGATATGCTCCTGCTCCGCTGGTTCTACTGGGGCATGGGCACCATCCCCGTGCGTCTGGAGGGGCAGGACTCGCGCGGCATCAAGCGCGCCATACGGTGCCTCTCCCGCGGGCGGGCGCTGGGGATCTTCCCGGAGGGCACGCGCAGCGCCGACGGCCGGATCGGCTCGCCGCGGCCGGGGGCGGCCATGATCGCGGCCCTCTCCGGCGCGCCGGTCGTGCCGGCCTTCATCGAAGGAGCCCACCGGGTGCTCCCGGTCGGCGGTCGGTTCCCGAAGCCGGTCCGCGTGCACGTGCGATTCGGCCCCCCCCTGCGCTTCGAGCGCCGTCACGGCCGGCAGGGGCGCGAGGCGCTCGCCGGTTTCTCCGAAGCGGTGGTCGAGGCCGTGCGCCGTCTCGAGCCGGCGTCATGATGCTCCGTCATGCGGAGCTGATCGCCATCGGCACGGAGCTGCTGGATCCCTGGCATCCCGAGACGAACGGGTCGTATCTGTCCCGCCGCCTGGGTGAAATCGGCATCGCCGTGCGATTTCGGGTCATCGTGGGGGACGATGTCCGGGACCTGGAGGAGGCGATCCGGACGGCGCTGCGACGCTCGACACTCGTGATCACGACCGGCGGTCTGGGGCCGACCATCGACGACAGGACGCGCGAGACGGTCGCGGGGATCCTGGGGCGACCGCTGTCGGAGGACCCGGCGATCGCCGCGAGCCTCGAGGAGCGCTACGCCCGCGTCGGGCTGCGCATGTCCGACGGAGCGAGGCGGCAGGCGGGCGTGCCCCGCGGTGCCGAGGTTCTTCCCAACCGCAGGGGGAGCGCACCGGGTCTGGTGCTGCGCGAGGGAGGCACGACCATCGTCCTGCTGCCGGGAGTTCCCGCGGAGATGCGGCAGATGGTGGAGGATTCCGTCCTCTCCCGCCTGACGCCCGGAACCGCGCGGATCGCCCGGCGGACCCTGCTCATCGCGGGGATGAGCGAGTCCGAGGTCGATCGGCGTCTGGAGCCGGTCGCGCGGGATGCGGAGGCTCCGGGCTGGACCATCCTCGCGAGCCCGGGGCGGGTGTCGATCCATCTCAGTGAGACGGTGGATCGGGGCGCCGCGCCCCGGCGTATCGAGAGGGCCGAAGAGAGGATCCGGGAGATCCTCGGGGCGAGCGTATTCGGCGTCGACGACGATACGATGGAAGCGGTCGTGGGACGGCTCCTGCAGGGAGCGGGCGGAACCGTCGCCGTGGCGGAGTCGATGACGGGTGGCGGCGTGGCGCGCGCGATCACGAACGTCCCGGGATCCTCCCGCTACTTCGTCGGAGGGATCGTCTGCTACAGTGATCGGGTCAAGCGGCGCGCGGTCGGTGTCCGCCCGGAGACGATCCGCGCCCACGGCGCGGTCAGCGAGAAGGCGGCCGCCGAGATGGCGTCGGGCGTCCGGCGCCGTATGGGCGCGACGTGGGGCCTCGCGGTCACGGGATTTGCGGGCCCCGGGGCCGGAGCGGGCCGGTCCGCCGGGGAGGTGTTCGTGTCGGTGCGCGGTCCCCGCGTGGCGCGAGTCGAATCGCTCTCGTTTCCCGGCGACCGCGCCGCGGTCCGCCGCCGCGCCGTCATCGGGAGCCTCGATCTGCTGCGGCGCCTCCTGATGGGCGCCGCCCGGTGAGGCTATTCGTGGCCGCGTCCGTGCCGGACGGGGTCCGGAGTCGGCTCGGGGCGGTGCGGGAGGCGCTGCCGCAACGCGAGTGGCCGGTGCGGTGGGTGCGCCCGGAGGGGATCCACCTGACCCTGAAGTTCCTCGGCGAGGTACCCGCCGGAGACGCGGGACGGATCGCGGACGCGCTGGCCGCAGTGACCCTCGAGGGCGCCCCGATCCGGCTCGAGGCGCGCGGGATCGGGGTCTTCCCGGAGCGGGGCAGGCCGCGCGTCCTCTGGGCCGGGCTGGGAGGCGAGATCGAGCGGCTCGCGGGACTCGCATCCGCCGTGGAGGTGGCTCTGGAGCCGGCCGGCTTCCCGAGAGAATCGAGGCCGTTTCGCGCCCATCTGACCATCGGGCGGTTTCGCGGAACTCCGCGCGGGGACGGGGTCGCCGCCTTCGAGGGGATGGCGGAGGCCGACTTCGGGCGGTTCGAGGTCGACGGCTTCGACCTGTACGAGAGCCGCCTGGCGCCCGGAGGGGCGACCTACCGGGTCCTGCGCGGGTTCCCTCTCCGCGGATCGGAGGCTTCATGAGCCCCGGTACGATCCTGGTCGTCCCGATCGCGTCGTTCCTGATCGGATCGATCCCGTTCTCCTGGATCATCGGGCGCCTGATCCGCGGCGTGGACATCCGCACCACGGGAAGCGGAAACGTCGGAGCGACGAACCTGGCGCGCGCGACCGGCTACGGGCCGGGGATCGCGGCGTTGCTCCTGGACGCGGGCAAGGGGGTCGCCGCGGTGATGTTGGCCGGATGGATGTCCGGCGGCGGCCCCGGCGGGGTGATCCTCGAGTCGGTCGCCGGCGCGCTCGTGATTCTGGGACACAACTTCACTCCGTTCCTGCGCTTCCGTGGCGGGAAGGGGGTCGCCACGGGCGCCGGCGTGTTCGGCGTTCTCGCCCCGCTGGGACTCGTCGCGGCTCTGGCCGTCTTCATCGTCGTGGTCATCGCCAGCCGCATCGTCTCCCTCGGGTCGATCACGGCGGCCGCCGCCCTGCCGGTTGCGGTGCTGCTGCTCTACGACGCGCTCCCGGTGACGATGCTCGCGCTCGGCGTGGCGGCCCTCGTCATCGTCCGGCATCGCACCAACATCGTCCGGATCCTGCGCCGCACCGAGGATCGGATCGGTGACGCATCCGGCGATCGGACGGGGGGACCGTGATGCGCGCCGCCGTGCTCGGGGCCGGAAGCTGGGGAACGGCGCTGGCGGTCCACCTGTCCCGGCAGGGCACGTCGACGTCGCTTTGGGCCCGGCGGCCCGAGTCGGCGGAGGCGCTGCGCCGGGAGCGCGAGAACGCCGCCTACCTTCCGGGGATCCGGCTGGAGGATCCGATCACGATCACGTCCGATCTCGCCGCCGCCCTGGGCGGGGCGGACATGGTGCTGTTCGTGGCCCCCGCCCAGGCGAGCCGCGCCCTCTTCTCCGCGGCCGCGCCGCTCATCGCGTCCGGCGCCGATCTCGTCATCGCGTCGAAGGGGATCGAGCAGGAAAGCCTCAAGCGCCTGTCGGAGGCGCTCGAGGAGGAGGCCGGTCCTGAAGCCGGCCGCCGCGCCACGGTGCTCTCCGGTCCGAGCTTCGCCGCCGAGGTCGCTCGCGGCGACCCGACGGCGGTGGTCGTGGCGGGTCGCGACGCCGAAACCCTCGAACGCGTGCAGACGCGCCTCTCCGGAGGTTCGCTGCGCGCGTACCGGAACGGCGATCTGATCGGCGTGGAGCTCGCCGGGGCGCTGAAGAACGTCATGGCGATCGCCACGGGCATCGTGGAGGGGCTCGGGTTCGGGACGAACACCCGGGCCGCCCTCATCACCCGCGGGCTCGCCGAGATCGGGCGCCTCGGCGCCGCGCTCGGCGGCCGGCCCGAGACGTTCGCGGGGCTCGCCGGGGCCGGGGATCTGATCCTGACGTGCACCGGAGGGTTGAGCCGGAACCGGTCGGTCGGCCTGGCGATCGGGCGGGGGGGCGACCTGGAGGGGATTGTGCGGGGGATGCGGATGATCGCCGAGGGCGTTCCGACGACCCGGGCGGCGATCGCGCTGGCGCGCCGGGCCGGGGTCGAGATGCCGATCGCCGGAAAGGTGCATGAGATCCTCTTTGAGGGCCGGTCGGCCGCCGATGCGGTCGGCGACCTGCTGGCGCGTCCGCTGCGGGAGGAATCGTGATCGACCTGCACAATCACCTCCTGCCGGGGATCGACGACGGCTCCCGCAAGCTCGACGAGACGCTGGAGTTCCTGCGACTGGCGCGCCGGGACGGCGTGAAGACGGTCGTGGCGACGCCGCACATGAAGCCGGGCGTGTACGACAACACGCGCGAGGCCATCCTCGAGCGCGTGGCGCTCGTGCGCGAGGCGCAGCGCGGGGACGAGGCGGAGGGGATCGCCCTCCTGCCGGGGGCGGAGGTTTACTACACCGCCGACCTCCTGGATCGGGTCCGCGCGCGCCAGCTGGTCACCCTGGGGGACGGCGGGCGCTACCTGCTGCTGGAGCTCCCGTACCAGCAGGTCCCGATGGGGGTCGAGGACATGATCTTCCACCTCAAGATCGCGGGCATCACGCCCCTGATGGCGCACCCCGAGCGGGTCGCCTACTACCTGGAGGACATCGAGAGGGTCGCGAACTCGATCCGGCTGGGCGCCCTCACGCAGGTGACGGCGTCCTCCATCACGGGCCGCTTCGGGGAGCGCGCGCGCGACTTCGCGCTCCAGATGCTGAGCCGGAGGATGATCCACGTCCTCGCATCCGACAGCCACGATGTCCGGCACCGGCCTCCCACCCTGTCCGAGGCGGTCGCGGCGGCCGCGGCGGTGGTCGGCGAGTCGTCCGCCCTCGCCATGGTTCAGGACGTCCCCGCCGCGATCCTCGGGGGCGGTCCCGTCCAGGTGGAGGATCCGATCCCGGCGCCGCGGCCCAAGGGGCTTCTCCGAAAACTGAGATCGCTGCTGGGCGCGCGCTGAGCGCCCGGCGGACGGCCCCTTCGATTTACAAAAGTCGTTGAGTTTGATAGCATTAGCGGCGTTTTGCGCGGGGTGCGCGCTTGTCCTCGAGTCGAAGAGTGCCGGGCCGCGGGGTCGCACTGCTGCTGGTTTTGTCGCTGGCGGCCACGGCGCTGGGCTGCGCGAGCGCCGCGGCGCGACGGTCGGAGAAGCGCAGCGAGGCGCAGCGGCATCTCCGGTACGGCCGGCTCATGTTCGAGCAGGGGCAGACCTCCCGCGCGATCGAGTCGATCGAGAAGGCGATCGAGAGCGACCCGGATCTGGCGGAGTCCTACAATCTCCTCGGCCTGATCCATCTGCAGAGGAGCGAGTTCGAGCGGGCCCGGGATCAGTTCAGGCTGGCGCTGCGATTCGATCCGTACTACACCGACGCGCACAACCATCTCGGGATCGCCTACCGGGAGCTGAAACAATACGACCGGGCGCTGAGGGAGTTTCGCAGAGCGCTCGAGGACCGGAGCTATCAGTGGCCCGAGAAGATTCATCTCAACGTGGGCTACCTCTACCTCGAGAGAAACCAGGTGGCTCAGGCCATCGCCGCGTTCGAGCAGGCCGTGACCGTCGACCCGGAGTATCTGCGGGGCATCCTGGCCCTGGGCATGGCCTACCGACAGTCGGGCCGCGAGAATCTGGCGCGTGACAAGTTCCTCAGGGTGGTTGAGCTGGGACCGGACACGGTCGAGGGCCGCAAGGCCCGGCAGCTCCTCGACGGGATGGTGCAGTAGGGTCCGGTCGTGAGCGGCGGCGGAGTGGAAGGCCCGCCGGGTCGGCTGGAGAGGATCCGGCAGGGATTGCGCCGGACGCGTGACGGGATACGGGGGCGCTTCTCGGCGCTCTTCGACAGGAATCGCGGACCCTCCCCCGACTGGTACGAGGATCTCGAGACCGTCCTGATCGAGGCCGATCTGGGGCCCCGCATGGCGGCGCGGGTCGCGGACGCCGTGCGCGCGAATGCCTCCGGGCAGATCGCGCCGTCTCGGGAGGCGGTGCGTGACGCCGCCCGGCAAGTGCTAAGCGAGACGCTCCTCGCCGGAACGGCCCGGGAGCGGCCCGCCGCCGGCGGCACCCCACGGGTGATCCTGGCGGTCGGCGTGAACGGCGGCGGAAAGACGACCACGGCGGCGAAGATCGCATACAGGTACCGGGCGGAGGGAAGGACGGCGCTCCTTTGCGCGGCCGACACGTTCCGGGCCGGCGCCTCGGAGCAGCTGAAGATATGGGCCGGCCGCGTGGGCGCGGAGTTCGCCGGACACAGACCCGGCGCCGACCCGTCCTCGGTCGTGTTCGACGCGGCGGCGACGGCCGTGGCGAGGAAGATCGACGCCCTGATCGTCGACACGGCCGGGCGGCTGCACACGCAGGACCCGCTCATGCGTGAGCTGGAGAAGATCGTGCGCGTCGTGGGGCGAAAGATCGATGGTGCGCCACATGAGGTGCTGCTGGTGCTGGACGCCACGACCGGTCAGAACGGGGTCGCGCAGGCGCGCGAGTTCCTCTCCGCGGCGCGGGTCAGCGGTCTCGTGCTGACGAAGCTGGACGGCACGGCCCGCGGAGGCGTGGCGGTGCGGATCGTGGAGGAGCTCGGGATCCCGCTGCGCTACGTCGGCGTCGGGGAGGGGCTCGAGGATCTCGTAGCGTTCGATCCGGAGGACTTCCTCGAGGGACTGCTTCCCCCGGCGGCCTGAACCGGCCACGGGCGCGCTTCGGAGGAATCCTCATGGATCGCCCGCGCTGGACGAGCCGGGACCTGCGCTACGTTCGCCTGAGCCTCGGGCTGGCGGCGCGGGGGCGGGGAGACACCGGCCCGAATCCGATGGTCGGCGCCGTGCTCGTGCGCCGCGATCGGATCGTGGGACGGGGCTTCCACAGTCGCGCCGGCGCGCCGCACGCGGAGATCAGGGCGCTCGAGGAGGCCGGCCGGCGCGCGCGGGGCGCGCGCCTGTACGTGAATCTGGAGCCGTGCTGCCACTTCGGCCGCACGCCGCCGTGCGTCGACGCGCTCGTCGAGGCGGGGGTGAGCGAGGTGATCGCCAGCATGCGGGATCCCGACCCGCGCGTGAACGGCAAGGGGTTCGCGGCGCTGCGTGCCGCGGGCGTCCGGGTGCGGACGGGCGCGCTCGGTCGGGAGGCGGCGATCCTGAACCGGGGGTTCCTGGCGCGCGTTCGCAGCGGCCTGCCGTACGTGACCCTGAAGGCGGGCATGAGCCTCGACGGCCGCATCGCGACGCGCAACGGTCATTCGAAGTGGATCACGTCGGAGCGGTCGCGGGCCGCGGCCCGCGCGCTGCGCGGGCAGCATGATGCCGTGATCGTCGGGGTGAACACCGTGCTCGCCGACGATCCGGGGCTCGCGTCGACGCGGGCGAGGCCGGCGGGCGTGCGCGCCCCGGCCCGGGTCGTGCTCGACGCGCGCCTGCGGACGCCGCCGAAAGCCCGCCTCATCCGCGATGCGGCGGGGGGCGGGGCGATCATCGTCACTCTGCCGGGCGCTCCGCGGGCGAGGAGAAGGCGGCTCGAGCGCGCCGGCGCGCTCGTCCTGGAGGCGCCGGGGCGCCGCGGCAGGGTGCGGCTCCGCGACGCTCTCCGGGCTCTCGGGCGGCGCGGCATCCGCAGCGTGCTGATGGAGGGCGGGTCGGAGATGCTCGGGTCGGCGCTCGACGAGCGGATCGGCGACGGCGTCGTGCTGTTCGTGGCGGGGACGATCCTCGGAGGCCGCGGGGCGCTCCCGGCGTTCGGCGGTGTCGGCGCGGGACGCCTCGCCGACGCCGCGCGGCTGGAGGAACTGGCCGTGAGGCGGGCCGGCGGGGATCTGATCCTGAGGGGACGCCTCGTCCACCCGAAGCGGACGCGGGCGAGGGAGGCTTGAATGTTCACGGGGCTGATCGAGGGAACCGGGCGCATCGTCCGCCTCGATGAGCGGCAGGGCGAGGTCCGCATGCGGGTCGAAGCGCCCCTGCTCGGGGAGGTGGCGCGCGGGGCGAGCGTGGCGGCGGACGGCGTCTGTCTCACCGCCATCGCCCAGGATCGGGACGGCTTCGAGGCGGTGCTCTCCCCCGAGACCCTCTCGCGCACGACCCTCCGGCGGCGCGGCCCCGGTGATCGCGTCAATCTGGAGCGGCCGCTGCGCCTGGGGGATCCCCTGGGCGGCCACCTCGTTCTGGGTCACGTCGACGCCGTCGGGGTCGTGGAGGGCGTCGAGAGGGAGGGGACGGGCCTGCGGGTGCGGATCGCGTTCCCGCGCGACCTGCTGGACCTGATCGTGCTCAAGGGCTCGATCGCGGTCGACGGCGTCAGCCTCACCGTCGCCGGCCGCGAGGGGCTCTCCTTCGAGGTGGCGCTGATTCCGGAGACCCTGGAGGTCACCCACCTGGCGGGGTACGCTCCAGGGCGCGAGGTGAATCTCGAGGCGGACGTCATGGGCAGGTACATCGTCGATTATCTCCGCAGACGGGCGGGGGCGGACGAAGGGGATGAGATCACGAGGGCGGATCTGATCCGGCACGGCTTCACGGGGAGGCTTCGAGCTCAGTGAACACGAAGGCAAAGAGGAACCGGACACGGCCGGCCGGGCCGTTCATCGGCATCGAGCGGGCGATCCGGGACATCGCCGAGGGGAAATTCGTCATCGTCGTCGACGACGAGGATCGCGAGAACGAGGGCGATCTGACGATCGCCGCCGAGAAGATCACGCCCGCGGCGATCAACTTCATGGCGCGATACGGCCGCGGCCTGATCTGCATGCCGATGCTGGAGGATCGGCTGAAGCAACTGCACATCCCGCTCATGGTCCAGGACAACACGTCCCCCTTCAACACGGCGTTCTGCGTGTCCGTCGAGGCGCGCCGCAACGTCTCGACCGGGATCTCCGCCGCGGATCGCTGCCACACGGTCCGCGTGGCGATCGATCCGAAGACCCGGCCGGGCGATCTGACCCGTCCCGGCCACATGTTCCCGCTGCGGGCGCAGAACGGAGGCGTGCTGAAGCGGGCCGGACAGACCGAAGCGGCGGTGGATCTGGCCCGGCTGGCCGGGCTTTACCCGGCCGGCGTCATCTGCGAGATCATGAACGACGACGGAACGATGGCGCGCATTCCCGATCTGACGACCTTCTCGAAGCGCCACGGCATCGGAATGATCGCCATCGCCGATCTCATCGGCTACAGGATGCGCCACGAGCGGCTCGTCCGTCGGGTGGCGCAGCCGGAGCTTCCCACCGCGACGGGGCGGTTCCGCATCGTCGCCTACCGGTCCAGCGCGGACAGGAAGACCCACCTCGCGCTCGTGATGGGCACGATCCGTTCGACCGACAGGGTTCTCGTGCGCGTGCATTCGGAGTGCATCACCGGCGACGTGTTCGGCTCGCTGCGGTGCGACTGCGGGCCGCAGCTCCGGCGCGCGATGGAGATCATCGCGGCGGCGGGGCAGGGCGTCATCGTCTACCTGCGGCAGGAGGGGCGCGGCATCGGGCTCATCAACAAGCTCCGCGCCTACGAGCTGCAGGATTCGGGCAGGGACACCGTCGAGGCGAACCACAAGCTCGGGTTCAAGGCCGATCACCGCGATTACGGGATCGGCGCGCAGATCCTCCGCGACCTCGGGTGCGGCACGATCCGCATCCTGACGAACAACCCCGGGAAGTTCTCCGCGCTGAGAGGCTACGGGCTGGAGATCGTGGAGCGCGTGCCGCTCGAGGTCGCGCCGAACGAGACGTCGCGCCGCTACCTCAAGACCAAGAAGGAGAAGCTGGGGCACCTGCTGTCGCTCGTCTGAGCGGCGCCGGACCCCCGAAGGACATGTTCGAGGCTCTCGGCGAACGCCTTCAGAAGGCCTTCCGGACCCTCCGGGGTCACGGGCACCTCACGGAGACGGAGATCCGCGAAGGCCTGCGCGAGATCCGCATGGCGCTGCTCGAGGCGGACGTGCACGTGGGGGTGGTCAGGGAACTCATCGAACGCGTGCGCGCCAGGGCCTCCTCGGAGGCCGTCCTCCGGAGCCTGACGCCCGGCCAGCAGGTCGTGAAGGTCGTCCGGGACGAGATGATGAACGTGCTCTCCCAGGGGCCGGAGGCGCGCCTGCGCGAATCCTCGCGTCCCCCCACGGTGATCCTGATGGCCGGTCTGCAGGGATCGGGCAAGACGACGACCTCGGCGAAGCTGGCGCTCTGGCTGAAGGCCCAGGGACGCTCGCCGCTGCTCGTGGCGGCCGACGTGCGGCGGCCCGCCGCGGCGGAGCAGCTGCGCGTCCTCGGCGAGCGCGCCGGGATCCCGGTCGAGACGGGCGGGGGGGAGGCCGCGGCGGTGGATGTGTGCCGCGGGGCGCTGCGCGAGGCGCGCCAGGTCGGGCGCGATCCCGTGATCGTCGACACCGCCGGACGATTGCACATCGACGCGGATCTCATGTCGGAGATCGAATCGATCCGGAACGCGATCGATCCGGCGGAGATCCTCTACGTGGCGGACTCGATGACCGGCCAGGACGCGGTTCGGTCGGCGCTGGCCTTTCACGAGCGCCTGACTCTGACCGGGGCCGTCCTGACGAAGACGGACGGCGACGCGCGGGGAGGCGCCGCACTCTCGCTGCGACACGTCACCGGGGTGCCGATCAAGTTCATCGGCGTGGGCGAAACGATCGAGGATCTCGAGCCGTTCCAGCCGGACCGGATGGTCTCCCGCATCCTCGGCATGGGGGACGTTCTGTCTCTCATCGAGAAGGCGGAATCCGTCGCGGACCGCGCGGAGGCCGACGTGCTGGCCCGGCGCCTGCGACGCGACGAGCTGACCCTCCAGGATCTCGCCGACCAGCTCGAGAAGGTCGGGCGCATGGGGTCGCTGCGGCAGATCCTGGGCATGCTGCCGGGCGCCGGAGCGCTCAGCGACGCCGACGTGGACGAGAAGGGATTGATCCGCGCGCGCGCCATGATCGGCTCGATGACGCCGCTGGAGAGGAGCCGCCCCTCGCTCATCGACGGCAGCCGCAGGCTGCGGATCGCGCGCGGATCCGGCGCTACGGTGAGCGACGTGAACCGGCTGCTGAAGCAGTTCAGGCAGATGAAGAAGATGATGAAGACCCTGGGCCGGGGCGGAAGGGGAGCGCTGGGCCGCGCCCTGACCGGATCCGGCCGATCCTTCTCCCGCTAGACGCGGCCCGCGGGGGAGAGTCGGAACGGATCGAAGGGCCCGACGGAATGCCGGGAGCGGACGGAGGTCCGACCGGCCGGGAGGTGAGGCAGTGCTGATGATCCGCCTGCGCAGAGCAGGGACCAAGAACAAGCCGTTCTATCGAGTCGTCGTCTCCGAGTCGACGCGCGTCCCGGAGGGCCGCGTGACCGAGCAGCTCGGTTACTACGACCCCACGCGGAAGCCGAAGGTCATCGAGATCGACGTGAGCAAGGCGGATGAGTGGATCCGGCGGGGGGCACACCCGTCCGACACCGTGCGCAGCCTCATCGAGAAGGCGCGCGCGGCCCGGGCCTGAGGAGGGACGCGTGGCGCCGGGACCGGATCTGAGGGCCTGGGTCGAAGCGGTGGCGCGCGACCTCGTCGATCGGCCCGATCGGGTCGCGGTGAGGGCGGTCGAGGAGGAAGGCGGGACCATCCTGGAGCTGGAGGTCGATCCCGACGAGCTCGGGCGCGTCATCGGGCGGCAGGGGCGCACGGCCCAGGCCGTGAGAACGCTGCTGGCCGTCGCGGGGGCGCGGCACGGCGGCACTTACGATCTTGAAATCCTCGAGTGAGGGCCGCCCTCCCCGCTCCGCCGACCCCGGTGCCGGCGAGCCCGGCCGCCCCGTCGTGGTGGCGACGGGTCTGCGCCTGCGCGGGGCCGGAGGCCGGTTGACGGCCCGGCTCGTCCGGGGGGGCGTGGACCAGTTCACGGGCCGTCGCTGGGTCCTGATCGGTCGATCCGGGGGGGAATCCACACGCTACGAGGTCGAGGAAGGCGCCGTGTACCGCGGAAAGGTGGTCCTCAGGCTCCGCGGCATCGATTCGGCCGAGGCGGCCGCCGGCCTCGTGGGTTGCGATATCTTGCTGCCCTGCAACAGGTTGGTTGCACTGCCCGCGGGCAACTATTATATTTTCGAACTGGTTGGGATGCGGGTTCGCACCCGTGACGGCCGCGACCTGGGCAGGGTCGAGGACGTGATCGAGACGGGAGGAACTCCGCTGCTTCAGATCGGGCGGGCGGACGGCGAGGCCGGCTCGCAGCGCGGGCGGGAGGTCCTGCTTCCAGCCGCGCGCGCGATCTGCGTGAACATCGACACGGCCGCCGGCTCGATCACGGTCGATCCGCCGGAAGGGCTGCTGGAGCTTTATGAAGTTTGACATCGTGACGGCCTTCCCCGGCATGTTCGAGGGGCCGCTGAGCCTCAGCATCGTGAAGCGCGCGCGCGAACGCGGTCTGGTCGAGGTGCGCCTGCACGATCTGCGCGACTACGCGCCCGACCGGCACCGCAAGGTGGACGACACGCCGTACGGAGGGGGCGGGGGGATGGTCCTGATGCCCGGCCCGCTGTTCGCCGCCGTGGAGGATGTCTCCAATCGGTTCCCCTCGTCCGAGTCGCGCACGGTGCTGC